>NC_007426.1:973207-1297610 GCF_000026045.1 Natronomonas pharaonis DSM 2160 | reverse complement strand
CGTCACCGTGCTTGTCGTCCTCGCCGCCGAGGGCGTTCGGACGGGGCGGCTCGGCGATGTCGCCGGCGCGTTCGGCGGCGATGCGGTGCTGACGGCGACGGCGCTCGTTTTCGTCTCCTATCTCGGCTACGCGAAGGTCGCGGCGCTCGGCGAAGAGCTTGTCAACCCATCGAAGACGCTCCCCAGGGCGGTTCTTGGGAGTATTGTCGTCGTCACGCTGTTGTACACGGTGTTGATGCTCGTCGTCGACGGTGTCGTCGACTACGATGCCCTCGCCGACGAAGCAGCGATACTAGCGGCTGCCGAGGCGCTTTTCGGCACGGTTGGCGTCGCCGTTTTTGCTCTTGTCGGCCTCGCGGCGATGGCAACGTCAGCGAACGTCTCAGTGGCTGCTTCATCGCGGGTGGCGTTCGGCATGGGTCGAATGGGACTTGTCGCCGGCTGGTTCGATAACGTTCATCCGCGGTTTTCGACCCCGTATCGCGCTCTGCAGGTAACTGGGGCGCTCGTCGTCGTGCTCGTGGCAGTGGGCGACCTGCTTACGCTCGCGGTGCTTGCCAGTGCGCTCCACCTCGTCGGCTATACGCTCCTTGCGGCCTCGCTCGTTGTCGTCCGGCAGGTTCCGGACTACGAGCCCGACTTTCGCGTCCCGGCGTACCCACTGGTGGCGCTTGCCGCCGCCGGGGCATCAGTCGCGCTGGTGTTCGCGATGGGGCTCGACGTTGTCGCTGTGACGGTCGCTATCGGTGTCGGTGCTATCGGCTGGTATCTCCTCTACGGCCGCCACTACGCGACTGAGGAGGGGCTCCTCCCGAAGTATCTCGGCCAGCGCGCCGAGGAGCTGCCGCCGCTTGCCGCCAGCGCCGTCAAGGCCGCGCGGCCGGAGACGGTCGGCCATCGGACGCTCGTGGCGCTTTCGAACCCGCGAACCGAGGCGGACCTGATGGCGCTTGGCTGTGCCATCGCGGCCGCTGAGGACGGCGAGGTACTCGCGGTACATATCGTTACGCTCCCCGACCAAGTACCCCTCGCCCGGGGGCCGACGTACCTCGACCGCGTCGACGAGGACCCACGGGCGCTTTTGGACACCGCAAGCGAGGACTCGATTCTGGACGTCCCCGTCGAAACACGGGTCATCTACTCCCATCAGGCGGTCGAGGAAGTGTTCGCGACCGCCCGCAGAGCCGACGCCGATTCCGTCGTCATGGGCTGGCGCGGCCGACCGACGTTCATTTCGGGCCGGGCGGCATCGGTTGCCGACGAACTCGCACACGACCTGCCCTGCGATACGTTGGTCCTGAAAGACGAGGGCTTCGACCCGAGCCGAATCGTCATCCCAACGGTTGGCACCGACAACGACGCCCTCTGTGCCGGCGTCGCCCGCGTGCTACAGGAGACGTTCAATACCACGGTGACGTTGCTACACGTCGTCGATGGCGAAGGGAAACGAAGGGGCGGCGAGCGGTTCCTTGAGGACTGGGCGGATACTCACGACCTCGATGCCGAAACCATCGTCGACACGAGCGGTGATGTGGAACGCGCCATCGCCGAGGCGGCCGCCGACCACACGATGCTGCTCATCAGTGCGACCGAGCGCGGGTTGCTCTCGCGGCTGGTTCGCCGGACACTGGTCTACGACGTGGTCGAGGAGGTCGACTGTACGGTGTTGCTCGCAGAGCGCCCCGGAACCCGAAGCCTCCGAGAACGGCTCATCGGGTGACCTGCCGGCGTTTTAGCGCTATTCGGCCGATTCGGTCGTCTCGTAGACGACCGTGATATCGATATCGTGGCCGGTTCTATCGAGGATGGTCTGTCTGAGCGATTCGGCTACCCCGTTCCGCTCGGCATCGGCGTGGACGACGACCGACGCCGGGGTCGGCGAGACGAAGTCGGGGTCGTAATGGACCGTGACTGAGCGGACGTCCCCGTCGACGACCTCGTCGGCAATGTCTTCGACTGTTGACTCGAAAGCCGCATTGGCACGGGCCTCTTGTGAGGCGACGGCCAGAAACGAGGTCAAAATCAGAATGGCGACGACAAACGCCGCAAACCGCTCAAACGTCGCCCGCCGCGCCCGCGCCTCGTCGTACCAGTGGCTCGGCCGGTAGCGCTTGGTCCAGAACGTGACGATGCCGGCCGCGTTGATAGAAAGCAGGTTGACAGCGACGAGGATGCTCGCGCCGACAGCCAACACCCAGTCGGTGTAGGCGACGCCCAGCCCGACACTCGCCGCTGGCGGCATAAGCGCCACCGCAATCATGACGCCCACGAGCGCCTCGTCGGCCCCCGAGGTCAGCGACAGCGCCCCCGCGGCCCCGGCACCGAGCGCGACCGCAAGCGCGAGGATGCCCGGATGGGCGCGCTCTGCGACCTGTCCGAGCAATAAAAGGTCGAGCTCCGGCCGAACGCCGAGCCGGTACACGAACGCGAAAGCCGTTGACGCGCCGACAGCGAGGACGACCCCGATGGCCTGCGAACGAATGCCTTCCCAAAAGAGGTCGTCGTCGTTGATGACCGTCCCGACACAGGATGCCATCGCCGGGCCGATAAGCGGCGCAATGACCATCGACCCGACGACGATGGACGCAGAGTCCTCAAGCAGCCCCGCAGTCGCGACGACGGCGCTGATGATAGTAAAGGCCAGATAGTTCGGCGTCGACCGCGAGAGGTTCCGGGCTTTCGTTCGGAGTTCGTCTCTGGAGATACGTTCGTCGCCGCCCTGTTCGTCACCGGCGTCTTGCTGGCGCTCGAACCGCTCGGAGGCGATGGTTTCGACCTCCGAAACCATCGTATAGCCCGCCCGCTCGACGCCGATATCCCGGAGGGCTTCGAGAATTGTCTCGACATCGTCGGCGTCGGCGGGGACGAAGACGATATCGGAGTAGTCGGAGCGAGAGGTCTCGTCGGCCATCGCGTAGTCGACATCTGCCTCTTCGAGTGCCTCGACGACCACGTCGTGTTTCCCCTCCGGGACAAGCGTCTGCACCAGCCGCATCAGACAACCTCCCAGTAGAGGACGACCCCCTCATCGAGCCGCTCGACCTCGTCGAGTTCGAGTTCGGGGAAGTCCGCAACGAACCCCTCGCCGTCGGCCAGTGTGGGTGCATCCCGACCACCAATGACGAGGTCGCCGATGTAGACCGAAAGCGAATCGACGAGTCCGGCCTCAAAAAGCGAAAATATCAGCTCGCCGCCGCCCTCGACCATCAGCCGGTCGATGCCGCGGGCCGCAAGCTCGGCGAACGCCGTAGAAAGCGAGACACGGTCGCCATCAGTGACGATGAGTTCCGCGCCCGCTTCCCGAAGCGCCGCTCGTCGGTCTTCGGGGGCCGCGCCGCTCGTCAGTACGTAGGTATCCGGCTCGCCAGCGAGGATGTCGGCGTCCGGTGGCGTCCGACACGCCGAATCCGCGACCACTCGTGCGGGTGGGTCAGCATCCGGCCCGTATACCTCGGCTCGGTGCGCCTCGTCGTGGCTCCGAAGCGAGGGGTTGTCGGCCAGTACCGTCCCGACGCCGACGAGTACTGCGTCAACGGCCGCCCGCAGCCGGTACATCCGCTCGAAGTCCGCGTCGCCGCTGATGGCTATCTGCTCGCGTCGGCGCGAGGAGAGCTTGCCGTCCGCGCTCATCGCGGCGTTGACGGTAACGTCCATACGGACCCGTGTGCTTTCCGGCCGCAAAACGGTACCTGTCGCCCGGGCGCTCTGCGACCGTCACTCAGCGGCACACCGGTTCGGTCCGAGTTCGAGTTCGATGGCCTCGACCTCGTCATCGGGGCTGGCCCGTCCGCGGTTGATAGCGATGATGCGCTCGTAGTTCGGTGGCTTCTCCGGGGCGGCATCGCGGACGGTCGCAACGAACGACGCACGGTCGAGTTCCAGCACCGGGAGCTCGGTCCGGAGCTTGGCGACGGTGGTCGCAGCGGGGGTGCCGGGGTCGATGCCGTAGCTGCCGTCGTCGCCGACGTGGAAGTGGCCCGGAAGCACCGTCACCGAGTCCGGTTCGGCGAGTATTGTTCCGTGGAGCGACTCGTACAACAGCTTGGCACCCGTGTCGGCGTCGGCAGCGCCGAACTGGAGCTCGGTGCGGCCGACGCTGTCGACAAAGACGGTGTCGCCAGTCAGGAGCGCATTCTCGTCGACGAGGTAGCTCGCCATTCCGGACGTGTGTCCGGGGGTAAAGACCGCCTTGAGGTCGACGTCGCCGACGGTGACGACCTCGTTGCGTGCCAGTGGCTCGTAGTCGACACCGACATCGCGGTCAGAAACCCGCTCGCCGAGGTGATACGGCACCGACAGCTCGTCGGCGAGTTGCCGGCCGCCGCTGATGTGGTCGGCGTGAATATGAGTATCGAGAACGCGTTCGATTTGCCAGCCGCGCTCCGCAGCGGCGGCGACGAACTCGTCCGTGTGCCGCGTCGGGTCGACAGCAGCGGCGACACCCGCTTCGGGGTCGGCGACGAGATAGCCCAGACAGCCCTTCGCCCGGCGCTGTATCTGGACGATGTCTGCGTCGCCGCCAGCATCGATGTCTACGGCATCGTAGACGGCGCTCCAGGCGCGCATCCCGTCTTCGACGTATCGCACGTCGTCGTAGCCGGCTGCCGCCAGCTCCTCGGCCAGCGCTCGGGAGGATTTGCCCTTGGCACAGATGGTGACGACCGACTCCTCGCTGCCGATTCCGGTTTCGGCCTCGAAGGCCTCACAATCGAACTCGTGGTGCGGTTTGTAGAGATACTGACGGGCGTCTGCTAGCCGCCAGCTCTCGAAGCTCTCCCGGTCGCGGGTGTCAACGAGGACGAACCGTTCACCACTGTCGAAGAGCCGTTTCAGCTCTGTCGCGGAGATACCGACGGGGGCCTGCTCGGCTGTTGAAGCCATACCCGTGTAGTATCGTCGCCGCGATAATAAGCGCTATTGCAGCAACCGGACACACTTCACCGGAGCGCGGCCAGCGGCCGCAGCGGCAGCGGCACGTAGTCGCTGGTCGGCTCGTAGTTGGCGAACGCGAGGCTGTTTGTCATGACCGAGACGCTGGAGGCGGCCATCGCGGCCCCAGCAAGCGCCGGGTTCAGCAGTCCAAGCGACGCTATGGGGATGAGCGTCGTGTTGTATGCGAACGCCCAAAAGAGGTTCTGCCAGACCTTCGAGATAGTCGCCTGCGAGATGCGGAGCGCCTTGAGCACGTCGGCCGGGTCCGAGCGCATCAGCGTCACGTCTGCGGCCTCGATGGCAACGTCGGTCCCGGAACCGATGGCGACGCCGATGTTCGCCGTCGTCAGCGCCGGCGCGTCGTTGACCCCGTCGCCGACCATCATCGCATGCGTGCCGTCGGCCTGGATAGCATCGATGACATCGGCCTTCTCGTCGGGCAGAACGCTCGCTCTGACGTTCGCTTCGGGAATGCCGACTTCGGCAGCGACGGCGTGGGCGGTCCGCTCGTTGTCGCCGGTGAGCATGAACACGTCGTAGCCGCGCTCGGTGAGCGCCGCAACGGTTTCGGTGGCGCTTTCCCGAACGGTGTCGGCCGTCGCAACGACGCCGACGACCGCGCCATCTACGGCGACGACCATCGCCGTCTTGCCCTCGGCTTCGAGTTCCGCCATCGTCTCGCTGGCGGGGGCCGTGTCCACGCCGCGGTCTTCGAGGAGCTTCCGGTTCCCGACGAGCACTTCGCCGTGGTCGGTCGTTGCTGTGACACCCTTGCCCGGAACGTTCTCGAACTCCGTCGGCTCCGTGACATCGATAGCACGCTCTTTGGCTCCCGCAACGATAGCCTGACCGAGCGGGTGCTCGGAGCCAGCTTCGGCGCTGGCCGCCGCCGACAGAACGTACGTCTCGTCGACTGCGGGTGTGGTAACGGCTCCGCCGTCCGGTCGGTGGCTGTCGAGCGGGACGACATCGGTCAGCTGCATCTCGCCTTCGGTCAGGGTGCCGGTTTTGTCGAAGACGACCGCATCGACCTCCCGAACCCGTTCGAGGATGTCGCCGCCCTTGAAGAGGACGCCGTTCTTCGCCGATATCGTCGAGCCGACCATCGTCGCCGCGGGCGTCGCCAACCCGAGCGCACAGGGACAAGCGATGAGCACCGCCGACGCGAAAACGACCATCGAGAACTCGAACAGCGGCACGCCGCCGGCAACCGGGCCGCCGCCGACCTGCTCGAAGGGGAGATACTGAACCAGACTGTAGAGTTCGGTCGGGAACGCCGCCCACAGAATTGCCCAGACGACGGCGTTGACGATGACCGCCGGGACGAAGTAGCCGCTGACGCGGTCGACAAGCCGCTGGATGTCCGGCTGGCGGGATTGGGCTTCCTTGACGCGGCGGACAATCTGCTGGAGGGCGGTATCCTCGCCGACCTTCGTCGCCTCGACGACGAGCACGCCGTTTTCGTTGACCGTCGAGCCGACGACCTCGTCGCCCGGCGACTTCTCGACGGGGACCGATTCGCCGGTCAACATCGACTCGTCGACCGCCGAATCGCCGTCGACGACGACGCCGTCCGTCGGAATTCGCTCGCCCGGACGGACCTTCAGCCGGTCGCCGACCGCGACCTCTGAGAGCGGCACCGTCCGTTCCTCGCCATCGACGACGACGGTCGCCTCTTCGGCCTCCATCCGGAGGAGTTCACGAAGCGCGTCGGAGGCCCGAGCTTTCGAGCGGGCCTCCAACCAGTTGCCGACGGTGATAAACCAGAGGATGAAGCCAACCGCCTCGAAGTAGAGGTCGCCGGTAATCGCGCCGAGAACCACGGCCGTACTGAAGAGGTAGCCGGCGGTTGTCCCGACCGCAACCAGCGTGTCCATATTCGCGGTCCGGTTTCGGGCCGCGGTGTATGCGCCGACGATGAACTCCTTGCCGAGCGTTGCCATCAGCGCCGTCGCGAAGACGAACTCCACCCACCCGAAGGGGACACCGGCAACGGTGTCCGGCTGCGGGAGGGGAGAGAACATCGCCGTCATGAGGTAGATGAAGGGAAGCGTGAGTAGTCCGCCGCCGACGACGAGGCGGCGCTGTTTCCGCAGTTCGCGCTCGGCGGCCGACCCGCCCGCGTCACCGTCGTCGTCGCTCTCGTCGACGACCGGGTCGTATCCCGCGTCTTCGATTGCCGCACGGGCAGTTTCCACCGAGAACGCCTCCGGATTATATTCGACTGTCGCCTCGTCGGTCGCGTAGTTGACGGAGGCATCGATGGCCCCCGGCACCTCCGCGAGCGCCCCCGCGACGGTTTCCGAGCAGGTCGAACAATGCATCCCACCGACCTCGATGGTGCGCGTCTCCCGCCGTGGCTCATACCCGGCCTCGGAGATTGCCCCGTAGATGTCCGACAGCGATGCCGTACCGGGGTCGTACTCGACCGTCGCCGAATCGGTCGCGTAGTTGACCGAGGCCGAACGGACACCATCGAGGGCCTCGACCGACTCGGCGACGGTTTCCGAGCAGGTCGAGCAATGCATCCCCCCGACCTCGATTCGCGTTTCGGTTGCCATACCTATGTATACGAGTCCCCCGTTGATGCGGTTTGTCCCTTCTGGTCCAAACTGTAGCTGCCACCCCACCTTTCTAACCAAAGCAAAAAAGAGTTCGAAATTAGATACAAAACAGAAACGGCAAAGAACGACCGGTCCGTATCCATTGATATGGCAACGACGCTCTCAGTCCCCGACATGGCCTGCGGCGGTTGCGAGACCGAAATCGAGGAGTCGCTCGGCGAACTCGACGGCGTGGACGCCGTCGACGCTGACCACGAGGACGGCACCGTCACTGTCGAGGGCGGTGCCGACTGGAACGTGCTCGCCGAAGCCGTCTCCGAAGCAGGGTACAGCGTCGACTAAGCGTTCTGCTGTAGCTCCGCATACCGTTCTTCGAACCGAGCCTCACAGGAGCCACAGCAGAACTCGTAGCGGTCGCCGTCAATTGTCGCCGAGACCCCCTCGTCAGTGACGGTGTTACCACACTCGGCACACTCCAATCCGAGGGTCACCTCACCGAGCGCCGGATGCCAGTCAGCACCCACAAGCGGGGTTGCCTCAACGGCTTCGACGGCCCCGGTATCGAATGCCGCCGCCAGATGCGTCTCGATGTCGCCGGACGGGAACGTCGCGACGACAAACAGCCGGCTGTCGGCGGTCGCAAATACGTGCTCGACTCCCTCGACATCGGCGAGCGCCTCGCGGACGGCGGTCGTCTCGCCCGGGCGCACCGATAGCGTCACCGCCAGCCTGACTCCCTCACGGAGCTTCGAGCGGTCGACATCCACCGTAAAGCGTTGGATGACACCCAGCTCCCGGAGGCGGTCGATGCGGTCGCTGACGGCCGGCGGCGAGAGCTCGACCGCCTCGGCCAGCTCTTTGTAGGGCCGCCGCCCGTCCTCCAGCAGCAGCCGCAGCAGCTCGCGGTCCGTCTCATCGATATCGCGCATACCGGCCCGTCTGTCGGCAGGTAGATACGCGTTTCCCCGTCGGCCACAGAATCGCTGCCCCTCGCACGGCGTCGCCGCACTCAGTCGAGACGCCGAGCGTACTCGAAGTCGACCGGCCGCGCTGTCGGGCGCTCGCCGTCAAGCGGAATCTGCCAGCCCGCAAGCTCTGCTGGGTCGTTGATGGCGTTCGTGACCGCCGTCCGGACAGCGAGGACATCGACGCCGTAGTAGTCGCGAGGCATCCCCTCCAAGTACTGTAGGGCCGTCTCGAAGAGGCTGCGCATGCCGTCGTCGTCCTCGAAGTCGAAGTGCTTGTACGCGCCCGCAGCGACTTGGACCATCCCGTGGAGAAAGGCGCTTTCGGCTGTGCCACGGCCGTAGTTGTACCACTCCGCTTCAAAACAGTCGTGGGACTCGTGATACGCCCCGTCGTTGTAGAGCCGAACACCGTGGACGACCGCCCGCCGGAGCGTGCCGTGCTCCCAGCCGTTCGAGCGACCGCGGCGGCGCTGCCAGCCGGTCGGGTCGCCGTTCGTCGGCGGCGGGACATCGTTGTCGACGGTGTGGTCGTCCATCGGCTGTCGGGGGGTTAGAGGTCCTTGGCGATACCGCGGAGCGAGTTCATCCGGTTGCGCTTGGTCTGTAGCTCGTCGGGCGACACCACCGATTCGAGCCGGGACTCCTCGATGAACTCCTCGGTTATCCACTCGGCGCGCTCGTCGATTTCGGCGTTCCGGAGGTAGTCGGCAACCCGTTCGAGCTCGGCATCAGTCGGATGCTTGCCGCCGCTTGGTTGTTCGAGCCGCTGGATGGTGTCGGCAGGGTTCGCCTTTTCGTCCGGGCGGTATGCCCCCTCGGTGAGCAAGAGTGCCCGGGCGGTCTCGTCGGCTACCTCCTCCGTGTGGGCGTATTCGAGGTCGTCGACGAGCAACGCCGTGGCGCGCGTCGTCAGGTGGAACTCCTCGCGGCTCGGGTCGGCGAAGTTGTGGGCGGCGTTGTCGGCGAGTGAGACCCCCAGCAGCCACTCGTCGGGGGCGTCTTCGATGAGGCGCGGATGGTCGACCATACACGAACTATGTTCTCGGGCTACTTCGGTCGCGCGCTTTGTCCCGAACCCGCAACGCTTTAGCTGTCGGGTGGCTCAGTTGGCAACGCGTGCGAGGGTAGCCAAGCCTGGAAACGGCGGCGGACTCAAGATCCGCTCCTGTAGAGGTCCGTGGGTTCAAATCCCTCCCCTCGCATGAGCGTGCCACAGCGCGCAAATGCAGGAGGGTTTGAATCAGGGAGCGCCTCCGGCGCGACCGTGGTTCAAATCCCTCCCCTCGCATCGCCGGGGTCACTCCCGCCCGATGCGGAAGACCGCTCTCGGAGCGGCCTTCCCTCGCAACATCTCAGTACAACGCCGATAGCAGCGGCTATCGCCGCTGTCGAGCGCGGCCGAAACCCGCGTCTGTGCTACGAGAGTCGTTCCGACAGCGCCTCCAGTAGCTCTCCGAGGCGGCTGTCCCGGTCGTCGCTTTCCTCGCCGTCGTAGACGTACTCACCGTCGACGACCTGATAGATGGCCCCCTCATAGCGGCCCTCATCAGGGAGTGTTTCGGGGTCGACGACAGCTTGGTCGACCGTCTCGCCGTCTTCCTCGATGAGCATGACAGCGTAGTCGTCGCCGATGCGGTCGACAACGGCTGTCTGGTCGGCTTCAGCAGCAGCGACGCCGGACAGCAGGGCAGTCGAAAGCAATGCTACGACACACAGCGCGGTTGCAGTGCGCATCGAGACGTGTTGGCCGCGTTCCGGTATATAAACCATCCGCCGATAGACGGTGGAAACCTTAGTTCAATCGCTCGAAACAGGGTGACACTTTTGCTCCGTGGCAGCGAATAGTAGCGCATGTCTACGCACGTCTCCGTTCTCTGCGTTGGCGACGGCGCACCCGTTCAGGATGCGACAACACGCCTCGAACGCGAGGATGATAGCATCACGGTGGAGACGGAGACCAAAGCGGCAGACGCGCTTGCGGCGGTTGAGGAGCGGCAGCCGGACTGTGTGGTCTCAGGATATGCACTGCCGGAAGCAGACGGCGTGGAGTTGCTGTCATCGGTTCGTGAAGTCGCCCCGGGGCTTCCGTTCGTCCTCATCGCAGACACGATTCCGGAAGCCGACGCACAGCGGGCCATCTCCCTCGACGTAACCGATTACTTCTGTACTGATGTCGGCGCCGCTCGTGAGGAACTCCTTACCGAGCGCGTCGTGAGCGCAGCCAGACAGGGCAAAGAGATAGCAGCCAGCCACCGAAGCACGGAACAGTTAGAGCGAGAGTACGAGACTGTCTTCGAAAACGTTCAGGAGGCACTGTTTCTGCTCGATGTCGACGAGGAGGGTGACATTCGGTTTCAGCGAATCAACCAGCGCGAGGCGGACGCAATCGGCAAATCAACGGCGGCGGTTCGCGGTAAGACACCCGTCGAAGTGTTCGGCGAGGAGCTCGGAGCCGAACTCGAAGCGAATTACCGTGAATGCCTCGAAAAGCAGGCCTCGATTACGTACGAAGAGGAACTGGTATTCGACGAAGAGCCAACTGTCTGGCAGACGACGCTGACTCCCATCGTCATCGACGGAGCCGTCGAGCGAATCGTCGGAGCCACGCGGGAGATTACCGGGCTGAAGCGCACACAGGAGGAGCTAGAACGAAAAAACGACCTCTTCGAGCAGGCACAGGAGATCGCCGACCTCGGCGCGTGGGAAACGGACCTGCGCACCGGAGAGGGGTGGTGGACCAAGGAAGTAAACGAGATATACGGACTGGAGCCAGACTACCAGCCGGAAGCCGGCGAGGGTATCGAGTACTACCACCCTGAAGACCGTCCGGAGGTGCGGGAGGCGTTCGAGCGGGCTGTCGAGGAGGGAGAATCCTACGACATAGAGGCCCGCATCGGTGATGCAGAAGAGACGCGCCGGTGGGCTCGTCTCCGCGGCCAGCCCCGGATGGAGGACGGCGACGCTGTGGCGGTTCGAGGAACGATTCAGGACATCACCGAGCGAAAGCAGCGGGAACAAGACCTCGAGCGGGCCCGAGAACGGCTCCGGGTGCTGTTCGACGAGGCACCGGACACTATCGTCGTCCACGATGAAGATGGCGAAGTAATCGACGTGAACCAGCGGCTTGTCGACGAACTCGGCTACAGCCGCGACGAACTCGAATCGATGACCGTCACCGACTGGGAAGTCGGCTGGGAGCTGGACGACCTTCAAGCCCGCTGGCGAGACATGTCGGTTGGAGAGGTCATCAAGGCTGAAGCGGAGCACAAGCGCCGTGACGGATCGACGTTCCCCGTGGCGGTGTGGGTCAACAAGCTCACTGTCGACGGCGAGCCTCGCTACGTCGCGATGGCCAGAGACAGTACCGAGCGCAAAGAGCGCGAAGCGGAGCTTCGGACGCTCAAAGAGCGGTTCGAGCTCGCCGTCGACGGCGCAAACCTCGGCGTCTGGGACTGGGACATGACGACAGACGAAGTCGAGTTCAACGACAACTGGGCGACGATGCTCGGCCACGACCCCGAGGAAATCAGCTCGTCGCTCGACGAGTGGGAGCGCCGTGTCCATCCCGACGACCTCGAACCAGTCGAGGCGGCGCTGGAAGCCCACATTGACGGCGAAACGGACTACTACGATACGGAACACCGGATGCGAACCGCCGACGGCGGCTGGAAATGGATACGAGACATCGGACAGGTGGTCGAACATGACGCCGACGGCAACCCCATTCGGGCAGTCGGTATTCACATCGATATCGACGAGCGAAAACGGGCCGAGCAGGAACTCCGCGAGGAACGGGAGATGTTCACTCAGGGGCCGGCCATCGTTTTCAGATGGCGTGATGAACCCGGATGGCCGGTTGAGTACGTCACCGAGAACATCGAAACGGTGCTCGGCTACACTCCGGAAGCGCTTCTTTCCGGTGAAATACCGTTCTCCGATATCGTTCACGAGGGCGATGCAGAGCGTGTTCAGCGAGAGGTAGAAGAAAGCAGCGGCCCGGACACCGAGCGGTTCAGCCACGACCCATACCGCGTCGTGACCGCAGACGGTGAAACCAGATGGGTGCTCGACCACACGAGAAACCGCCGCGAGGACGGCGAGATTACCCACCGCCTCGGCTACCTCGTCGACATCACCGAGCGAAAGCAGCGGGAACAGGAACTCAGATACTACGAACGGATCATCGAGGCATTCAGCGACATCGCGACGGTCATCGGCCCGGACGGAACGATACAGTACGTGAGCCCGTCCGTTCGGGCTGTCCTCGGCTACGAGCCCGACGAGTTGATTGGCGAGGAGGGGTTCGGCTACCAGCCACAGGAGGACACCGACCGCGTCGCAGCGGCCATCGACGAGGTGCTGGAGGACCCGTCGACGGTTCGCACGGTGGAGACAAGATTCCGACGCGCCGACGGGTCGTGGTGCTGGATAGAGGCGACAATACAGAACCGTCTCGACGACGACGTAATCGACGGCCTGCTGGTCAACAGTCGTGACATCACAGAGCGCAAAGAGCGCGAGCGCGAACTCGAGGTAACGAAGGACCGACTCGACATGGCCCTCGATGCATCGAGACTCGGCGTCTACGATTGGGACGTTGCCGATGAGTCGATTACCTTCGACGACCGTGTCGCGGAGCTACTCGGGTTCGACCCGGAGGAGTTCGAACACGACCTCTCTGCTTGGGCTGAGTTGACCCACCCCGAGGACCTCCCCCGCGTCGAGTCGGATGTCGAGGCGATGTTGAACGGGGATAGGACCTCCGCGCGCAGCGAATACCGCGTCCGTACGAAGAACGGCGACTGGCGGTGGATACGAAGCCACGGTCGAGTCGTAGAATGGACCGGTGACGGCGAGCCGGACCGTATCGTCGGTGTCCACCAGGACATCACAGAGCGCAAAGAGCGCGAACAGCGGCTCCAGCAGTTCCGGGAAGCCATCGAGCAGACGGGACACGCGGTTTATATCACCGACCGCGACGGGACCATCGAGTACGTCAACCCCGCATTCGAGGAGCTGACCGGCTACAGCGAAGCCGAGACACTCGGCGAAACACCGAACATTCTCAGCTCCGGCGAGTACGACGAGTCGTTCTACGAAACGTTCTGGGAGGCGCTCGAAAACGGTGAGCAATGGGAGGCCGAAATGATTGACCAGCGTGCCGACGGCGAGGAAATCATCCTCCACCAGACCATATCGCCGCTCGTCGATGGTGACGAACCACAGAAGTACGTCGCCATCGCACAGGACGTCACCGACCGGAAGGAGTACGAGGAAGCTTTGAAAACAGCCCGCGAGGAGCTCCGGCAGGTCATCGACCTCGTCCCGGACCTGGTTTTCGTCAAGAACCGCGACGGCGAGTATCTGCTCGCCAACGAGGCGACTGCTGACGCCTACGGGATGTCGCCCGACGAACTCGAAGGCAAGAAGGAAAGCGATGTCATTCCCGAAGTCGAAGACTCCGAGCAGTTCCGAAAAGACGACATCGAGGTCATCGAATCCGGTGAGCCGAAAGAGGTTCCCGAAGAGAAGCTGACCACCGCCGACGGAGAGACCAGAATCCTCGAGACGACAAAGATTCCCTACCAATCTGCAGAGACGAGCGACGACGCCGTCCTCGGCTACGCTCGTGACATCACGGAGCTCAAAGAATACGAACAGACCCTCGAACGGCAACGCGACGACCTCGAGGTACTCAATCAGGTCGTCCGCCACGACATCCGCAACGACCTCCAGCTCGTGCTCGCCTACGCGGACCTGCTCGAAGACCACGTCGACGAGGAGGGCGAAGAGTTCATCCGGCAGGTCCTCAAGGCGGCGCGGGACGCGGTCAACATCACGACGACCGCCCGAGATGTCACCGAAGTACTGCTCCAGTCGACCGACGACCCGCGACCGGTCAACCTCCGGCGGGTCCTCGAAGAGCAGGCCGAAGACATCCGTTCCAGCCACGAGAGAACTCTTGTGACCGTCGAGGGACCGTTGCCGTCGTGTCGAGTGCTGGCCGATGGAATGTTGGAGTCGGTGTTCCGAAACCTGCTCTCGAACGCCATCCAGCACAACGATAAGGCCCTTCCTGAAGTGGCACTCTCTGCGACAGCCGATGACGACACCGTCGTGGTACGAATCGCCGACAACGGCCCCGGTATTCCTGACGACAGGAAGGAACAAATCTTCGAGGAGGGCGAGAAAGGCCTCGACAGCGAGGGGACGGGGCTGGGGCTGTATCTCGTCGAGACGCTCGTCGACCGTTACGGCGGCGAGGTCCGCGTCGAGGACAACGACCCCGACGGCAGCGTCTTCGTCGTCGAACTCCAGCGGGCCGAATGACAGACGGCGCGCCTGACCAGCCGGCTGCCCGGGCCGCTTATTTGTTGCGGGCGCGTACGCGCTGCTGAATGCCCGCCGTTCGTGACCGACAACTGCTCTCCGCGCGTGACCGGCGGCTGCTGGTCAGTCTGGTGGCAGTGCTCGTTCTCGCGGTCGCCGTTATTGGGGTGTTTGTCGTCGTTGATGAAGGCCCACTCGGCGGAACGGCGGATGCAAGCGAGCAGCCGACGCCGGCAGACGCCGATTCCCCGGTGACCGTCGCTGTCCTCGACAGCGGTATCGACGACAGCCACCCCGACCTTGCCGGGCAGGTCGTCGACCGCATCGATTTGACCGGCGACACCCCGACCCATCCCGAAAACGGCACCGACAGCCGCGGCCACGGGACCTTCGTCGCCGGTGTGGTCGCTGGAACCGGGGCCGCAAGCGATGGCGACCACGCCGGCGTCGCCCCGGGGGCCGACCTCGTCGATATTCGCATCGTCGGTGACGACCCCACTGAAGCGGACGAAAAGCGGCTGGCCGACGGCATCGAATATGCGGTCGACGAGGCCGACGCCGACGTCATCCTGTTGAGCCTCAACAGCGTCGGCCCGGAGCCGGAAACTGTCGCCGAAAGCGTCGAGTGGGCCGTCGAGGAAGACACCGTCGTCGTGGCGTCTGCGGGCAACCGCGGCGACACGCGCTCAATCACGACACCGGGGACGACTCCGGCAGCAATTTCGGTCGGCGCAGCGAACGAATCGGCGGTCCGTGCGGCGTCGTCACGTGGGCCGACGCTCGACGGGGCGTTCAAGCCGGAAGTCGTCGCACACGGCGAGCGAGTGACTGCCCCGACCGCCCCATACGACCCTGCGGACGACCCGTACCGTCGGGGGTCCGGAACCAGCGTCGCCGCCGCCCACGCGGCTGGCGTGGCGGCGGAGCTACGTGCCGCGGAGCCATCCCTCTCGCCGGCGACAGTACAGGCGCGGCTTGCCAGTACTGCCCGGCCGCTCGACGGAACAGCCGGCTACGAGGCGGGAAGCGGCATTGTCGACCTCGACCGGGTGTTGGAACCGACAGTCACCGCCGAGCCGGGCGTTATCGACTTCGGCGTCATCGGAGAAGACGGGACAGCAACGCGGACGGTAACGCTCCAGAACCACGATAGCCAGCCACACACAGTTTCGTTCGACACACCGCTGTGGAACGCTGACGCCGGTACCAATGCCGACCAAGCGCTCTCTGTGAACCGAAGCGAGGTGACGGTGCCGGCCGGCGGTCAAGAGCACATATCTGTCGTAGTCGACACCGCGGTCTCGTCGGGAGCGTACGCGGGCGAACTGCGGTACGACGTTGCCGGCGAGCCGCGGTCGGTCGCCGTCGGCTTCCTTCGCGGGGGTCGTGTCACCGTCGAAAAGCGGCCGCTGTCGGAGAACGGCACCGTCGATGGCGACGAGTTACTCGTGTTCACCGAGGAGGGCACTCACGAGGAGACACTGGAGTTCACGAACGGGACCGCCGAGTTCGTGGCGGGCGGCGGTACCTACGTCCTCTGGTCGGCTGGTATCGACCGACCGACCGATTCGTTGTCGCTGCTGTCGGAACGACACGCGTTCGACGGTCCAGCGCGGGTTCGGCTTGACGAGGCAGAAACGTCACGGGCTGGTGTCGACGTGGCGGCGCTGGAGGGGTCGTACGGACCGCTCGAAAACCGGTCGGTGATGGCGTCGCTGAGCACCGATACCGCTGCCGGGACCCAGCGACTCTCCAGAACCCGGCTCGATGTCGACAACCGGACCGTCAGGGTTTCGCCGGACCCGGATACGGCAGTGACGACAGCGCATCTCCTCGCCACGGAAAACGACTCGACTGGCGTGAGCGAGGTCTTCCAACTCGGCAACCAACTCCGCGGTGGCAAGTGGGCGATGCCACGAACGATAACTGCCGACGGCCTCGAGACGACAACCTACCGGCTTCGGCGGTCGGCGGTCGACCGACCGCCGGAGGTACAGGAGCGGTTTTCGGTTCGCGGCGCTAACGATAGCTCCCAGCTTACGTGGTTCGATACGGACGCCACGATACACCGGGTCCACCGGACCCCGGACATCGAACACCAGCGGCGCCTCCGGAGCGACGGGCTCCGGGTCACGCTCCCGGCCGGCGAGGCGGCAGTCGATACGCTCTCACACCCGTTCATCGCACGTGTCACACAGTTTTCCGCGACGAACGAATCGATAACCACCGAGGTACGGCCGCTGGCGGACGGGACCGGGGCAGAGATAGCGGGCGATGGGTCACTTCGTGTGACCGTCGGCGGAGAGACGGTACACGACCGGCAGCTGCGCGACCACGAGGAGAGGGTAACCGTTCCGAGAGGGACAGCAGATGCAGCGTCGGTCCGCCTCGACGGCCGCAACCCCGATGAGCGACTCTCAACCCGGACGCTAACGGCGGTTGAGTTGCCGGGCGGCGTCGACGGCCCCGTACCGCTTGTCACCGATGTCTCGTTTGACGGACTCTCGGCGAACAATGCCGTGGCCCCCGGTGACGTGCCTGTTCGGGTCGGCATCGATGAACCGCGGGCTGTCGAGTCGGCGACCGTCTGGTATGCAGCTAGCGGCCAAGAGACGCCGCCATGGGAGGCCCACGGCGAGTGGAACCAGTCGTCGGCACGGGTCGGATACGAGGCCGCCTTAGCGAACCTCTCGGTTCCGGGCAGCGCCGACACCGTCTCGGTCGCGGTCGAACTGACAACGGCCGATGGCGTCCGGACACGGTCGATGACAGCGAACGCGGCACACGTCGGCTCGGCGGTCAACACCTCCACCCGGTCGATAGCGGGCCGCCTTACGGTTGAGAACGGTCCCGTCGCCGACAATGACACCGTCATCGCGGTGCCGGATGGCGACGGCTCGCCGTTCGTGACCCGGACCGACGGTGACGGGCAGTTCGAACTGGAGGTCCCGAAGGACCGCTCGTATGCGCTCCAGTACCGGCGCGGGGAGCCGTGGCGGCTCAACACCTCAGCCGATGCCGACCGGCCCGCCGCGTACGCACTCGGCGTGGTTGATACGACCGATGCTGTCGTCGTCGACCGGACGCTACCCGCGCCAAGCGAGGTCGAAATAACTGTCGCAGACGAGCGTGGGCTGCCGGTTGAGAACGCGACGGTCAGCGTCGTCCATCGCGGGAACGGAAGCACTGCCGACGTTCTCTCGGTCTCCGGCGACGACAGCCTCGTCGCGCCGGGCGGCGACCGCCGGCTACGGCTGGCTGGGGACATCGAGGTCCGCATCGACGTCCCCGACGAGCCCGTCTTCTCGGAGGCACGGCTCGAAGAGACCGTAACAGTCGCCAGCGAGCCGGAGACGATGCGGCTTGTGGTCGGAACCGAGCCGCCGGAGGCGACGCTGTCGGCGAGCCGCGAGCGGATGCTTGATGGAACGCCGACGACGCTGAACGCGAGCGCGAGCGACGTTCCGGCCGGGGCCGACGAGTACCGCTGGGACCTCAGCGGCGACGGTCACGTCGACCGGACGACGACAGCGCCGCGAGTTCGGTACACGCCCGACACCGGAACGACGACGCCGGCGGTCACCGTCGTTGACGCCGCCGGCAAAGAGGCCCGAGCGGAGACGACGGTGTCCGTCGTCGAACGCGGGTAGCTGGTGCAACAACAGCGGTGACCAGAAGCTTCGAGATACCGAGCGACGAGAAACAGCTATGGGCACACAGTACCTCGTCGCGACTGACTCGGTACACACCACGGCCGCCGCGTGCGATTATCTCGACCCGCGGCTTGCGGCTGACGACACCGTCACCGTAGCGACGGTCGCTGATGGAAGCCGCGACGGGGGCGACGCAACGAACGTCGCCACCGTGCGGCTGGCCGGCCACGAGGTGACCACAACGGAACTCGACGACGAGGACGTAGAGACGGCGGTGCTCGGTGCTGCGACCGAGCGAAGCGCCGATGTACTCATCATCGGCCCACACGCCGGCGAGCCGGAGGCTGGTCCGGCGGTCGGCCGGACGGCGCGGAACATCATCGAAGGAGCGACCGTTCCGGTTGTCGTCGTGCCGCTTTCGGCGTACTAGTGGCCGGACGCTCGGGCTGTCTACTCGCCGTTGAGCGGCTCGATGAGCTCGATGACGTGTCCGTCCGGGTCCTCGATGAAGGCGGTTCGTGCGCCGGCGGCTGGCTGGTCGCTCGGTTCCTGCTGGATGCCGTGGTGGTCGATTGCTTCAACGGCCGCGTCGACATCGTCGACCGAAACGGCAAGATGGTCCCAGCGGTCGCCGTCTTCCGACGGCGTTTCACCCTCGGTGTCGGATAGTTGGAGTTCGACACCGTTGTCATCGGCGACGTACCGGTTGACCGTCTCCCCACTTTCCGTTTCGAAGCCCCACGACTCCTCGAAGCCGAGATTCTCGGTGTACCAGTCGACAGCACGGTCCGCGTCGGCGACGTTCAAACAGACGTGCAGGATTGCCATACTCCGACGGCGTCCGGCAACGACATAAACACTGGCGGTTCGCGCGAAGCGATTTCTATTATACTGCCTGTGTCCGGAGTCGTCGGCACTTTCAGCCACACCGATTGTCCATCGACGGGTGTCCACAATATCACGGACAATTGCCAGCCCAAGCCGGCTCCATCGGTGTTTGTCGTGTGTATCGAGCCCTTTTGGGCGTGCTTCTTTGAAATACAGCGGCAAACAGCGCCTGTTTTCACCGAAACGAAACCGTCTTCCGCCGGTCGCCCGCCCGCACAGTATGGAGTTCCGGTTCGACACCGACGTTGAAGTCCGGTATCAGGACATCGACGCGCTTGGCCACGTCAACAACGCCGTCTACGGAACGTATCTTGAACAGGCCCGGGTCCGGTATTTCGACCGCGTTCTGGGCGTTCCCATCGAGGACCGCAGCATGGTGCTGGCAAACCTCGATGTCGACTTCCGGCAACCGGTGACAATCGACGACCGACAGGTAACCGTTGCCTGCGGGGTTGTCGAACTCGGTGACTCGAGCTTTCGGATGCAGTACCGGATAGCCCCGAGTGCGGACAGTGACCCGGCCGCGACCGCTGAGACCACGCTCGTCGCGTGGGACGGCGACGGCTCCCGGCCGTTGCCCGAGCACTGGCGCGAGCAGTTCGAAGCGTTCGAACCGGAGCTGTGACCTCCCCCGACGCGACGATGGCGGCTCCGACACGCTGATATCGCCCCCGGCCATTGGCTAAGGCGTGTCATCGACGGACCCGACGGCGATTCGCGTGCTCGCGGTGACCGCCGAGGACCTCGTGGCTGCGGTTGAGGCGAACGAACGGCGCGACGCCGACGCAGTGCTTCGCGTGACACCGCCGTTCAGCGGCCGGATGCGCGCCCGTCTCCATCTCGATGGGGCCGAGCACGGCTACGAGTCGACGCAGCCGCTCCATATCCCACCGGAGCGGTTCGTCTCGGAGGTTCCGCCTGCTCCAACACCGGACGAGACGGCCGACACGCTCCGAAACGACCCGGATGAGACATACACACAGGAACGGCACCGGGAGCGACACGAGGCGGTGCTGTCGGCGTGGCGACAGCAACTCAAAGAAGCGACGCTCGACGCCGCGCATATCGAGACACCGTCGGGTGAACACGAGGTCCGGGTCACGTGGCTCGGATAGCGGGGAAACTGCCGCAAAGCCGATTATAAAACGTCTGAGCCGTTCTATGCGCCTCGTAAAACGTCAGACAGGGACAGCATGTGCCTGATGAAACGGGGTGAAACCGCCCGAAGCCTCGTCCGGTTATTAGTGGGTACCGCGGCATCTATCTACCATCATGAGCCCCTTCATAACCGACGACCGTCTGACGGTGGCGAAACCGCCATCGCTGCCGGGGCCGCTGAAGGCTGGTGCCTTCTGGACGGCCGTCCTCATGCCGTTTCTTGCCTTAGGAGTACTTGCGAGCGGTCTCGGGTCGCCCCTCGAGTACCTTGCCTTCACCGCGCTGCTTGTCGCCAACGTCCTCGCACTCGTGGCCGGCCACGACTACGGCCAGTAGCTGTCGGCGATTTCCGCCCGTATCGCCCGCCGTTTTATGATGACGAAGCCAGCGAAGACGAGCAGGAACCCGGCAGCCGTCGGCGTGTCGACCCGCTCTCCGAGGAGCAACACGCCGACAAGCGCGGCGAAGACTGGAACGACATAGGAGACGAGATTGATTTCGATTGCCCCGAGCCGGCCGAGCAGGTCGAAATACACGAGGAAGCCGGCTGCGCTGGCGACGACAGCCAAGTAGCCGAGCGCGACGAGCGCATCGGTCGGCGGCGCCCCGGAGACGGTTTCACCGAGGGCGAGACTGAGCGCGTGCATCAAAAGCGCGCCGCCAGCCATCGACCACGCCTCCATCGTTTCGATGGGAAGGTCAGTATCGAGCCGCCGGGTCAAGACGCTGCCGAGGGCAAAACACAGCGCCGCGGCGAAGACGAGCGCTTCGAACCGTGAGGCAGCGATATCGGCCGGTGTCGGCTGTGAGAGCACAACGACGCCGAGAAAGCCGACCCCCATTCCGGCGAGTCCGAGCACCGAGAGTCGCTCGTCGGCGAGCAATGCCCGAGCGAAGGCGGTGGTCAACACCGGGGACAGCGAGACGATAACCGCGGCGGCCGCGCTCGTGGTGCCGCGCTGGCCGAGGAACAACAGCGCGTGATAGCCCGCGATGATAAACGCCGAGCCGACGGCAACGGCGAGCCACTCGGTGCGACCGCGGGGCCGCCAGCGGTCGGTCGCCCACGCCACGTAAGCGAACATCAACACGGCGGCGATGTCGTATCGGACTGCCGCAAAGAGCACCGGCGCATCAAAAAAGTAGCCCGGCGCGTCGGGCGAGCCGACGCCGGCCTTGATAGCGACGAAGGCAGACCCCCAGACCGCCGCAAGAAGCACAAACAGCGCCGTGTTCCGGTAGCGCACGCTCGGTCGTCGTCCCGTCGCCGCCTGAACCTTTCGAACGCCTGCCGGCCGGTCAGCCGCCTCGCATTACTCGACCGACGGCCGACGCGGGCGCGAACTGAAATACAGCACCACAGCAGCCGCAAGCAAAAAGGCACCGAGAAGGCCGAGCCCCGGCTCCTCGGCCGCAACGGCCGCGACGACAAGGAGCAACGGCACTGCGACGGCGATGCCGACGCCGAGCAACTGGAGCGCCCTCGTGGTGTATCGTCTGACGGTGGCGCCGCCCGACTCGTCAGGTGGCATCGCCCGCGTCCCGCACCGCTTTGAGAGCCGCCAGTAGGTCCTCGCGGGCGATAATCCCGAGAACGACCCCTGCCCCGTCGACGACCGGAAGCCGGTTGATGTCTCGGTCCCGGTCAGCCAACAACGCGAGCACCGCATCGAGGTCGGCGTCCGGGCCGACGGTGACGACGTCCTCGGTCATTACCTCGCTGACCGGACGCCCGGCGTTTTTCGCCATGTCGCGTCCGAGGTCGAACTCGTCCCACGAGAGGTCGACGCCATAGGTGAGCGATTCCAGAAACGGCGGAAACCCGACCGGAATCCACAGCGTCCGGTCGGAGGGCTGAAAGAGGTCAACCAAGTCGCCCTGGGTTACGATGCCGACCAAAAGCCCGTCTTCGACGACCGGGAACCCGTTGAAGTTGGCCCGGGCGAGCCGTGTCAGAACGTCGCCGACATCGTCGTCGGGGGCTACCGTTTCGACCTCGTCGGTCATAATGTCGCGTGCCTGCATGGGTCGGCGTTCGACCCCCGGACGATTAGCCTTTGTTGTCGGCGGCCCCGGGTCGACGACGCGGCAGACTATCCAAGTAGCCACGCCTCGACGATGACGTCTTCGAGCGTGAACATCACAATGACCCCGACGATGAAGGCAACGGCGGTGCGCTTCGTTATCAGCGCGTCGGCGTCGGCGCGGATGAGACCGCGCATCTCCCAGATGACTTGGACGATAGCGCCGAAGGCGATGGCGAAACAGGTGGCCGCAACGAGCGCCGAGTCGACGAAGCTGCCGAGCCAGCCGCCGACGATGACGCCACCACCGGCGAGGAGGCCGAGCAGCGCGAAATGCCGCAGCGGCGGCGTCTCAGCGTCGTGTGCGACGGCCGAAATGACTGCCGGGCCTTCGGTGACGTTGTGGATAACGAAGCCGATAGTCAGGAGGACGACGAGACCGGACTCCCCGAGAACGAACGCAGTCCCGATAGCCAGTCCCTCACCGACGCTGTGGAGACCCAGTCCGATAGCGACGAGGTAGGCAACCCGAAGCCCGGCCCGGTCCGAACCGGACGAGCGGTTCCGGCGCCACCGGCTAAACGCCTCCATGAGGACGATGGTTCCGCCGGCACTGACGAGGATAACACTCTCGGCCAGCAGTGACGTCGATACTTCCGCTCCCGCTTCGAGCGCCTCATCAGCCATCTCGAAGGCGATATACGCGAGTATGCCCGCAGAGAACGCCAAAATCGCGTGTACCCACACGACATCGAGCCGACGGACGTACGGGAACCAGAGCATCCCGACAACCACCGGGAGAATGCCGGCAACAAACCCGAGAACGGTCATAACAGCCAGAATCTCGGCCGTCCCACTGGCGGCGAGCCAATCGAACTCAAGCGCCGAAAGCGCCGCAAAGGAAGCCCCGATGAGTACGCCGATGATGGCGAAGGGGCCGAACGCGAGCACCCAGTCCGGAAGCCCGCTCAGTGGGGCCGAATCGGAATCCATGACAGGATGTTAGATGCGACTAATCTAAAAGTTCCTCTATACGTATCCGAGGATATATCAAAGCCCACGTTACCGTCCCACACAAAATATGCCACGAGCCATCGTTTACCGAAACGCTGGCATTGCGCCAGCGGGTCACGGGCGTTCGTCGCATCGGGGCACCGACCGTTCGGCGTCTTTCCGATGGAGTTTGCGAGCGTGGTCCGCAGCGGCCGGCGGACCACACATTTCGCGGATATACACCCCGACACCGGAGGAGCCGAGTACGAACCCTTTTGGTCGGATCCGTCCCAAGCCGGAGCATGGAAAGTCTCAATCGGATGGCCGTCGAACTGGTCGACGAGGCCGTCGACTTCGCCGACGAACTCGCTATCGAAATCGAGGAACTCGACAACGGCGCGATGGTCTGTGACTTCGGCGTCGAGGCGACCGGCGGCATCGAGGCGGGATTGCTGCTGACCGAAATCCAGACCGGCGGGTTGGCGACCGTCCAGACCACCGTCGGGGAGGTCGCCGATGCGCCGCTCACCCATGTCGAGGTCTCGTCCGACCATCCCGGAATCGCGTTCTTGGCCGCACAGAAGGCTGGCTGGGAGATATCCGTCGACGGCTTCGAAGGACTCGGCAGCGGCCCGGCACGCGCGCTCGTGGCGGAAGAAGAAGAGCACCAGCGGCTCGGCTACCGCGACGCCGCCGACTTTGCCGTGCTGGCGATAGAAAGCGACCGGCTCCCGACAGAAGCCGTCGCCGAACAGGTCGCCGAACGCGCCGGCGTTCCGACATCGAGCGTCTTCCTGCCGACCTTTTCGACGGCCAGTATCACCGGCAGCGTTGCGCTCGCCGCACGCGCCGGCGAACTGGCTGCGTTCCGGCTCTCAGAGCTCGGCTACGACCCGCTTGATATGCTTTCGGCGACCGCCTCAGCACCGGTCGCGCCCATCGCCGGCGACGACGAAACCGCGATGGCACGGACAAACGACGCGCTCGCATACGGCGGTCGCGTCCATCTAACGGTCGACAGCGACTTCGAGCGGCTGTCGGAGGCCACGTCGACGGCTTCCGACGAGTTCGGCACGCCGTTTGCCGACATCTTCGAGTCCCACGAGTGGGACTTTCAGGACCTCCCCGTCGAGGTGTTCGCCCCGGCACAGGTCACATTCGATGTCGCGGGCGGCGGGCTCGACGTCGTCGGAGAGCTGAACGAGGAACTCCTCGCCGAGAGCTTCGGCATCGAATCCGCCTGAGACGGCTCCCCGGCCAAGGACGAAAGAATACAGCGTATTCCAGCACGTTCGTCAAGAGAGTACACCACATAGAGCGGTACCGCCGTCGGTAGATTGTTCCACATCCCCCAAATATGTAGCTTTAGAATACATTCTGTTTATATTATACTATTCGTCCACAGCGGCTGGGCTGCGGAACGGGGACTATCGGCCTCCGCAGTGCCGGTGGGCGTTATTTTCCGGTGAACTCGGGGTCGCGACCGTCGAGGAACGCCTGAATACCTTCGTCTTTGTCCGCAGTAGCGAACAGTTGAACGAAGAGCTCCGACTCGTAATCGAGGCCTTCTTCGAGCCCCATGCGCGACCCGGCCTTGATAGCGTCCTTCGCGAGTTCGAGGGCAACCGGGCTTTTCTGGGCAATAGACCCCGCAAGGTCGTAGACACCCTCGTCGAGGTTTTCTTCGGCGTAGACCTCGTCAACGAGACCGATATCCTTTGCTTCCGAGGCGTCAATGAGCTCGCCGGAGAGAATCAGCCGCATGGCCTGTCCTTCGCCGACAAGGCGGGCAAGTCGCTGGGTGCCGCCGCCGCCGGGAATCAGGCCGAGGTTTATCTCCGGCTGCCCGAGTTTCGCCCCTTCCGCCGCAATCCGGATGTCGCAGGCTTGTGCGAGCTCACAGCCGCCGCCGAGGGCGTGGCCGTTGATGCGAGCGATGACCGGTATCGACGCGTCGTCGACTGTCTCGTAGATGCGCGGCCGCTCGCTGGCCTCGCGCTGTTCGACGAGGTCGCGGTCCTTGAATTCGGTAATGTCAGCGCCAGCGACGAACGCACCTGAGCCCTCGCCGCCGGTGAGGACCAGCACTCGGACATCGTCGTCGGCTTCGGCGGCGGCGACAGCACGCTTCAGTTCGGTGCGAACCTGACTGTTGAGCGCGTTGCGGGCGTCCGGCCGCTCGATGGATACAGTTACAACCTTTTTGACAGTATCAGCGACATCTATGGAAACTAACTCGAATTCATCATCGAGGCCGTCGAGGGCTTCATCGCTCATTCGTCATCACCCCAGTCGCCGCTCATGCCGACGCGTTCGCCGTCCTCCCAGACGTAGAAGCCTTCACCGGACTTCTTGCCGAGTTTACCGGCTCGGACCTTCTGTCGAAGCGCCTGCGGCGGCCGGAATCGCTCACCGAGTTCCTCTCGAAGGTGTTCGGCGATATGGAGGCGGACATCGAGACCGACGTGGTCGCCGAGCTCTATCGGCCCCATCGGGTAGCCGTAGCCGAGCTTCATCGCTTCATCAATGTCGGCCGGGCTGGCGACGCCTTCTTCGACCATGCGGATGGCCTCAAGCCCGGTCACCAGTCCGAGCCGTGAGGTGGCGAACCCGGCGCTGTCGCGGACAACGATGTCTTCCTTGTCGATTTCCCGAACGTAATCGACAGCAAACGACTCGGCCCGGTCATCCGTCTGTTCGGCGATGACTATTTCGACGAGGTCCATCAGGTGCGGTGGGTTGAAGAAGTGAAGCCCAACGACGCGTTCGGGATGTTCGAGGGCACTTGCCATCTCGGTAACCGAAAGCGACGACGTGTTCGAGGCCAGCACCGTCTCCGCATCGGTTTCGGCCTCCACGTCCGAGAGGACGTCCTTTTTTAGCTCCATGTCTTCGGGGACCGCCTCGATAACGAGCGCCGCATCCGAGACGGCGGCGGCGAGGTCGGTCTCGCCCTCGATTCGGTCGAGCGTCGCCTCCATCTCGGCTTCGGAGACCTTGTCGCGTTCGACGCCGCCTTCGAGGTTCTGCCGTATCTCCTCGATACCGTTCTCGACGCGTTCGGCCTCGATGTCGCGGAGAACGACATCGTAGCCAGCCATCGCGGAGCTCTGTGCGATTCCGTGACCCATACTACCGGCTCCCAGTACCGTCACCTGCATACGGAAGAGGACACGCGAGAGCCGATAAAAAACGTTCCGAGTCGGCGCACGCTCCGACCCGGAGGGCCCACAGCTAACGGAGTGATGCCGGGTTGCTACAGCAGCTGGTCGGCGATGATGTTCTTTTGAATCTCGCTCGTTCCCTCGTAGATCTTCGTGATACGGGCGTCGCGGTAGTACCGCTCTGCGGGGTAGTCGGTAACGTAGCCGGAGCCGCCGTGGACCTGAATCCCCTCGTCGGCGACATCGACGGCCATCTCACTGGCAAAGAGCTTCGCCATGCTCGAAAACTGCGCGGCAACGCTCTGGTTGTTCTGCTCGACTTCGGTCGCAGCGCGGTAGGTAAGCGAGCGAGCCGCCTCAACCTGTGTCGCCATCTCCGCGAGCTTGTGCTCGATAGCCTGGAACTCGTTGATCTTCTGGCCGAACTGCTCTCGCTGGTCGGCGTACTCGATCGCCGCATCGAGTGCGCCCTGTGCTGCGCCGACAGCCTGGGCGGCAACGCTTGTCCGACCGGAGGCGAAGAACTCCATGAGCTGGTAGAAGCCCTTGTCGACTTCGCCGATGACGTTTTCTTCGGGGACGCGAACGTCGTCGACGACGACTTCCGCGAGGTCGGACGCACGGATGCCGAGCTTGTTGTCTATCTTATCGGTCGTGACACCGTCGCGGTCCATCTCCACGAGGAAAGCCGTGATTCCCTGGTGGCCCTCGCCGGGGCTGGTCTTCGCCATCAGGACGCCGACATCAGCGACCGTCCCGTTCGTAATCCACATCTTGCTGCCGTTGAGCACGTAGCCGTCGCCGTCTTCCTCGGCGACGGTCTCGATGCCGGCGACGTTGGACCCGTGTGCGGGCTCGGAGATCATCGAACAGGAAGCCGTCTCCCCGTTGGCGACCTTGGGAAGCCACTCCTCTTTCATCCAGTCGTCGCCGAACTCGAGGATCATGTTCGTCCCGAAGCCGGCCGAGCCGATGGCCGAGCCGATACCCGGGTCGGCACGCCACAGCTCCTCCGTCACGATGGTGCTGGAGATCTTGTCCATGCCGGCCCCGTCGTACTCCATCGGAATGCTCGGCGCGACGAAGTCGTACTCGGCAGCCTTCTTACGGAGTTCGAGCGGGTATTCCCCTTTGCGGTCGTGTTCTTCGGCGACGGGCTTGATTTCGTTCTCGCCGAATTCGCGAACGGCATCACGGATCGCTTCGTGCTCGTCTGACAGACTGAAAGCCATACCTGACAATTGGGCTCAAGTTACAAAATACCACCGGTTTCACCGAACGATGTAAGCTAATTCACACAGAGGGTAGCTATTGTAAACCAGTTTCCGGAGATACACCAACAGCTACCGGTGCCTGGCGAGCCGGCTATCGGAGCGGCTCCGACAGCGCGTTATTCCTCGTCGCGGATTTTGAACTTCTGTACTTTGCCGGTCGTCGTTCGGGGTAGCTCTTCGGTGAACTCGACCTCTCGGGGGTGTTTGTACTCGGCGAGGGTATCAAGGCAGAACTGCTTGATATCCTCCGGCGATGCGTCCGCATCCGGGGTCGGCACGATGAACGCCTTGACCGTCTCGCCGCGGCGCTCGTCGGGGACACCGACGACGGCCGCGTCGGCCACATCCTCGTGTTCGAAGAGTAGCTCCTCGACTTCCCGCGGGTAGACGTTGTACCCGCCAGTCACGATCATGTGCTTTTCGCGGTCGACGACGAAGAAGAACCCGTCCTCGTCCCAGTAACAGACGTCGCCAGTGTGGAACCATCGGGTGCCGCCGTCTTCGGTGAAGGCTTCGCGGTTTGCCTCCGGGAGTTCGTAGTAGCCTTTCATGACGTTCGGCCCGGACACGACCAGCTCACCGGTAATCTCGTGGAGGTCGGCCGCCTCCTCGTCGATAGGCCCTGCTTCGACACGCGGGACAGTCTCGAAGTCCTCGTCGACGACTTTCGCCTCAACTCGGGTGTCACCGGGGCCGTCGAGCGGCTTCCCGATGCTTCCCTTCCGGCGTGCACCCTCGCGGTTGGCGTGTGTCACGGGGCTCGTCTCGGTGAGGCCATACCCCTCGTAGAGCTCGACGCCGAACAGTTCCTCGAAGCGTTCGAGGACCTCCAT
This sequence comes from Natronomonas pharaonis DSM 2160, assembly GCF_000026045.1. Lineage (NCBI taxonomy): Archaea > Methanobacteriati > Methanobacteriota > Halobacteria > Halobacteriales > Natronomonadaceae > Natronomonas > Natronomonas pharaonis. The sequence continues at coordinate 1,268,829 of NC_007426.1, read as the reverse complement.
CGGAAGGCTGGAGCCGCCGGAGTTGACGAACCGAAGGGAATCGAGGCTGTAGGACTCGACCTCAGGGTGGTTTATCATGTCGTTGAACATCGCCGGTACACCGAACATGATGGTGAGTTCCTCGTCTTCGATGCGGTCCATCACTGTCGTCGCATCCCACTCGGGAACGGGGTAGTACGCGCCGCCGCTGTACATGGCCCCGTTCATCACGACGGACATCCCGTAGATGTGGAACAGCGGAAGCGTTCCGACGAGCCGGTCGGTTGCCTGAAAGCCGCCGTGTGGGACATCGGCGTTGGCGTGTGTCGTCCAGCGGATATTCTCGTGGGTGAGCAGGACGCCTTTCGGCGTGCCGGTCGTCCCGGAAGTGTACGGCTGGACGGCGACATCATCATCAGCACGGTCTACGACCGGCTGTGTCTCGTCGGCGAGGAACGCTTCGAACGTGGTCGCGTCGTCGACATCGCCGCCGACACTGACGACCTCTTCGACGTCCGTCTCCGCGACGACATCGAGGACGTTCGGTACGTTGTCAGCGAGCGAAACGACGGCTTTCGCCCCACTGTCGCCGAGCAGGTGGCCGATTTCGCGGGCCTTGTACTGTGGATTCATCGGAACGACGATGCCGCCGGCACGCAGCGTCCCGTAGAACGCGGTCACGAACTGCGGGAGGTTCGGCAGGTAGATGCCGACGCGGTCGCCAGCGCCGATGCCACGGTCATCAAGCGCCTGCGCGAACTGTCCGGCACGGGTCCAGAACTGCTCGTAGGTGAGCTCTGTGTCCTCGTAGACGATTGCGGGGGCGTCGGGGGTCGATTCGACAGTCTCAGCTACGGTTGTAACGAGGTTTGTCATCCGCTTGTTCCCCGTTCGGCTGACGGCCACTAAACGATTTCTGTCCGATACCGGTACAGGAGTTAAAAATCAGCGCCAAAACGTAGCTGCGCTCAGGCGGAGGCCGATTCAGGGTCGGCCTGCCGGTCGGTGTCGTAGCCGACAACGACCTTCGCATACGCCAACGCCCCGACGATGACGGCCGCAGCGACGACCTGCAGCCAGACACCCACCAGAGAGCCGAACATCGCGCCGCAGGCAGCGGCGACAAAGAGCCCCCGGACCGGGACGGAGAGTTCGCGCGCCCCGTCAAAGCCGATGGTGGCGACGATGAGCCCCACCGTGCCGGCGAGGACGACGGGGAACGCCACGAGCGTCTCTTGGGACCAGTAGATGAGGCTGTTGTTCGTCACGAACGCAAACGGGATGATGAACCCGGGCGCGCCGATTCGCAGCGCCTGCACACAGGCCCGGACGAAGCTCGTGCCTGCAATGCGGGAGCCGATGGCCACCGAGATGGCGACCGGCGGCGTAATCGCCGACAGCATCGCGAAGTAGAAGACGAACATGTGGGCGGTGATATCGGGGACGCCCATCTCGGTCACGCCGGGGACGACGAGAACGACGACCAGCACGTACGCCGCGGGCGTCGGCATCCCGAGGCCGAAGAGGATGCTTGCTATCATCGCCAACACGAGAACGACGACGAGCAGTCCACCGCCGAGCCCGAGAATGCCGGTGCTCACCCGGGGGGCGAGCCCGGTGAAGGTCAGCATCTCGATGATGACGCCCATTGCAGCGAGAACGCCGACAAGCGGCGCCATCTCCAAGCCGCCGCGCCGGAGCCCGAGCGCGACCTGCTTGACGACGCGGGCGACTTCACGGACCGACCAGACGACACCGCGGGCGGCCGAGCCCAGTCCGGAGACGCCACTCAGAGCGTGTCCGGGGAGCCACGCAAGCAGGCCCGGCACCGACGGCGACGATGCTTCGGCGGCGTACACCTTCCAGATATCCACGGCGACGAGTTTGAGGCTCCCGACAGCGAAGATGGTCGCAATCGTGTAGAGGCCGGCATACAACGGCGTATAGCGCAGGACGACGAGCGTCACGATGAGCACCCCAAGCGGGATGGCAAAGTGGACCCCACGGAGCAGCATCCGCCAGTCGAACGACCCCGTCTCGGAGGACAGCCAGCCGTACCGGAGGATGGCGAAGTGGATGCCGATGCCGACACTCAAATAAAACAGTGCAGCCGGAATGACGCCGGCCTGAACGATAGTGAGGTAACTCTCACCGAGCAGGTCGGCCATGAGGAACGCGGCGACGCCCATGACCGGCGGAAGCATCTGGCCGCCGGCGGAGGCAACCGACTCGATGGCCGCCGAGAACTCGTCGCTGATGCCTTGGTCTTGCATCATCGGAATCGTGAAGCTCCCGGTTGTCGCGGTGTTGGCGGCGGCACTGCCGGTAATCGAGCCCATAATCATGCTTGCGATAACCGCGATTTGGACGACGCCGGTCTTGAGCGCCTTCCCGAGTTCACGGCCGACATCGAGGACGAAATCCATCAGGCCGTAGGCCTTGGCAATGCCGGCGAACATGATGAAGATGGCAACCCACGTCGAGCCGATGCCCATCAGCGTCTCGTGGTAGACACCGGTGAGGTCGATTGCCCCCTGCCGAGCGATGCGCTCCCAGCCGTATCCGGTGTGGCGGAGCACTCCGGGGAGCAACGTCGCAAAGACAACGTGGGCGTAAGCGATGGAGACGACGGTCACACCGGCAATGATGTTCCCGAACGCGCGCCGGGTCGCATCGATGACGAGCAGTATCAGAAGCGCCCCGACAACGAGGTCAACCTGTGTGTGTCCCATCAGGTGAACGTCCTCGTGGAGCCGCTGGAAATTGAACTCGACGTACGCCGTAGTCGCAAGCGCGAGCCCAGCGAACCCGACAGCGAGATACGGGTCGATGCGGTTATAGAGGGTCCGGGCGGTCCCGAGACCCCGGCTCACCGGACCGCCGACGCTTGGTACCGCAGCCGCCGCGGCTGTCCCCGAGCCGGACTGTGTCGCGGCGTCTGCCGCCGCATCGCCGTCGGAGGACTCCGCTGCTGTCTTGTAGCGACGCCGGACGACGTCGAGATAGTAGAGCGCAAGTCCGAGACCGAGGAAGACGTTCGAGTACCGGAGCCGCATCCACATCAGCGAGTAGGCGTAGTAGACCGTCCAGAGCGTAAAGAGGATGGCAAACAGCGACACAAGCGCGTTGAGTACGAGCAGCCGCGTCACCGTCACTCGCTCCGGAAGCGACGCCGCTACGAACGCAGGTAGCCGGCGGTTGAGACGGCTCGCGAACGGGATTGGGAGCTCCATCGTGTCAGGGTACTCAGCTCTCGTCAGCGCGTTCGAACTCGTCGCTCCAGACGCCGATCTCCTCGTAGAAGTCGGCCGCTGCGGGGTGGAACGGGATATCGTCGTAGGCATTCTCGACCCAGAACGCCTCGTCTTCCAGCGACGCGAGCACGGCGCTGTACTCCTCAAGCTCCATGCGGTGTTCGTGCATGACCGTCAGGAACTCGTACACGAGGTCGTAATCGAGGTCGGCACGCGAAACGAAGTTGTACGCGAAGGTCGGGCAGTAGACCGTCTCGGGAACCGCCGCCGGCGTCGCTTCGCCCGCTTCGAGGTCGGACCCGGGGAACGACTCGATGAGTAGCCGGTCGTCGTCCTCCCACGCATCGACGGTGCCGTCCTCGACATCCAATATCGTGAGGTCGACCGTGCTCATCATCTCTTGGAGCCATCCGGGCTCGATATCGAAGTTCAGGTAGGTGCCGGCACCGACATCGAGCCGCCCCTCCTGCATCGCGCTCCCCTGTTCACCGTAGGTGATGCTCTGACGCTCGTAGCCGTCGGTAGCGATATCGAGCGCATGTTCGAGTGCCGGTGCGGTACCGGAGCCCTCCGGGGTCGGCGAAACGCTGTGGTCCGATTCGATATCCGAGAGCGACTCGATGTCGTCGGTGGCCGTACAGAAGAACCACGGGAGGTCGTAGTAGTGAAAGACCTGTGCGACCTGGAAATCGAGGTCGCCGATCTGGCCGATTCCCTGGGCGATTTCGTGGGCCGACCAGTTCTGGAGGTAGACCATCTCGGCTTCCTCGTTCGAGAGGGCACCGAGATTTGCCTCCGTCCCGGGGCTGGTCTGTGCTTCCGCGAATATCTCGTCGGTGTGTTCGTTGATAACCGCCGCGATGCCCTGATTCGCGGCGTAGGCGGTCGTTCCCTCCGTACTCGTCCGCATCCGCAGGGGGTCGCCGTCCTGTCCACCGGAACAACCTGCGAGCGCGGCTGTCGCACCAGCACCGACAGCGCCGAGAACCGACCGCCGACTCATCCGTACAGACTGACTACTAGATTGGGGGTCCATGTCGTGCTGGTCTGTAACCAAGTATTATAGATGTACCGGAACAGAACTAAAAACGGAGAACGTATTCACAGTTCGGAAACGACGTGTGAGGGGCCGTCAAACCACAATACCTATACTTCTGTTGGCTCACCTACGACCCATGCTGGATTTCGTTCAGCTCGAGGGAGACCTCGATCAAGAAGAGCGGTTAATCCGTGACACCGCCCGCGAGTTCGTCGAAGAGCACGTCAAACCGGATATCGGCGAACACTTCCAGGAGGGAACGTTCCCGACCGAACTCATCCCCAAGATGGGTGAACTCGGCTTCTATGCTCCCAATCTCGAAGGCTACGGGTCGCCGAACGTCTCGGAGACCGCGTACGGGCTCCTGATGCAGGAGCTTGAGGCGGGTGACTCGGGACTCCGCTCGATGGCCTCCGTTCAGGGCGCACTCGTCATGTACCCGATTCATGCCTACGGCAGCGAAGCACAGAAAGAAGAATGGCTGCCGAAGCTCGGGCAGGGCGAGGCCGTCGGCTGTTTCGGACTCACCGAACCGGAACACGGCTCGAACCCGTCGGCGATGGAGACCCACGCCGAAGCCGACGGCGACGGCTACGTGCTCAACGGCGCGAAGACGTGGATCACGAACTCGCCGATATCCGACGTGGCAGTCGTGTGGGCGCGTGACCGCTCGGCTGACGACACCCCTGTGCGCGGGTTCCTCGTCGAAACCGACCGCGACGGCGTCACCACGAACAAGATTACTGACAAGCTCTCGCTGCGGGCGTCCATCACCGGCGAAATCGGCCTGAATGACGTGTACGTGCCCGAAGAGAACGTGCTCCCGGGCGTCTCAGGGATGAAAGGTCCGCTCTCGTGTCTCACACAGGCCCGGTACGGTATCGCGTGGGGCGCGGTCGGTGCGGCACGGGACGCCTTCGAGGAGGCCAGGCAGTACGCCACAGACCGCGACCAGTTCGGCGGTCCCATCGGCCGATTCCAGCTGCAGCAGGACAAGCTCGCTGAGATGGCAACCCAGATTACGCTGGCACAGCTTCTCGCGTACCGCCTCGCAGAACTGAAAGAACGCGGCGACATGCGACCCCAGCACGTCTCGATGTCGAAGCGTAACAACGTCCGGATGGCACGCAACCAAGCCCGCATCGCCCGCGAGATGCTCGGCGGCAACGGCATCACGACCGACTACTCACCGATGCGCCACATGGCGAACCTCGAAACCGTCTACACCTACGAGGGGACCCACGACATCCACACGTTGATTCTCGGCGAGGACCTCACCGGGCTGCAGGCCTACCAGTAACGCCGTCCAACCGTCTTTTTCTGCTGGTCTTCCTACCTCAGGGCGATAGGAGCTTCATATTGCCGAACACACGGGTCCCAGCATGCGGGTTAGCAGTTCGTCCAAGGACCCTCTATGCTGGCAGAACCAGCTTTGACAGAGCTGCCGTTGCAAGATGCGGGAGCTCGGTCGTCAAAAAAGACGGGGAGAGGCCTCACGCGACGGCTGCTACCGGCCACCTGCTGCTTGATTCCGGCATGTGAATCCGTACCTTCGGCCCGGCCATCCCATCGGCTTCCGCCGCTTTCGATGACGACCCCCCGGCACTCGCTGATGGCTCAACTGCACTCTACCGGGATACAGAAGCCAGATTTCGTCGAGTGAAACATTTCTGCACAGAGAAGGGGATTGTCTGTCCGTTCAGCGGATATCCCGCATTTCAATAACAGAATTATGTCTGTTATTTTTGGAGCGGGTCCGTCCGACGACGACCGGCCGTACCGCTGGGCGGACGCCTCGGCTGTCACCCGTAGGCGAGCGTGACCCGGACCTCGCCGGCCTTGTCCCAGAGTCGGTCGAGCACCGTCTCCTGGATGTACTCTTCGGAGAACCGGCTGCGGGGACCGAAGAGCCCCAGCGACCCGAGCAGGTCGTCGTCGGGCGTGTAGACGGGCACTGCGACGCCAAAGAGCCCCTCCATGTACTCGCCGTCGTTCGTCGCATACCCCTGCTCGCGGACCGACTCAACTTCTTCCAGCAGCGCTTCCGGTGTCGTAATCGTGTTTTCGGTGTATCGTTCCAGGTCGTTTTCGGCCACGAACCGGTCGATTTGCTCGCCATCCCGCTCTGCGAGAATCGCCTTCCCAGTCGCCAGCGCGTGTAACGGCCGCCGCTGGCCGACCATCGTACTCGTCGGGCTGTCGTATCGATGGAGATAGACCCCCTCATCTTCCTCTTCGACGAGAAATACGGAGCGCTCGTCGGTCTCTCGACCGAGCTCGAAGACTTTTCGCTGTGCTATCGTGTATCCGGGCTCCCGGTTTCGGGCTTGCTCTGCGATTTCGAGATGCTTGAGCCCGATGTAGTAGGCCCCCTCGCGCTCGATGGCATATCCCGTGTCGACGAGCGTCTTCAGATGTCGGTAGACAGTGCTTTTCGTGAGGCTGGTTCGGCGGGTGATTTCGGCTATCGAAAGCCCCTCCTCGTCCCGGAGTACTTCGAGAATCTCGAACGTTTTCCGGGTCGTCGTCACCCCCACGTCGTCTGTCGAGTCGTCGTCCATATCCTCTATCGTCCGTCCTCGGCAATCAGCGTTTCGGATAGCGAATCGCCTGCAGTCGTATACGGGACGAATCTGGACCCATCCCGGTGAGAAGGGCTGGCTGATTCATTATACGAAACGCAGAGTATTCACACCAGAACGAAACGCATTTTTGTCCCGTCGCGGAAGCCATCCGCGAGTGACACCCGACTACAGGCACACGCTTCTTTTTTCGTGTACGGTGGCGTTTTTCGCTACCGTGACCGCCCGGCTCGTAATCAGCCCGGTGGTCCCCGACATCGTTGATGCGTTCTCGACGAGCAACAGCGCCGTCGGGCTCGCGCTCACCGGGATGTGGGCCGCGTACGCGCTCACGCAGTTCCCCAGCGGGATTCTCGGCGACCGGTTCGGCGAGCGCCGTGTCATCCTCTTTGCCGTCGTCGGGACGGCAGTCTGCAGCGGCTTGCTCGCCCTTTCGCCAACGTTTTGGCTGTTTGCGCTGCTGGCACTCTGTCTCGGCGTCGCCGCCGGGCTTCATTACATCGTTGCGACCGCACTCCTTACCCGGAACTTCGAGCGGACGGGACGGGCAATCGGGTTCCACGTGACGGGTGCGCCGCTGGCCGGCCTGCTTGCACCCGCGGCCGCGGCGTTGGTGGCGACGTGGTACGGGTGGCGGGCGGCCGTGCTGGTCGGTGCCGCCGTTGCCGTTCCCGCGGCGGCGTTGTTCGCCGCTACTGTCCGACCGGAGCCGCCACAGTTTCCCGACCGCCGGATGCGAGACCGCGTCGAACTCGGGTCAATCGTGCGCCTGTACCGTCGCGGACCGATACTGTATGCGACGGTGCTTTCAGTGCTCGGGGCTTTTACATGGCAGGCGACCGCCTCCTTCCTGCCGGCGTTTCTTGAAGCCCATCACGGGCTCTCGCGTGCTGTCGCTGGTGGGCTGTTTTCCGTCTATTTCTTTATTCACGGAGCGCTCCAGCCGCTGATGGGCTCGCTGTCCGACCGCTTCTCGCGGGACGCCATCGCCGCGGTGACGATGGGGCTCGGGGTTGTCGGCTACGGCTCTGTTGTCGTCGGTGACTCGTTTTCGCTTGTCGTCGCGGCGACGGTCTGTGTCGGCGTCGCGATGACGTGGGGAGCGCCGCTACAGTCGAAGTTCATTGACGTGCTCGGCGAGCAAGAGCGGGGCGCGGGATTTGGCCTCGTCCGCACGGTCTACATGCTGTTGGGGGCGCTTGGGAGCGTCGCTATCGGCGTCGTGGCGGACCTGTTCGGCTGGCCCGTTGCCTTCGGCTCCCTTGCCGGCATCATGGCGCTAGGACTGCTGTGCATCCTCTGGAACAACGTCTTCGGGGCGGGCTACTGACGCCGTTGGGCGTGCCGGCTCAAGCGGGGCTCATTGCCCGTCTTCAGCGGCGACGGTGACGACGGGACGCTCCGCCGCGAGAAGGACCGACTGGACGGTACTACCGAAAAGCACCTTCCCCGCGGGACTCCGTCGCCGGCCGCACATCACGATACTGTCGACGTCGAGGTCTCTTGCGACGCCGAGAATCGTCTCTACTGGGTCCCCCTCGACGTGGCGCGTATCGACCTCGACGCCCTCCGACCGGAGCGCGTCGGCTGCCGTTTCGATGCTGTCCGGAAGCGTGTCGTCGGTGTGAATGTCGTCCGTCTCGATAATGGGACCCTCATCGGTCGCCTCGAACGGCTCGATGACGTGCAGGACAGTGGCGTGGACGGACGCGCCGTCCCCGGGAAGGGCCGCGACGGTCTCGGCCGCGTGTCGGGCACGGTTCGTCTCGGTATCGACAGGGAGCAGAACGCGGTACTCGCCCATACATGATGTATCGGCCACCGGTTGAATAATCCTTCCGCCCGGTGTCCCGAACCGGGATTGTTAATGCGCCCCGGACGGAAGCGCAGATGATGAGCCAGCGACAGCCAGTTATCGTGCAAGCGGTGCGGACATCACAGGGAACACAGGGCGGCGTGTTCGCCGAGACGGGCAGCGAGGAGCTCTCGGTCCCCCTAGTCGAGACAATGGTTGAGGCCGCCGGACTCGCCCCCGAGGACGTTGACGACGTCCGCTGGGGGTGTGCAAAACAGGTCGACGAACAGAGCAACAACCTCGCCCGCGTCATCGCGCTGCTGGCGCTCGGCGAGTCGGTGCCGGGGACGACCATCGACCGGCTCTGTGCCTCGTCGGCGGAAGCGATTATGTCCGCTGCCGACGCAATCCGGGCGGGAAGCCGCGACGTAATCGTCGCCGGCGGCGTCGAGAACATGTCCCGCAACGAGCGTCGGACGGGTATCGGCAGCTACGAGGCGATTGCGGAGCGGTACGATGTCGATGCACTCGCGATGGGGCAGACGGCAGAGCAAGTCGCCACGGAGTACGACATGTCCCGTGAACGGCAGGACGCATACGGCGCGCGGAGCCAGCAACGAGCCGTCGAGGCGACCGAGGAAGGCCGCTTCGACGACGAAATCGTCCCCATCGAGGGCCACGACGACGAGGGCAACGAAGTGCTCGTCGAGGAAGACGAGGGGCTCCGACCGGGAACGACAGCGGAAGCCATCGCTGACCTGCCGCCTGCCTTCGAAGAAGGTGGCACCGTCACCGCTGCGAACGCCTCACAGATATCCGATGGGGCGGCCGGTGTGCTTCTGACATCGCGTGCGTTCGCCGACGAGCGCGGCCTCGACATCCTCGCAGCGGTTGAACACCACAACGTCGCGGGCGTCGACCCGACGGTGATGGGTATCGGCCCGGTTCCTGCGGTGCGAGGAATCTGGGAAGAAACCGGCCGCGACGCCGACGACTACGACCTCGTCGAACTCAACGAAGCCTTCGCCTCGCAGACGCTGTACTGCCAAGACGAACTCGGCTTCGACGACGAAATATTCAACGTCAACGGCGGCGCTATCGCCATCGGCCATCCGCTCGGCGCCAGTGGCGCACGCCTGCCGGTGACGCTCATCCACGAACTACAGCGGCGTGGCGGCGGCCGCGGGCTCTCGACGATGTGTGTCGGCTACGGGCAGGGCGCAGCCATCGAGCTTTGGGTTCCCGAGTGACTGTTTTGCCGCTCGAAAGGAAACGAGTACTTAAATACATCGGCTGTTCCCAGTAGCACAACGATATGTTCGACGCCCTTCGAAGACTAATACCGGACACCAGCAGCCGTACGGCGGACGGAGCAGCCGACAGCGGTACTGACGTGCCCGCGACTGACGGGGGAACCGCCGTCTCACAGCAACAGCTCACCGCCGCCTACGGCGACAAAGCGGATGACAAGCTGCTCGAACGGACGGCGACACAGCTCTCCTCGACGGCTCGGGGAGCGGCGAGCGCCGGCGAAATACGCGAGACAGCGCGTGCGCAGGCGGCAGCCGGCGTCGCGCCGTCGACCTATGCCGGCGGCTACGAGTTTGCGGCCCGGGCAGCGGTCAAGGAGGCATTCGACGCGCTCGAAGCGGGCGCGTCGGTGACGGACGCACGCGAGCGAGCCCTCGACGGCGTCTCCGAAACGATGGCCGACCTCCAGCAGGGACTCGAAGCGTTCGACGCCGCAACCGTGACAGTAAACGAAGTTATCAAGGCCGTCCCGATGTCGGCGATTCTCATCGACGCCAACCACGAGGTCATCGCCTATACCGGACGGCTGATGGGGCTCGATGACGACCACAGCGAGTTCGTCGGCGAGGACTGCCGGGAAACGATTGCAGTCGCGACCTACTCCGACAGACAGCGGGCGAAGACGCTTGCCGACAAGGTTGCAGCAGCACCGCACACCGCCCACGAGGAGTGGGATGTCGAACGGACTGACGGTGCAAACACCTTGGTCGATTTTCCGGTCTATCGGGACCGGAGCGTCTCCAAGAACAAAGACGGCGTCGAAAAACACATCGAGTTCCTCGCGGTGCCGATATTCGACGATGGCGGAGAGCTAAAGGCCGTACTCGAACTAATCGAGGACGCCACCGAAGACATCCAACGGGAGCAGGACATGGTGTCGCTGATAGAGGAGGTCAGCGCGACACTGGGGGCCATCGGCGATGGTGACCTCACGGCGCGAGCCGACTGGGAGGACACGAACGGCGTAATCGAGCCCGGGCTTTGCGACCTCGTCGAGGATGTCAACCGGATGGCCGGCTCCTTCGAGGAGCTTATCAACGGTGTCGACGAGAAAACCCACGAGTTGGAGGCGTCTATCGACCAACTCGGCGACGCCAGCGACCGAATCGACCGGACGGTCGAAGCACAAAACGACTCGCTGGCGGAAATCGGCACAGAAATGGAGAACGTCTCGGCCACGATGGAGGAGGTCGCCGCCAACGCGAAGGAAGTCACCGAGGCGGCAACCCGCGCCCGCGAAACGGTGGCTGAAGGCGTCGAAGCCGGCGAAAAAGCCCGCGAATCGACGGATGCAGTAGTAGAGTCGACGGACGACCTCGTCGATACCGTCGAGCAGCTCGGCGAGCGGATGGACGAGGTGGGCGAGGTCGTCGACATCATCGCCGATATCGCCGACCAGACGAACATTCTCGCCCTGAACGCCAACATCGAGGCTGCCCGCGCGGAGACGGACGGCGATGGGTTCGCGGTCGTCGCCGACGAGGTCAAGACGCTCGCCAGCGAGACGCGAGACCACGCCGACGAGATTGCCGACCGTATCGAGGAGATACAGCGGCAGGCGGACGACACCATCGACGGGGTCGAGCGGTCCGCCGAGCAGATCGCGGCGACCGGCGATGAGATACGGCGGGCGCTCGATTCGCTGGCTGCTATCTCGGACGAAGTCGAGAACACGGTCGACGGCATTTCGGAGGTCGCTGACGCGAACGACGACCAAGCCGTTCGCATCGAAGAAGTTACTGCGACAGTTGCGGAGGCTCGCGAACGGGCCGACGATGTCGCCGAAACAACAGATGCAGTCGTCGATGCTGTCGAAGAGCAGGAAGCGGCTGTCGATGACCTCTCGGACCGGGTCGCCGAACTCCGATAGCGTCGTCGCTTACTTGTCGGCCATCGGCCGAACTTTGAACCCGTATCTGGTGACTCCTTCCTGTGTGTAGATGCGTCGAACCGTCGTCTCGACACGGTCGCCGACATCGAAATCGGCGGGGGCGGCGTCGGTACCCATCGCGGGAACACTGACCGAACGTGCGCCCGACGGGGCGTCCAAGGCGACGACTGCAGCGGCGTAGTCGCCCGCACGGTCCTGCTGTTCGGCGAATTCGGGGGGAGCCCCGCCCTGTGAAATCGTCGTCACCGCTTCGATGGTTCCCTCGCCGGAAAGTTCGACGGGGTCGTACGCAACCAGCCCGTTGCAGTCATCGCAGGCCCCCTCCGGCGGGAACGAGAGCGCCCCGCACTCGGCACACCGGCCGGCGACGAGCCGGTACCGCTGTGGCAGCGACCGCCGCCACGAGGGGACGCTGACGTAGGCACCGCCCCCCGACGGCGGGCCGGCGGTCACGACACCTCGCTGACGGAGGTACTCGGCATACGAAAGCGACGCGTCGCCGTCAAGCGCCATCCGGGTCGGCACGTCACCATCGGCGGCGACCGCGAACGCGTCGGCTCCGGCTCCACTGCCGTAGGAAACCGCCAGCAGCGACTCGCGGCCGTCCGCGAGGCCCTTCGCGAGCGAGACGGGAACGCTTGCGGCCCCGAGGTCGCCGAGTTCGTGGACAGTGCTCGCGGCTTGAATCGTCTCGGCGTCGACGCCGGCCGCCCCTGCCGCACGGTACGGGAGCTTTCCGTCGGGTGCCTGTATGGCTGCGGCCGCAGGGTCGTCTATCGCGTCAAGACGGTCAGCCGCCGCGCCGACGGCTTCGGTGAACGCTTGCCGGTCGTACTCGGTAATACCGAGCCCGCGGGTCTCCGCCTCTCCCGTCCTTCGGAAGCGGGTCCCCGGGTACGGGGCGGCATATTCCGCGCGGTCGACAATTCTCGCCCCGCCGTCCGGGCCGACGACGAATGCGGCGGCTCCCGCTCCAGCGGCGTGGTCAATCCCGTCGTCGGGTGTGCCTGCAGGGCAGTCTGCGGCCACGACAAGACCGGTCGCCGTGCCTGCGTCGACAGCGTCCAGACAGGCCCACAGGGCACGAGTCCCGGCCCGAGTGCTTCCCGTAAAGACGTGTCGGGTGGCGGCGTCGGAAAGGCCCAGCATCGCACCGAGCCGCGCAGAAACGTCTTCCTCCGCTATCGGCGGCCGGGAGGAAGCAACGCCGAGCCAGTCGATGTCGGTGGCGTCGACAGCCGCGGCGTCGAGTGCGCGCGTGGCTGCCTCATAGCCCATCGTCAGCGCGTCCTCGTCGGCGGCGGGGACGGCTTTCTCCTCGACGCCAGCCGCCTCGAACCGCCCCCAAGCGTCCTCGAACGCCGCAGCGGTAATCCGGAACCGCGGCGCGTACGCGCCGACACCGGCGATGCCTGTCATGGGGCGCTCACCTCCTGTTCCTTCTCGAAGACGTGGACGATGGCGGCACCGCCGCTGCCGCCGACGTTGTGCGTGAGCCCACGGTGCGGCGAGTCGACCTGTCGGTCACCAGCTTTCCCGGAGAGCTGTTTGAACGCCTCGACGACCTGTCCGGCACCGGTCGCGCCGATGGGATGGCCCTTCGATTTCAGCCCGCCGGAGGTGTTGACCGGAAGCTCACCGTCGAGCTCCGTCGCGCCTGACTCGATGAAGCTGCCAGACTCGCCGCGCTCGCAGAAGCCGAGGTCCTCGTAGGCGAGGAGCTCCGCGATGGCAAAGCAGTCGTGGACCTCCGCGAAATCGAGGTCCGTGGGTTCGATGCCGGCCATCTCGTAGGCACGCTCGGCGGCACGCTGGCTCGCCGGAACGGCAGTGTACGTCTCCCGGTCGAACAGCCCGACGTTGTCGCTGCCGGCCCCGACGCCGGCGACCCGAATCGGGTCGTCGGTGTAGTCGTCAACGACAGCCTCGCTAACGACGAGCGCACAGGCCGCGCCGTCGGAGGTCGGACAGCAGTGATAGAGGTTCAACGGGTCAGCCACCATCGGTGCGGACTGTGCATCATCGAGTGAACATTCGAACCCGAGCTGTGCGTGGGGGTTTTTCGCGCCGTTCGCGTGGTTTTTGACCGCCACCCGGGAGAGCTGCTCGCCGGTGGTCCCGTATCGGTCCATATGTGCGCTTGCCATCTGTGCGTACACCCCGGAAAACGTCGTTCCGGAGAGCCGCTCCCACTCCGTTTCCCCCGAAACGCCGAGCCAGTACTTCGTCGCGTCGGAGCTCATATCGCTCATTACCTCGAAGCCGCCGGCGAGGACGACATCGGCCATCCCCGACTTGACAGCCTGTACGGCTTGTCTGACGGCGAACCCGCTCGCTGCACAGGCGTTTTCGACGCGCGTACAGGGGACGCCGTCGAGACCGACGTGTTCGGTCACGGCCGGGCCGGAAAGGCCGAGTTGTCGGCCACCGACGCCGAGCGTGCCGATGAACGCTTCGTCGACGGCGTCCTTGTCGAATCCTTCCGGAACGCTCTCTGCGGCGGCCTCGAAGGCGGTCCGAAACAGCGACCGATAGCTTTCGTCCGGGAAAGCACCGTAGTCGGATTGTCCAGCACCGACTAGGTAAGCGTCTGGCATACGCATGCGGCTACCAATCCCCGGGAAATAAACACACCGCTGTCTGCGGCAACAGGAGGTGTCCATTGGATTCGCCGCCCATGACATCCCTCAGACAGAAAAGTCAGAATTCATATATACCAAGTCAGATTATATTTTTGAACAAGGGTTCAGGAGAATCTAATATTGGAATAGTATTGATATGCTTTTGCTTTACAAGTAGTAAAAGAACGAATATGAAAAATATATCTAATATTGATTGCCATTAATGGGATTTTGATAATCGGGTTAGTAAAAAGCAGTTTATTATTTTCGCGAAATGTAAAGTATCTGTTATTAGTAGCGAAGCGAATCCGTATGCAGCAGCACACGAAACAAGTGGCCGACGAAACAGATCGCTGTCAACTGGGACGCTGTTTTAAAAGCTCTAGGCCCTTCGAAATCTAGCGGGAACACGAACTGAAGTTTGCGTACATATATTAGCTTCTGGTATTAGCCGGTTATTTATTTGTAACCGGTAAGGATTGCTTCGACTTTTACGCTAATATTAAGTATCTATCAGACCATACTAGTTGTTGGACGGATGAAATCAAACCTATTGGAGCGAACCATGGGAGACGTACTCGAAGCGGCGCTCGACGCCGCAGACGATGAACTATTCGTTATCAATCCGGACGCCGAGGCCATCGAGTCGCTCGTCGAAACGCTTGATGCCGAGTCACCTCCGGTCTGCCTGTTCGCCGACTCCGAGACGTTGAAAGACGTTCTCGACGATTTCCTCGTCGCCAGCCGAGCGGCCGACCACATCGAGGCAGACCGATTGGAAATCCGCGTCAACGACGCCGCCGCGAACTCGCTTCTTGTGACTGCGGACGCAGTCGTCGCCGTCGTCAGAGGAGACGACCAAGTCGCCGGTCTGACGACCGACGACGAGGCGTTCATCGATAGCGCATACCAGCGAATCACCGGCGAGTGGGCCGACGCCGAGAACTTCAACCTCCGAACGCCGTCGCTGATTCGCGTTCGAGAGACGCTGACCGACGAACTCGGCGAGTCGACGCGCGAGAATTTCGACGCCGTTCTCGATGCGCTCGAAACCGCCCGCGGTGACGGCGAGGGGCTCGATGAGGTGACGATTTCGCTGCTCGTTGCGGCCAAAAACGAGGACCTGCTGTACGACATCTCCAAGTGGGGCGAGGATGTCGGTATCGCCTCCAAGGCGACGTTCTCGCGGACAAAGACCCGCATGGAAGACAACGGTATCCTCGGCACGGAGAAGGTCCCCATCGATGTCGGGCGACCGCGTCTCCGCCTCAAACTCGGCGACGACAACCTCCGCGGTGCCGACATCGGGTCGCTCGTGGAGTCTACACAGTCGATGCTCGAATAGCCGCCGTCCGGTCCCCGGTTCGCTCCCCGCTTTGTGCTCCTTCCTCCCATTCCGTTACGGCACAGCGCCGCTGCTTTTGTCAGCCTGCGTGCGCCGCTTTTATCGCCACATGCGTCGATACGCGAGTATGGAATCTACACTTCGGCTGCCACCGCGGATGGTGGTGTCGTGACGACGGTTGGCATCGCCGGCGACGCTCCGGCGACCGAAGCCGTCCGGGCGGCGCTTGACGATAGCGCGGCCGATACTGTCGCTGTCGACCCTGCCGCCCTCGGCGACGTCGACATCGCCGTTGTATCTGGCGACGTTGGCACCGGCGGCTTCGAGCGGGCGGCCACCACAGCGAGCGAAACATCGACACCGCTCGTCTGCATCGAGGTCGGTGGCATCGGCGGTCAGGCGGTCGCCGGCGTTGAGGCTGCTGTCTCCGGCGCTGCTCCGGGAACGGCTTGTTATGAATGTCTCCGCACACGTGTCGCAGCGACAGCGCCCGACACCGACGACGGGGACACCGACCGCGCCACAGCCCGCTTTGCCGGCGCTGTCGCCGGCCGCGAGGTCGCCCGGCTGGTCGCCGGCGAGGAGTCCCAGTTGCTTGGCGGCGTCATTGAGGTGCCACACGCCGCCAGACAGGTCCTTCCCGTCCCCGGCTGTTCATGCGGGTCTCGGGCTGGCCGACAACTGGAGTTGACCCATGCCGACCGTACGCTCGATGAATCCCTGTCGTTAGCCGAGGGGGCCTTCGACGAGCGTGTCGGTCCCATCACCTCGGTCGGCGAAGCCGAATCGTTCCCGGTGCCGTATTATCTCGCATCCCTCGCGGCGACGCCGTTCTCCGACGCGGACGCGCCGGACCACGCGGCCGGCGTCGGCCTGTCGTGGGACCCGGCGTTTATGAAAGCCCTCGGCGAAGGGCTCGAACGGTACAGCGCGGCCGTCTACTCGACTGACCGCCTGCTTGTCGACCCCGACCGGCGGGTGCCGGCAGACGCGTTCGTCGCGCCCGAACCGCCCGGCGAGGTCGCCTACTGGTATCCGGCTGAACATCTCGAAACCGGCGAACGGACGGCTATTCCGTCGGAACTGGTCGTCTTTCCGCCGCCGGAAACCCGTATTCGTCCCGCCATCACGACCGGGCTTGGCCTCGGCAACGGAACCGTCGAGGCGTTGTGCTCGGGGCTCTACGAGGTTATCGAACGTGACGCTGCGATGGTATCGTGGTACTCGACCGACGACCCGATGGCGCTGGCCGTCGAGGACGAAGGATACCGGACGTTGGCCGCCCGAGCGGGGAGCGAAGGGCTCTCGGCGACGGCGCTGCTTTTGACGCAGGATGTCGATGTGCCTGTTGTCGCCGTCTGTGTCCACCGGGAGGGCGAGTGGCCGCGGTTTGCGGCCGGCTCGGCGGCCGACCTTGACCCGGCGGCGGCAGCCCGCGGCGCGCTCGAAGAAGCGCTACAAAACTGGCTCGAACTCCGTCGGATGGGGAGAACACAGGCGGAAAGCGAATCGGGCGCTATCGGCGACTACGCGGCATTCCCGGAGGCGGCGCGAGCGTTCGTCGATGCCGAGACGACAATACCGGCCGAGAGCGTCGGCCCTGCGGAGCGGCCATCCGGAAAAGCAGAACTCACGGCGCTTGTCGACCGTGTGTCGGCGGCCGGCCTCGATGCCTACGGCGCACGCCTGACGCCGCGGGACATCGAAATGCTCGGCTTTGAAGCCGTTCGCGTGGTTGTCCCGAGTGCTCAGCCGCTGTTTACCGGCGACGCCTACTTCGGCGACCGCGCCCGACGTGTTCCAGCGGAACTCGGCTTCGAACCGCAGCTTGATAGGCCGTACCACCCGTATCCATAGGCCCAAAACGCCCGCCGCCGGCTATCGGAGCCGCACAGCGGTTCCGTAGGCGATTACCTCCGACCCACCGTCGGTGACCTTCGACGTTTCGAGGCGGACGTTGACTACCGCATCAGCGCCCATTTCTTCCGCATCGGCTTCCATCCGCGACAGCGCTTCGTCACGGGCCTTCGAGAGCAGTTCGGAGTAGGCCTTCAGCTCGCCGCCGGTGATGTTGCGAATGCTCTGTGTGATGTCGCGGCCAACGTTTCTTGCCTCGACAGTGTTACCACGGGCGATGCCGAGCGCTTCGACGGTTTCGTGGCCGGGGACGGTTTCGGTTGAGACGGTCTGCATACCCGGACGGTCGCGCCAAAAGCATATGAGTGCTTCCGAGACTACAACGGCGCTTTGAGCGACCGAATCTGCAGGGGAACGCTTTTTCCGGCCGGCGACGACGGGCCGGTATGGACCCGACGACGACGGCGCTCCAGCAAGGTCTGCCCCGTCCGGGATGGCTGCCGGAGACCATCCCGCTGTGGGCCTACCGGCTTGTAATGGCCGTCGTCTTCCTTACCGTCGCTTACTATCTCTCGCAATTTGCCCGCCGGCTTCTGGCGCGCCGTATCGCCCGGCGGTTCGAGCGACCATCGGTTGGACAGACCGTTTTGCGGAGCATCCAGGCGGTTATCGTCTTCGTCGCTGTGATGACCGCTCTGGGGTTTTTTGGTATCGGGCTCGGTAACGTTGTCCTCTCGGTGGGTGTCTTCTCGGCAGTCGCAGGGATTATTCTCGCCCCTATTATCGGGAACTTGATAAATGGGGTCTTCATCCTCTCCGAGCAGCCCTATGAAATCGGCGATATGATAGAGCTCGAAGATACAGACACCAAGGGTTTTGTCGAGGATATCACGCTGTTTTATACGAAGGTTTTCACTCTCGATAACACGTTTATCGTGCTCCCGAACGGGTCGATGCGCGAACGGGATGTCATCAACTACTCCGCTGAAGACGCACGCGTTCGGCTGACCGCCGATGTCGGCGTCACGTACGAAAGCGACATCGAAACCGCGCGCGAACAGCTCCGGGCAGCAGCCCGTGATGTCGATGGCGTCATCAAAGGTGGCCCGGACATCCGCATCGGCAGCGCCAGATATCCGGCCGCTCCCGTCGTCCATATTCTGGAGTTCGGCGACAGCGAAGTGGCGCTCAGACTCCGGTTTTGGGTCCGGGAGCCGTACACACAGGCGACGGTTCGGTCGGCGGTGCTGACAAACGTCTGGGAGCGATTCGACGACCACGACATCGAGATTCCGTATCCCCACTCCCATCTGGTCTTCGACGACACCAGCGGCGAACTGCAGACTGCCATCCGCCGTCGAGGGCAACAAGCGGCCGCACGGCAAGGCGGCGCGACGACGAGAAACGAAGAGCAGGAGGCCCCAGCGTCGGAGCCGGGGACGGAGACAGAACCTACAGACGACGCGGGCGGGAGTCGCTAATTACGGAGCCGCCGTGATGACTTCACAGTCGAGTTCGTTCCGCAGGAACTGCTCGATGTTCGGGTCGTCGACGAGCCGGCTGACCAACCGCCGCCACCGGCTGGTCTGGTTTTCCCCGATAACGACGTAGTCCGCGTCCTCGGCGGCAACTTCGTCGAGAATCGTCTCCTCAACCAGAAAGCCCGGACGAACGACATAGCGGGCACGGTCGACGGTACCGAGCTCTGCTTCGACCGCGTTTTTGAGCTCCGTACGTGTCACTCGTCGGTCATTCTGGTATAGGTTGACATGCAGCACTGTGAGGTCGGCATCGTGGTCGTCAGCGACCTGAATGGCAGTCTGTAATGTCACCTTCGAGTTCGGCGACAGCGGATACCGCACCGGCGCGACGACGAGCGTCATTGCTGGACCCGAAGACCGCCGGCAGCCTGAAAGTTCCGGTCGCAGCCTCCGCATCAGAAGCTACAACGAGATTTTGGGTAATCGGTATGTTTTGGTGTGCTGTCAGTGAAACCGGCAGTAGGCTATGGCAGATGACATCCTGCAAGAACAGTTTGGGCCGCGGCTACAGGCAGCCGCGGTCGCCGGCATCGTGCTGCTTTTGGTCGTCGGTATCGCCTTTCTGTTTTCCGTCGCGACCGTCGACGAGGGCGACCGCGGCGTAAAGAAGGTTCAGGGGTCTGTTACCGGTGACGTTCTCGAGCCGGGGTGGCACTTCCCGCTCGTGCCGTTCTATCACTCCGTTGAATATATCGAAATCCGTCCACAGACCTACACGATGAGCGGTGACGTGTTCGAGGGCGATGTCGCAGAAGAAGACGCCGTCGACTTCCGGTCGGCCGACCAACAGCGGGTCGGCGCTGATATTACCGTTCGGTACCGCGTCAACGAGGACGGGGCCGACGAGTTCCACCGCGAGTGGAACACCATCGACCAGTACGAACAACGGCTGCTCAGACCGGAAACGGTTGATACGGTCGCCAGGGAGGCATCGGCGCTGAACGCCACCGAAGCCAACTCCGACGAAGGCCGTGAACTGCTCGGCGACATTATTGCCGATGAGTTGCGCTCCCAGTCGCCGCGCTACGTCGACATCGAGTCCGTGCAGGTCAGGGACATCCACTTCGACCCCGAGTTCGAGCAGGCGCTCGAACAGGTCGAAATCGCTCAACAGGAAGCCGACGCCGAGCGAACACGAGCACAGGGTGACGCCGACGCCGAGCGTATCCGCGCGGAGGGAGAAGCCGACGCGCTCCGAGAGGTACAGGAGGCGCTCACAGAAGAGAACCTCGCACTCGAACAGATTCGTGCCTACGACGAGGGGACCGTCTACGTCACCGACGGCGGCACGCCGGTTATCCTCGACCCCGAGGAGGGCTCACTTGACGATGAGGGGGTGACAGCGGATGATTAGAGCCGTCTTCCTCGGCGGGCTCTTGCTTTTGGCGCTCGTCGGCGTCATCCTGCTGTACCGGGTGACGCTAGCGAAACTCGAAACCAAGCAAACACTGGAGCAGCGAAAGCTCGAACACGAAGAGCGAAAAGAGCTGTTCGACGACGAGGACCTCTAGACGCCGACGCGGGTGATGCGCCCTTCGAGGGCCGGGGCGATACCAACGTCCGTGGCGTAATCGACGAGTATCTCATACTGGGTGTCGAGTTCGGCGATAACGTGGTCGCCGGTCAGCGTCGGGAACTCCACGTCGGTGTGGGTCAGAAACGACGAGACAGCGACGCGGTAGGTCCCCTCGTCGGCGACGGTGGTACCGCCGACAGTCGCCGAGCGCAGCCGGTCGTCGGTGTAGTCGTAGGTGACGGCTGCCCCCGAAAGATGGGCGTGCCACCAGTCGCTCTCTCCGAAGCCGGGGGTTTCAGCGGCCTCCTGGAACACGGCGCGCAGTTCCGCCCCCGTCAGCTCGGCGACGACGAGCGGTTCGTCGAAGGGGACGAGGCTGATGAGGTCAGCGACCGTCACCGGACCCGAAAGCGGCGGGCCGGTCCGGATGCCACCGCTGTTCTGGAGCCCGACAACCGGATAATCAATGCCGAACTCGCGTTCGGCGGCCCAGCGGTAGGCGTCGGCGACGAAGTTTCCGATGCGGCTTTCACCACGAAAGGCCTCGCCGTCAGTTCGGTGTATCGGCTCCTCGACGTGGGCGACGACGGAATCGAGCCCGGCGGCTGCCAGCCGCTGTCGATAGGTGGCTTCGAGGTCGACGTCAACAGGCCCGTCAGCGACTGCATGACGGGTCACCGCGCCGGTTTCCGGGTCGACCTCCAGCAGCGTTCCGCCGCCGCTGCCGGGACGGACACAGACTGTTCCGGCGACGTGCTCGACGCGTTCGGAGTGGACGTGGCCGCCGAGAATGACGTCGATGTCGACGGCCGCCGCCAGCCGGTCGTCAGCGCGGCCAAGGTGTGACAGCGCGACGACGTAGTCAACGCCGCGGCCCTTAAGCGCCGAGACGGCCTCGCGGGCGGCCGGAATCGGGTCCCGAAACTCGATGTCGCGGTCGGGGTCGCCGACAGAGGGAGTTGTGGGGTCGGTCAGTCCGAAGCAGCCGACCGTCGACTCGCCGACGGTAACGACCGTCCACGGCGCAACGCCGGCAAACGGCTCGTCGTCCTCGTAGACGTTCGCCGAGAGCCACTGCTGCGGTGACCTGGCGACGATATCGCGGAGGCGGTCGGGGCCGAAATCGAAGTCGTGGTTGCCGAACGTTTCGAGGTCGGGACCGGCAGCCGCAAAGAAATCAAGCGCCTGTTCGCCGTCGGCGACGAGCGGCACCACGCCCGGGGCGATGTTGTCGCCGGTGCCGCAGACGAGCGTCCGCTCGTCCCGCAGCGACTGGATAGTACCCGCGAGCCGGGCGATATGCTCGGGGTCGTCGTGGGCGTTCTCGATATCTGAGTAGTGTAACAGCCGCACGGTAGTCGGTTGGCGGGCCACGCTCAAAACCACACCGCCTGTGGACTACGACCAGCGCCCCGGTCGCACTGTGGGTCGGGGCTGGCCGCGACCGTGAGCGTTTTGCCGCCGGGTGGCACACCACCGGTATGGAGGAACGAACCGGGCCCGACGGCGAAACGCTGTACCTTTCGAGAGAGGCAGAGCGGGGAAACAAAGCGCCGTTCCGTGTCGTCTACAGCGACGCCGAGGGAACGCGTCGCTGGGGCTTTTTCTGTACGAACTGCGACACGTTTGACAACGCTGTCGACGCGATGGGACGAATTAAGTGCAACGAGTGTGCGAACTTCCACAAGGCCGAAGAATGGGACGCCGCCCACGAGTGAGACGTTGGGCTACTCGTCGTTGAGCGGTCCGTACTCGTCTATATCCGGTAGTCTGTCTTCATCCGGCGGGCCGTAGGTATCCATCAGCCCGGCATCCGTCGGCGCTTCGCCCTCGTCGTCGGCGGCCCCGCAGCCGCCGCAGTTACGGCCGGAGTCACCGAAGACGCCCTCGTTCCATTCTGTCACCTCGGGGTCGTCGGGCACCCACTCCGGGTCGGCGCCGAGACGGTCGATGTCTTCCTCAACGAGGGCTGCAAGGAGTTCAGCGACGGCGACGTAGAAGCCGCCCGTGTCCTGCTTTGCGACCTCCTCGGCGAATCGCCAGTACCAGCGGCCGAGGTGGTCCTCAAGGAACGACCGCTGTGCGCCGACGACAACGCTGACGCCTTCGGTGTCGTTTGCCTGTCGGAGCGTCGCCTCCCGGAACAGAAGGTGGCTCAAGAACTCCACCTGGAAGACGATGTTGTCGCCGCGGTCGCGCTCCTCCGGGGCGATTTCCAGCCCGAACGCTTGGTAGAACCCCTTCATGTCGGCGAGTTCGCGAACGGTCGTCACGAGCGGGCCGGGGAGGTAGGTGAGCTGATACGGTGAGACAGTAACACCCTCCTCGACGCCGAAAAGCGATGCCCACTCGCGGCGATGCTCGTCGAGGTCGGTGTAGGCGTCGGCGACGCGGTCGATGGCCTGCTCGATGCGTTTGTCGTCGTAGATGCTGGCCGATTCGCGGAGCTCCTCGATGAACGCCCCGTCGGCCATGGCCTCCCGGTGGTCATCGCCCGGGCGGTCGAGCGCCAGCGCCACCAGCCCGTATAGCCGCGAGCGGTGCGCAGCGTCGACGGCCGAGCCGGCTTCGAGCAGCGTACGGTCGACACTAGAGCCACCGGCGTCGGGACCGGTTCGCCGCTCGTCCGTCGTTTCTGACCGCGACCGGAGGATGTTGTTGCTCATCTGTCGCTCACCTCAGGTCACGTCCAGTCGATAGACGTCTTCGTCTTCGTCGTAGCGGTCCCGTTCGGCGGTCGGCTCGGTAATCGGCACCCGGCCGACCTCGTCGCCCTCGTAGAAGCCGACAGCCTCGTCGCCGTCGAGTTCGAAGCCGGTCAGCGACCACTCCGTGCTGCCCATCAGCTGCAGCAGCGCCTGCACGGCCGGCTCCTCGCCGTCCCGGGCGGCCTGGTACATCTCGATGGCGTCTTCGACGCCGGGGCCGAACATCTGTGTCAGGTAGTCCGTCGGCGCGGTAATCGGTGGGATGTAGTAGACGTTCGGCTCAAGCCCGAACTGCGGGTACAGCGGCAGGGCGATTTCCTTTTTGTGGACGAGGAAATCGACCGGGTTAACCCGCTCGTCGCTGGGGTCGCCGACGTTGGCCTCGTCGGGCGTGTTGATGTAGCCGTGGAGCCGAATTTTCCCGATACAGCTCTCGAAACACTGGGGGGCTTTCCCCTCCTCGGTCTTCGGGTAGCAGCCGACGCACTTCTGGGAGATGCCCTCCTGCATGTTGTAGATGGCCTTCTTGTAGGGACAGGCCTCGTTACACTGCTGCCATGCGACACAGTTGTCTTCGTCTATCAGCACGACGCCGTCCTCTTCGCGCTTGTAGATGGCCTGCGCCGGACACGAGCCCGCACAGGCAGCGTACGTGCAGTGGTTGCAGATGCGTGGGAGGTAGAAGAACCACACCGGGTGGGTGCTCTCGTCGAAGTGCGTATTCGGCGTCATCTCCTCGCCAGCCGGCTCGTCCTCGCCGAGGTTCGGGTAGCGCCAGTCATCGGTACTCGGCCGGAACCCGGCCATGTCGTCGGCGGCGCTACCGTCATCCTTGATGTCGGAGCCGTCGCCGATCCACTCGGCGCCCTTGGCCTCGAAGATGGTCTCTCCCTCGTAGGTGCCGTCTTCGTCCCACTCCATCTCGCCGAGTTCCTCGACGAGCCGCTGGTCCCAGCCGACAGGGTGGGAGCCGTAGGGCTTGGTTTCGACGTTGTTCCAGAACATGTGCTCTTGGCCCTCCTCGTGGGTCCACGTCGTCTTGCAGGCCAGCGTACATGTCTGGCATTCAATGCACTTGTTCAGGTCGAAGACGCCGGCCCACTGGTCGTCCGGGCGGGCCTCTTCGTACGGATACTCCATCTCGCGGCCGAGTTGCCAGTTTTCTACCTGTGGCATGATTAGTCACCTCCAGTTTCAGCGTAGCCGCCGCTGATGTAGCGGCGCAGGTCAGTGTCCTCTCCGAGGTCTTCGTAGCCGGGGCGTAGGCCGAGTTCGGCGGGCCGCCAGAGACCCTCGCCGTCCTCGCCAGCATCGCCTTCCTTCTCGAACTTGACGAACGACTCTCGGGGAGCGCCGTTCGCACAGTGGACGTCAGGCTCGAAGCCTTGTCCGATGGTCTGGCCCATCAGGTTCTTGCGGTTCATCTCGTCTGTCAGCAGCGTCGGCCGAAGCCACGTCCGGGTTGTGCTCTGGTGGCCGCCGCGGCGGTACAGCGAAACGTAGTCGGTTTCTTCGTTTTTCGCCAGCCCCTCACGGTCCGGGGTCGCCTCGGTCGTCCCGTGGGTCGCCTGATTGAGGTTGAACCAGCTACGGGTGATGTTTTCGGGCATCGCCGGCTGGTAGCGGACGCGCATCAGGGCGCGGGCGTACTCGTCGGGGTCGCCGTCCGCGCCGATGTACGGGCGGTCGTCGGGGTCGGCGTCGACCCAGACGTAGTCGCCGTCCTCGAAGCCTTCCTCGCGGGCGTCGTTCGGGTTCATCTCGACGTAGCCCTCACCGAAGTAGGGCTTTCGCTCGTCCTCGCGGTCCATGTCCCCGAACGGCCCCCACCAGACGGCGATGTTCGGCACCACCACCGTGCTTGCGGGCATAATCTATCACGTATCCGTAACGTGCTAATCTTTATCTACCGTGCCGACTAACGCTCGTCTGAATGGGAGCCGTTACCACATCCCTCGACGAGGAGGCACGGACCATCTTCCGCGACCTCGGCTACGAGGTGACGACGGAAAACGACGAACTGCGGGCCGAGCGGAAATGGCGGACCGTTCACGTGACGACAGCCGACCCAGAAGAGGCAAACACCTATGGCCGGCTCCGCTGTTTCGTTGCCGACGCCGACCGTGCCGGTGAGGTCCGCGACCGACTGCTCGGGCTCGAACCCGATTACGACTGGGCAGTTATGAGCGTCGAGGACGGCGATTATCAGGTTCTCCACCCGAGCGCCGACGTGCTACCGGCGCCGTAATTACGGTTTTTCATCGGCGGAGCGTTCCGCAGTCGCGGCGGCGACCCCCGTTCCGGGGTCGACATCGACACCGTGAGCGACGAGTGTCTCGCCGAGCGCGCCAAGCGTCTCAAGGATGGGGCCACGGCGCGCGCCGTGACCCATGCAGCCGATACGGACCGCCTCGTCGGCGAAGGCACCCAGCCCTGTCGCGATCTCGACGTTGTGGTCGTCCCGCATCGTCGCGACAACCGCCCCAGGGGTGAGGCCGTCGGGGAGCCGTGCAGTCGTCAGGCTCGGTAGCCGAGCGTTCTCGTCGACGACCGGCTCAAGGCCCAGTTCCCACAAGCCCGCCTGTAGGGCCGCCGAGAACCGCCGGTGGCGCTGCCAGCGGGCTTCGAGACCCTCCTCCTGTACCAACCGGAGCGCCTCCCGGAGTGCGTAGACGTTGTTGACAGGAGCGGTGTGATGGTAGGCCCGCTCGTCGCCCCAGTACTCATCGAGCAACGAGAGGTCCAGATACCACGACCGGACGGCCTCGTCGCGGTCGAGTATCTTCTCCATCGCCGCGTCGTTGACCGAAAGCGGGCTCGCACCGGGCGGACAGGAAAGACACTTCTGGCCGGCGCTGTAGGCGACATCGACGCCCCATTCGTCCATCCGGAACTCGACGCCGCCGAGGGAGGTCACACAGTCGGCGACAACGAGCGCCCCGTGGTCGTGGGCAGCCGCGGTTATCTCTTCCATCGACGGTTGCAGGACACCGGTCGAGGTTTCGGCGTGGACGACACCGACAACGTCGGGGTCGTGTGTCGCACAGGCATCCCGAACGGCAGCGGGGTCGAGCGGCTCGCCCCACGCGGTTTCGACGACAGCGACCTCGCCGCCGGCCCGGCGGACCATCTCGGCCATTCGGTCGCCGAAGTAGCCGTTCCCGGGAACGACGGCGGTATCGCCCGGCGCAACGAGGTTGGCGATGGCGGCCTCCATCGCCGCCGACCCCGTCCCGCTTACCGGGATGGTCCACTCGTTTTCCGTCCCCAGCGTCGCCCGCAGGAGTTCCTGGGTCTCGTCCATCATCTCGACGAACCCCGGGTCGAGATGGCCCACCGGCGGCGTTCCGAACGCCGCCAGAACACGCGGGTGCGTCTCACTCGGACCGGGACCCATCAACAGCCGCTCGGGCGGCCGCAACTCGTCGACGTCGATGCTGTCCATACACGAACGTGATTATCGGGGGCACAAAAGCGTACGGAAAACTCGCCGGAAAGGAAACCTATTTTCGATTCGGAGATAGCTTTAGTAGCCCTCGGGGAGAATGACGGCCTGCGATGGTATTCAAGAAAATCACGCTCATCGGAACGAGCGACGAGAGCTTCGATGCCGCGGCCGACGACGCCCTCGACCGCGCTGAGGACACCCTCGACAACATCTACTGGGCCGAAGTCGAGGAGTTCGGCGTCGAGGTAGCAAACGCTGACGGCCGCGAGTACCAAGCGGAAGTCGAAGTGGCCTTCGAGCTGGAGTAAGCCGCCCCCGCTACTTTTTGAGTTCGTCGGCGATATCGTGGACCGCCTCCTCGATGCGCTCGCCGACCTCGGTGTGCCGGTAGGCAACCGCCAGTCGATAGACGACGAAGTAGCTGATGACAGTGGCGATGACTGCGAGGATGAGGTTCCCGACAAGGAGCCGGACGATGATGTCCGGACCAGCCGACAGCGAAGCACTCGTCGGGGAAACGCCTTCGACCGGGCCGAGAATCGCCACCCCGAGCGCAAAACTCGCTCCGTAAACGCCCCACTTGACGACCGGGTTGAACACGACGACCGAGGCGAGCAGCGCGACCTTGCTGATGCGGTCGAAGATTGCCACAAGCACGACAAAGAGCACCAGCCCTGTCCCGAGCGTCGGCAGCATCGTAATGAACGTGCCGAGCGCGAAGCTCCCGGAGACTTCCTTCGGCGGATGCTCCTCTTCGAGGGCGGTTCGGAGCGCCCCGCGTATCCGCGCACGGTACGACCCGAGACGGCTGGAGGCCATTCGTTCTGTATTTGACTGCCAGCGTAAGAAATGTAGCGGACGAATCAGCAGTACGAACGCTACCTACGTCCGGAACGACTCGCCGCAGCCACACTCGCTTTCGACGTTGGGGTTTTCGACGCTGAAGCCCTTGCCTTGCAGTCCCCCTTCGAAGTCGAGTACGGACCCCTCGATGTAGTTCTGGCTGGACGGGTCGATGAAGACCCGGAGCCCGTGATGTTCGGTAATCGCATCGTCGTCTTCCGGTGCGTCGTCGAAGCGGAGCCCGTATGATAGGCCGGCACAGCCGCCCTGTTGGACGAACAGCCGGAGGCCCGCCTCGTCGGTATCGTAGCCCTCGTTTTCGATGAGGGAAATCGCCTGTTCAGCGGCGTCCTCGGTGACCTCGACCGGGTCGGTGTCGACGCTCTGGCTCATATACCACTATACTATGGCTATGTCAATAACCCTGACGCTCGGAACGACGTCCGGCCGGTATCGTGCCGAGAGAGCCTACCGGACGGGCGTCACGCTGGACCCCTCCGCCATAATGGTTTTATTCTCTGATAGCGTATATATTTACGAAACATGAACAAACACTTCGAAGACACCCGCTACTACCTGAAACGCGCCGGACAGACCGCCAAGGAAGGCGTCGCCGAAGAACTCGAACCGGTCCGCGAGCGCGTCGACGACCTCATCGACCGAGAAGAAGAAGAGCCGGAGCCCGGCCGATTCGAGGAGGTACGGGAGGACCTCGCGGCACTACAAGAGCGTGCAGAAGGCGAGACACGGGAAGCGATTGCGGATGCCCGAGAGAAAATCAACGGCTACCGGGAGCACCGCGACGACAACTAGGTCGGTTGAAAAGGGTTAAGTCCGGGGCGGCGATATCTTCTTTCGCTGGGTCGGTGGTCTAGGTCGGTTATGACACCTCCTTCACACGGAGGAAGCCGGCGGTTCAAATCCGCCCCGACCCATTCTGCGATGAACGGACGTGAAGAGCGGATGGGCTCAGCGGTTTGTGCCCAGAGAACGAGCGAAGCGAGTTCTCGCGGTTCAAATCCGCCCCGGCCCACTGATTTCTGTCATCAGCTCCCAATAATATTTGTATCTGGCTACGGCAGAGCACGTATGGCTGACGACACTGTTACCGTTACCATCGAAACGCCGGACAACCGTGACGAAATCGAAGTAGTACCCGAGGCAATCGATGTTCTTAACGAAAGCGACGAAGGGATGCCAACGGTTATCGGAGACCTCGCGATGCTCGGCGTTGCACAGCAGCTCCACGCCGTCCTCCACCACGCACAGGGCGACATAGGTGTAGAAGAAAGCGATGCAAACGAGCAAGCGATGGAGCGGACAATGGAGCTCTTCGAAGAACGGTTCGGACAGCCGTTCGAAGAGATGATGGGACACGGACATTAAAAACGGACCGACAGACCGATGCGGTCGTAGACTTCGTCCGTTCCTCTCTCGCGGGTCTGTTGTCCCGATACGTACTTTATTTCGACCGGTATTTGACGCCGAAGTGATGGCCGCCTGCACACTCGGCCTCGGAGACGTTTTTGTCACCGCGGATGCCGGTCCGATACGACTTGACGACCTTCTTGATGTCCACCCCATCAGGTACCGTGACGGTGTTGTCTGTCTCACAGTACGGACACGCAACTGTGGCTGAAGGCATACACTACGGTACATGCTCCCACACAATGGATATTTCGGTTGCGAGGGTCCGAACAGCAGACCGGATGTCAATGCGCTGTTGTGCAGCACGCGCCGCGCGCCGCCACGTTCGCTACCTATTTCGAGCCGGAACGCATACGCGGCTGTATGTGTGGGCGATACACGCTCTTTACGCCGCCCGACGAACTTGAATCCCGGTTCGACGCGACCGTCGGTTTCGAGTTCGAGCCGCGGTACAACGCTGCACCGGGACAGCAGCTGCCGGTCGTCGTCGACACCGACCCCGGCCGCATTCAGCGTCTGGAGTGGGGGCTCGTTCCCCGATGGGCCGATGATGATAGCGGCGGCCATATCAACGCCCGCTCCGAGACGGTTGCCGAAAAGCCGGCCTTTGCCGAGGCCTACCAGCGTCGCCGGTGTCTCGTCCTCGCCGATGGCTTCTACGAGTGGGCCGACCGCGGCGACGGCAAGCGTCCCTACCGCGTGGCCTTCGATGACGACCGCCCGTTCGCGATGGCGGGGGTCTGGGAACGGTGGACCCCCGAGACACAACAGGTTGGGCTGGACGCCTTCGGCGACGGGGCTACCGACGGCGGAGACCCCGAGCCGCTGGAGACGTTCA
The DNA here is from genome assembly GCF_000026045.1 of Natronomonas pharaonis DSM 2160. NCBI lineage: Archaea > Methanobacteriati > Methanobacteriota > Halobacteria > Halobacteriales > Natronomonadaceae > Natronomonas > Natronomonas pharaonis. The sequence goes on along the minus strand of NC_007426.1, from coordinate 1,238,833 downwards.
CCATACTGACAACAGAGCCGAACGGGGTCGTAGAGCCGCTCCACCATCGCATGGCAGTCATCCTCAATGCTGACGATGAGGGCGCGTGGCTCAACGGTGATTCGGTCTCGCTGTCGCCCGCATCCGGCGATAACATGCGTATCACACCAGTATCGAGTGCGGTCAACGACCCGAGCAACGACCGGCCGGGGCTCATCAAGCCGGCCGACACAGACCGGCAACGGTAAGGGACCGGCCGCCGCTCACCCGCGTATGAAGTTCGCACGCATCGACACAGACGATGGCGTCTTTGAAGGCGAGTACGACGATGGAACCGTTCACACCGACGAGGGGAGCTACGAACCGGCGGAATACGAGCTACTCGCGCCGTGTGAGCCGTCGGTCTTCTACTGTGTCGGCCGAAACTTCGGCGAGAAAGTCGACCAGATGGATTACGAGGTACCGGAGGTCCCGGACTTTTTCATCAAGCCCCCGGTCTCGCTGCACGACCCCGAGACGCCGATTCCGTACCCGTCGTTCTCCGAGGAGCTAACCTACGCCGGCGAGCTTGCGGCCGTCATCGACACCGAGTGCAAAAACGTCGCCGAGGACGAAGTCGATGATGTCGTTCGGGGGTATACCATCCTCAACGACCTCGACTGTCTCGACCAAGAGCGTCGCACCGCCCGGAAAGCGTTCGACTCCTCCGGACCGCTCGGTCCGGTCGTCGCTGACATCGACCCCGTTGGCCTCGACATGACGACACACATCAACGGCGAGCTCCGGCAGGAGGACAACACCGAGAACATGTTCATCAAGCCGCGAGAGGTCATTTCCTTCCTCTCCGAGCGGTTTACGCTCAAGCCAGACGACGTCATCAGCTTCGGCAGCCCGGCAAACCCCGGCCTGCTCGAACGCGGCGACGAGATAGAAATCTACTACGAGGGTATCGGAACGCTTCGTAACACCGTCGGCGGCGATTAGCTGATATCGACGACGAGCACCGGCCGGTCGCCGTCTTTGATAACGCGTTCGGTCGTGCTGCCGAGGTTGAGCCGCTTTTCGCGTCCGGTCCGGCCGTGGGTTCCGAGCACAAGCAGGTCGACCGCTTCGTCGTCGGCATACGAGAGGATTTCGCGGTACGGGACACCGCTGGGCGTTGCGGCCGTCACGTCGAGGCCGGCGTCAGTAGCGCGGGCGGTCAGTTCCTCGACAGCATCGTTGGCTTCAGCAGCGAGGTCCTCCCTGACCTCCTCTTTGTCCTCCGGCGCGGCCGCGAGGATGACGCGTTCGTCGACGACGGAGACGATGTGTAAATCGGCGTCGTAGGAGTTTGCCGCCTCAATGGCGTGGGAAAGCGCTTCGCTGGCGTTCTCGCTGCCGTCCGTCGGCAACAGGATGGAATCGTACATGTCGGCTCCTGCGATGGCCACCTACTTGAAACGCCGCGTCTCGTCTGTCGGGGCCGTCATCGGCGAAAGAACTTTTGAGTGCCGATAGTACACACGTCTGTGGAAGGCGAGCAAACCATCGAAGATATCCTCGATACCATCGGGGACCAGCACGCACGGGACGTACTCGCCGCAATAAGCCGCGAGCCACGGTCGGCAAAGGAGCTTGCGGACGAATGTGACCTCTCGCTGCCGACGATTTACCGTCGACTGGAGGTACTCGAGTCGAACGACCTCGTTGTCGAGCGGACCGCGGTCTCGGGGGACGGCAACCACTACAACATCTACGAGTGTAACTTCGACAGTACTGTCATCCAACTCGAAGACGACGAGTACAAGGTCCGTATCTACCGCCGGGAGAACCTTCCGGACCGGTTTACGCAGTTGTGGGACGACCTCGGAAAAGACTAAACCGGCCCGTGGCGGAAGGCACAGACCGGAATATCCCGGAGATTTCGCGCCGCCAGCGGGGTATTTTTATCGGGGGCACATAAACGGACTCACATGGTCGACCTCTTGCAAGCGGTTCTCATCTCGATGCGACTGCTGCTTTTCGGACTTACACTCGGGCTGACGATAATCAGCTTCCAAGCCTACAGAAAGCAGCCGACAGAGCGGCTCCAGTACGCGTTCATCGGGTTCGCGTTTCTCAGCATGGGTGTCGGGGTGACGAACCTCACAACGCAACTCGGTGTGCAAGGCGGAATCGGTCGCAGCCTTCAGTATTTCCAGATCGCCGAGACAGTCCCGTTCATCGTCGGATTCGCCATGATTTACGCCTCGTTGTATCGGTAACGGATGCGAAACTACTCAAGCGGGCAGTTCAGCGGCCGGGTGAGGACCACGATTCGACGACGATGGCATTAGAGCCACAGAAAAGACACGAGTCCCCGTGTCGGAGGGCGGCGACCTGCCGCCCGCAGCGGAGACAACACAACAGCGAGCGGCCGCCGCGGTCGAGTTCATCAAAAACGCAAGGCGGATACCTCGGGGCTTGACCCCGAGGAGGAAGCCGACACTCTCCCGAGTGTCAAAGTTTAAATTGTTTGACTCCGTAATATCTTGTAGTGGATGGCAGCCACAAGTGTTGCCAGCCACGGGCTGCCAGTCAACCAGCCCCCAAGTCGGGGTCAAAGACCCGTGAACGCCTGACACTCGGTATAGAGTAATACCGAAGTAAGTTAGGTACGACGCGGCGAGTCCACCGACAAGCCTCGGGGCTTGACCCCGAGGTTGTTGACTACGGATAGCGTCCGATTGCGGCGGGATGACGTGGTCTGGGTGTCTGAGGTCTCGGTTCTCGGCCATATTTGATATACGGGACACGGCGGCAAAGCTATTGCCGTCGCGGTACCAGGCGATTCAGTGCTCGAAACACAGATTGCGTTGATAACCGTCGAATGCGGACGGTATGGTATGGAAGCAGACCGTCCGTCAGCGACCGAAGCGAACGCTGAGGAGCCGGGCGCGTATCTCACACCGCGTGCCGACTTCCTCATTATCGCCGGGCTGACGCTATGTGTCGCCGTGGCCGTCGCTGCAGTTATATTGCCGTAGGTTGACCGGCCGACGTGGGAGGACTCTTGCCGCGGCTCGCGGAGCGCGAACGCGAGGTGTGGATAGCCGCTTTACTACTGTACGGCGTCGGTGACACGGTGACGACGTTCTGGGGGTTGTCGCTCGGCGGTGTCGCCGAAGCCGGGCCGATAGCGAGACCGTTGATTGACGCCTACGGTCGCGGCGCGCTCATTGGCATCAAGGTCGTCGTGTTCCCGACGTTCTACGTCGTCTGGCGGCTGCTTCGGACGCCCGGCCGCGTTGCGGTGCCGCTTGCGCTTGCGGTCGTTGGGGCGGCGGTGACGCTGTGGAACCTCGTTGTTATCTCCGGTGCGTTATAAGCACCGGGAGGCCCTCTGTACCACTATGTTCGAAGAGATACTGCTGCCGGTCGACGGCAGCGAGGACGCGACCGCCGCCGCGACCCGCGGTTTCGACATCGCGCGCGCTCATGGCAGCCGCGTCCACGTCATCTGTGTCGCCGACACCGGTCCGCTAAGCGACTACCAGCTTCCCGGCGAGCGGACCTCGGCGGCGGAGGCACTCGGTGACCGGGCCGAGCGCGTCGTCGAGTCGGTCGTGGCGTCGGCGGCAACGGACGGTATCGAGGTGACGACCGCAACGCCGACCGGGCCGGCACCGGAGACGATTCTCGACTACGCCGACGAGGTCGAAGCCGACCTCATCGTCATGGGGACGCGAGGGCGGGGTGGTGTCGAGCGGCTTATGCTCGGCAGCGTCACAGAACACGTCGTTCGGCGAAGCGATGTCGATGTCCTCGTCCACGGTGGCACCGACTAGCCGCGCTCGGCTTCAGCGGCGATTCGGTTGACGGCACGGGTTCGCGCACCGAACCCCCAGCCGGCGAGCGCGAGGCCAACGTAGAGTCCGAGCGCCGGAAGCAGGTGCAGACCGGGCGCTACTGTAAGTGTCAGCCCGGCGGCGTCGAAGAGACCACTGACGACAATCGAAAACAGAAACAGCCCGAGTCCGAAATCGAGCGCCCGCATCGACGGCATCCCGGAGGCCAGCGGTCCGAGCCGCCCGAGCGCATAGAAGACGAAGGCGTAGCTCGCCCAGCCAACCACGAGATACGGCAGTGCACGGGAGAACGACCCAGGAATGTGGCGGGGAATGTAGACGGCATGGAGGATGCCCGCCGCCGCCACTGCGATCAGACAGAGCCCACCAAGCAGCCACGGGGAGTCGGAGTCGGTACGCATAGCCGAGCCGACGGCGGCGGCCGGCAAAAGTCCTCGCCCTCGCAGTGTATCAGGACTGGTGTTTGAGCAGCTGGCTAGCGATTTCGTGTGCGCCTTCGGCGGCTGCGAGGTCGGGACGGTCGGCCGCATCCGCTTTGATGTCCCGCTGGAGCTCATCGCTGAGCCGCCGCTCGAACTCGTCGACGAGCCCCGGGATGCAGGCCATACCGCCGGTCAGCACGATTGTCTCATCGAGAGCGATCTGATAGACCTTCATGTAGTCGTTTGCCAGTTCCGGCAGGAACTCGTTGGCGACGGCGTCGACAACCTCGTCGAGATACTCGTCGCAGGCGTCCATGACACTGTCTTCAATGGTAAACTCGTGTGCGCCGCCGCCGGGCTGCTGGATGACGTCCGTGAACGGCTCGAAGGCGTCGAAGTTGGCGTGTTCCTCCTTGTATTCGCGGGCCGTCGTGAGGTCGACGTTGACTCGGCCCTGTGTCTCTTCTTCGATGTAGGAGACGATACGGCGGTCAACTTCGCTGCCGGTGACACCGCCGGTCGCATACGGTGCGAGGGCCTCGCCACGACGGAAGGCACAGGCTTCGAGGTTCGTCGACCCGAGATTAATCGAGAGGAAGATTTCGTCAAGCGCCTCGACACCGCCGAAGACCGGAACCGCTCCACAGAGGGATTCAGGATATGCGCGGGTGAAGACGTCGCCGATGGCAGCCGATTCGATGACCGATTCGAGATTCCGGATGCCGGCCTCGTTTTCCATCGTGGGGACCGCGTACACGACGCCGCTTGCTTCGGGAACGTCGTTGGCCTCAACGACCGCTTGGAAGAACTTCGCGGCGGCCTCGGCGTTCTCGTCGTCCTCCGGCAGCCCCGACCGAAGCATATACCGAACGGTATCAGGGTACTCGCGGGCGGCTTCCTCGCCGTAGAGAATGCGTTCCTCGCCGGTGAGAGCGTCCTCGTAGGTCGCCAGACACGTGAGCATCTTGTCGACGGTGTCGTCGGTCTTCAGAACGGTTCGTGTGCTTCCGAGCTTAACGCCGACGGCTGCCCCTTCGGTCGCCTCGGTGGTGTCTTCGTCCGGTTCTTCCGTGGTGTCTTCGTCCGGTTCTTCTGTTGAGTCGTCGCTCATATGAGATAGCCAACTCAGTGGAGCCTAATAAAAGACCCGCGACATCCAACTATAGGTGCTGCAGTTACAAAGCAAGCGAAACAGCCTGATACAGGAGCCCGAACCCGAAAATCGCCACGAGTGCGACGGTCGTAACGACGACGACCGGCGACAGATGCTGTTCTTCGTCGATGATGTAGTCTTTCATGTCCGGAGGGAGGCCGCCGCAATGAAAAAGCGTTGCGCCCTATCGTCGCGAGGGACCCGCCGGTTCCGACAGCCCCCAAAGCTATGTCCGCGGCGGCGGTGCATTCGGCATGGACACAGCGGACGCCATCGACGCCTTCGCCGAAGGCGAGAATCTCCACCGCCGGCTTGATGCCGACGGACAGCCGCTCGTCGACGGCTACGAGCCGCCGCTCTCCGACGACCGGCTACGTGAGCTACACCGGGATATGCGCCTTGCGCGCCACTTCGACGAGCGGATGGTCAGCCTCCAGCGGCAGGGGCGAATCGGCACCTACGCGCCGCTTGCCGGTCAGGAGGCCGCACAGTTCGGTTCGATGTATGCCCTCGATGACGACGATTGGGTGAGCTATCAGTACCGCGAACACGGTGCAGTCATCGACCGCGGCGGCCTCGCCGACTACATCCGCTACTGGATGGGCTACGAATCCGGCAACGCGACACTCGTCGAGCACAACATCGCGCCGCTGAACATCTCGATTGCGGCGCACGTCCCACACGCCGTCGGGATGGCATGGGCCGCAAAGCTCCGCGGCGACGACCGGGCCGTTGTCTGCCACTTCGGCGACGGCGCAACCAGCGAGGGGGATTTCCACGAAGGAGCTAACATTGCCGGCGTCTTCGACGTGCCGGCGGTGTTTGTCTGTAATAACAATCAGTGGGCGATTTCCGTGCCGCAGGCCGCACAGACGGCAAGCGACACGTTCGCGGCGAAGGCCGAAGCCTATGGCTTCCCGGGTGTCCGTGTCGACGGGATGGACCCGCTTGCGACCTACGAGGTCATGGATGAGGCGCTCGACCGGGCGAAATCGGACGACGAGCGGCCGACCGACGCCGGCACGGCAAGCCGGCCGTCGCTCGTCGAGGCCGTGCAGTACCGCTTCGGCGCACACACGACCGCCGACGACCCCTCGGCGTACCGGACCGACGAGGCCGTCGAGCGTTGGCGGCGCTGGGACCCGCTGCCGCGGTTTGAGGGTTTCCTCCGCGAGTTCGGGCTGCTCGACGATGAGGCGGTTTCGGCGGTCGAATCGGACGTAGAGGCGACCGTCGCCGACGCCGTCGACCAAGCGATGGCCGTCGAGCCGGACCCCGACGACCTCTTTGCGGACGCCTACGCGGAACTCCCGGACGATATCAAATCACAGCGTGCGTACCTACAGCGGCTTCGCGAGGAGTACGGCGACAAAGCGCTACGTGAGGAGCATTGAGGCCGGAGGCGAGGCACCCCGCAGGTCACCGACCGCCGACTGGTTGAATTGTTGCTTCGACGCCGTCGGCTGGCCGGAGCGTCGGCGTCAACCGGAGGTCGTCTAGCGCTGATTCCGGAACGTCGATGTCGAAATCGCGGACGAGTCGCGCAAGGACGAGCGTCGATCCGGCCAGCGCGAACCCGCGGCCGATACACGCATGCGGGCCGCTCGAAAAGGGACGATAGGCGTCGACAGCTCTCGGGGTGCGCCGCTCCCAGCGGTCCGGGTCGAACGTGTCGGGCTGCTCAAAGTAGCTGCCATCGCGGTGAATCGACCACAGCGGCATGATGACCGCTGAACCGTCCGGGATGGTATACTGCCCGAGGGTAACATCGCCGTTTGCCTGCCGGAAAACACCCCACGCGGGCGGGTAGAGGCGTAGCGCCTCATCGTAGACCCGCCGAGTGTACGTAAGCTCCGCGAGGTCGTCGTGCGTTGGCGGTCCGTCGCCGAGAGCTTCGTCGGCCTCTTGGCGAACCCGGCGGCGAGCCTCGGGATGCCACGACAGCAGGCACAATGTGTAGGTGAGGCTCAATGCCGTCGTCTCGTGGCCGGCAATGAGAAACGTCGCGACCTCGTCTCGAATCTGGTTTTCGGGATAGTCGATATCGGGGTTGTCCTCGGCGCGAATGAGCATCGTGAGCATATCGGACGCGTCGGGACGTTCGCCGGCAGCAAGGCTCTCCCGTCGGCGTTCGATGAGCTGTTCGCTCAGCTCCCGGATACCCGCTGCCGCCTGCTCGAACTCGCCCGATGTCGGCGTCGGCACCCAGTCGGGCAGGACGGTTTCGATACCGAATTCGAACTCCTCGCCCGCGACCTGCATCCACTCGTGGAACTGGTCGGCGCGCTCCGTGCCGATGTCCTCACCCAGCAGTATCTCCGAGGCAACCCGGACGGTGAGAGAGGTCATCTCCCGATGGAGGTCGGTTGTTCTCGCTCCGGCGGCTGCCCACTGGTCGGCCCGGGCCTCGATTCGCCGCCCGGTTGTGTTCGCGTAGGCGGTCACCTGCTCGCCGCTAAACGACGGGGCCATCACCGAGCGCTGCTGGGACCAGAGCGCACCCTCGCTCTGTACGAGGCCGTTCTCAGCTATCATCGTCACCGCATCCTGAGCGGGAACACGGGGGAAATCCTCCGGACGGTCAAGCGCTTCACCGACGAGGTCGGGACCGGTCAGTACGACAAGCGGCGGCCGTCCCGGAATCGAAACCGATGTTCCGTCGTCGAACCGGGCCTGTATCCCTTCGAGAAACCGGAAGGTGTCAGTCCCAAACCGGAGCGCGTTGAGAAGCCCCGCTTCCGGCGGTTCCGGGAGTCTTGTTGACATGGCTAGGGGTAGGTCCTGAGACTATTGGGGCTTTCGCGCCCGGCAGCGTCATCCGGAACTCGACGACGGCTCAGTTCGTCGTCGTGATTTCGACGACGTCGCGATGGCTCAGTTCGGTGTCGGCCCCGACCTGCCGGCCCGACCGAACGTCGTGGGCATGGAGGAACCCATCTCCGATGTCGGTGTGGAGGAAGTAGGCGAACTCCTCGGCGGTCGAGCCGCCGGGAAGCACGAAACAATCCTGCAGGAAGGTGCCGTCGTCTTGCGGCTTGCGCGCGCCGGGAAAGACTGCAATCGCGTCGAGTTCATCGAAGAGCGCGGTCTCCAGCGCCGACTGGACGCCGGTGCCGCCGAAGTCGTCGATGAACTCGCGTATCTGTTCGAGGCCGGCCTGCTTTTCGTCCGGCAGGTCGGCGGTTATTTCGAACCCGTCGTCGCCGGGGCGGTACGAGAGAACGTCTTGCTCGTCGCCCTGCTTGAGAGCCTTCTCCGCGTGGGCCGAGACGGGCACGAACGTCAGGTGCTCGTAGTCGGGGTCGGACGTTATCGGCTCCCAGTTTTCTTGGGCGGCCTCGGTGTCCATCTTGTTGGCGGCGATGACCATCGGCTTCGTCCGGATGCGGATTTCGCGGGCTAGCCGTTCGCGGTCGGCGGCGTCCCACGGCTCGGGGGCAAGCGGCAGGTCGAGTGCGAGAATGACCTGCTTGAGTTCGTCCTCCCCGATGCCGAACGCCGACATCTGTTCGGCGAGGTCGGCCTCGATGTCGCGCTCGGTGCCGTGATAGCCGGACTCGTATCGTTCGATACCCTTTTCGAGGATATCGAGATACCACATATCGAGTTCGTTTTCGAGGAAGTCGATGTCGTCACGTGGGTCGTGGTCCTCGGTTGGCTCGCCTTCGAGGTCAGTTTCGCCAGTAAAATCGACGACGTGTATCAGCACGTCGGCTTCGTTGAGGTCGGTCAGGAACTGGTTTCCGAGCCCCTTTCCTTCATGGGCACCGGGAACGAGCCCGGCCACGTCGACCAGCTTCGTCGGGACGAACCGCATGCCGTCGGCACAGTAGCCGTGGTTCGGTGTACAGCTGTGGTCGAACTCCGGGGCCGCACACTCGACGCGAACGTAGGCCTCACCCATCGATGGGTCGATGGTCGTGAACGGATAGGCTCCCTCGGGAACGTCGTTCATCGTCGCGGCGTTGAAGAAGGTGGACTTGCCGACAGAGGGCTTGCCGACGAGTCCGATGGTGTAGCTCATAGCTACCGAGAGGAGAATCGACGGGTAAAACGTTTTGACCTCGCGCCGCCGCTTGGCTGCGGGTATCGTGTTAGCTGAATTGAGGCGCTAAGCTCCCTTGCTCAACGAGCAGCGCAGTCCGCGTAGCGGACAAGCAGCGTTAACGAGAGCGGAGCTCTCGTTCGCACATCAGAACGCTTTGCGTTCTGAGGACGCAGTAGGGAGGGGATACAGCGTCCCCAGAAATCTCTGTTTCTGGTGTGCGAACGAATCGCTCTGCGATTCGTCCACGCCGTCACAGAATTGTTTGCACTCTGTTCCATGAATTTATAACGGTGCCAGCCGAAGGCTGGAACCGTGATGGCAACTACTCATCGTCTCGGCTTAGAGTCCGACAAAAAGGACGGTCGAGACAGATTCCGCCGTCACCACCGAGTAGGAGTGGGACGCTCCAAATCCACGCCTGCGGAGACTGCGCTCCCTGCGCGGACTGTCGGCGCACGCCGACCGTCCGTGAAAAAGCGCGTCGCGGAACCAGGAAGCCCCACCCTCAGCGAGCGCGTCAGCGCGAGCAGGATGGGGTAGTTCACACGATGTCTTGTCTCAGAGCCGGTCTTGGATAGCGCTGTCAATCTCATCGTAGGCGGGGTCGACCTCCGTTTCGTCGACGAAGACGGCCGGCGTCCCGCCGACGCCCCATGACTCGCCGCGGTCACGGTCGGCAGCGATGCGTTCGCTGTGGGCTTCCTCGTCGGCAGCGGCCCGGGCGGCCGCACCGACGGCCTCGTCGTCGGCCACGTCAGCGGCGACGGTCTCGATGGCGTCTAGCGAGTAGCTCCCCTGATGGTCGTAGATGGACGACGAAAAGAGCCAGAATGCGTCGTTACCGGCCTCGAAAAAGACCTCGCGGGCGGCGTTGGCGACAGGATGGGACCACGCTTCATCGACCGGAATCGGGAAATCAGCGTGCAGATATCTGACCTCGCCTGTTTCAATATACTGGTCGATGAGAGCCGGCAGCGCCTGCGCTTTGAACCGCGCACAGGCCGGACAGCCGTAATCCTCGAACACAGTAACCGTCACGGGGGCGTTCTCGGCACCAAGCGCCGGTCGGTCGGCGTCATCGATGGCGTCGGGGTCGGCCGTGACATCGTCAGAACAGCCCGCCAGCGCCGCCCCGCCGGCCGCGGCGGTCACAGCGAGGTAGCCCCGTCGGGTGAGGTCGGGTGACATTACCGAGTATTCGGACGGCGGGGCCAAAAGCCCGACGCCTCGGCCGCCGCCGCGCTGCGACGGCGAAAGGACCGGACGGAGTGGGTAAAACCAACGTTTTAGCAACCGGGACGACTATGCTTTCACACGCCGGAACTGGAAACAGGACCGCCGGCAAGTCCGACGACACCATGAGTAGACTCCTGCCGACACGAACGGACGAGACACCCGAACGCAGCGGCGACCCCGCAGTCCTCTATGTCGACGACGAACGCGCCGAACAGCTGTTCGGTGCGCTCTCGGCGGAGACGACCCGCGATGTGTTCTGTGTGCTGAACGACGCGCCGTGTACGGCCTCCGAGGTCGCCGAGAGGCTCGGGCTCTCGCTGCAGAACGCCGGCTACCACCTCGACAAGCTTCGGGAAGCCGAACTCATCGAGGTCGTCGATGTCTGCTACTCGGAGAAGGGCCGGGAAATGGACGTGTATGCCGTCGCCGCCGACCCGACGGTGCTTGTGCTCGGCACTGAGGAAAACCGGCCACGGGTTCGGCAGGCGATAGAGCGCCTCGTCGCCGGCGTCGGCGCACCAGCGGCGCTCATCGCCGTCTGGAAGAGCGCCTCGGATACGGTTCGGGAGCTGTTCGGCCAGTAGCCGCTCAGACGGCAGCCGCTTCATCGACCAGTCCCTGCACGTATTGGTGTGCAAAGACCAGATAGTACACCGCCGACAGCCCGGCGTCAGCCGCGAGCCGCGGGACCGTCGCGGTCGAGAGCCCAATCGACCGGACCGGGACGGTCGTCCCAGCGAATGTCACCGAGATAACCACCGGCCGGCCGGCGTCGACGCCGGCTTCGAGCGCCACGCTGACAGCAAACAGGGCGACCAGTCCGGCGGTTAGTGCAACGGCTTTTCGCCGGTGCATCGTCGTCAACGCCCAACTCACCCGTATCGACTCGAGCGGCCCGTACCCACCGATGAAACACGCTTCAGGGACGAAACAGCACTTGACGAGGACGTAAACGACGACACCGACAGCCGCCGCCAACACGAGCGCATCGAAGACCCGGCCGCCGCCGACCCCGAGCGTCGTCGCGAGCGCCGGGCCGGCACGGGAGCCAGCAATGACAAGCCCAACAGCGACAGCCGCCGCACCGAGCGCCGCGACGCCGAAGGCACCGAGTGCCGCCGGCAGTCGGGTCGCTGCCGCGACCACCGGTGGGAATCGAGCGTCCGACCCGCGGAGGTCGCCCGCCCCGACAAGGCCGGCGTACCCCCGTCCGAAGAAGACGCCCGCAATACCGACGAACGCGGCAGCGATGCCGGGTTCCATTGGCACGAGCAGCGAAAGCTGCTGGGCCACGCCGACGAGGACAAACACCAGCAGGACCGACGGCCGCCGCCGAAGGAGTCGGCCGCCCCAGATGAACGCCGCGCCGAACGAACGGCTGACGACCGCGTAATCGAGCCCGCGGCAGCGAAGACAGCCACAGCCGTCGAGGTCCTCACGCCGTCTCACCGCCGGTGGACGTGACGGGTCGCGCTCGGTGCCGGATGACATTCAGTATCGGTCCAGCACCGCTACGGAGGGGGTTAGCAAACCTCTGTCGGTCGGTTCGAGCGCTCTTGACCATCCTTTACGTTTGTACTGGACGGTGCATACTTTAGTTACAGCCCTCTCGGGGACAGAATGTTAATAGCAAGGTTTCGCACGCCGAGTCGTTCGTTTGGGCGCTTAACGACTGACCGCGGCGAGAGCATCTGTTTCTCTTCGTAAAACAGCCTCTGACGCGGTGGCTCGAGCTTTTGTAGTTCCCTCAGCCGTGCTGTAGCACTCCCTGTTCCGCGAGGCAAAGGGATGAGGTTGGGCGGTTTACGCGCCCCGAACCGGACAGACGCACCAACCGAGCTCGTGGTTGAGTTTTGTGCGTCCGGTAATTCATTTTGTTACGGTCAAGTTTCGCCCTCCCACGCCACACAATGTTCACCGGAACATTTCGTCAGCGTGGTCTTGCACCACGTCACACTCGTCGTTTGGACACCGTAACCGCCGTCACTGCCGACTACCGCGCTCACCACAGCACGAACACGTCTTCGAGTTGTGGTAGGCGCCCACGGTGTCCGTCGGAATCTCTCGCCACATTGCCTTGTACGAGACGGATGTCTCGAACTTGAGGAACGGGAGCTTGTGCAACCGCTAGCTCATATACGACTGTACTGCATTTCGTCGCGAATACCGCCCATATCTTCGAACACGATGACTGGGCTCAAGAACTGCCCTGCGAGCCCCACGACAGCATGGGAGAGTCGATGCAACACCCACTCGATGAACCGCTCTTCTTTGTCACTGGGTTTTCGGTGGATACCCGTCTTTCCGTGTTCCCGACAGCGGGTGGTAATGGTGTGATAGCGTCGGCGTTCCTGTTTGATTCGTCCTTAGTCAAGGCTAGCGTGCCCTTCGTCCGCATTGTCCCGCGGTCAAGGGCGCTGAGAGCGACGTTGCGCTCGTCCAAGTCTACGGCATCGAAGGCGCGGCGGCCGTCATGGCCGGTGCCGTGCTGCTGTTCCGGTGGGCGCTCGAACGCGCTGGGCTCTTCGAGTGGCTCCTTCCGGCTGTTGCTGCGCTGGTTGCGCTCGGGGCCGGCTGTTACTTCCTCGTGCTTACTGCCGTCTCTCGGCGGTTCCGCCGGACGGTGGTCCGGAACCTCCCGGTAGACATCCGGTGGTGAGGACCGCCCGCCTGAAGCGGGTCGACCCTTTCGACACGCGAACGACAACCCTTATTCACGGGGGATTCACATCGGAACGCATGGACCTGTCGGTACCGAAAGTCGACTACTCCGACTACACCAACCGCCAGCTCGTGACGATTCCGCTCGCCGTGCTGGCGTTCGCGCTCGCGATTCTTGCTGTCGCGACGGTGGTGACGGGGTCGCCGGTCGCCCTCGGGATGGATTTCACGGGCGGCGCGGAGCTCCAAGTCGAAACCACCGACTCGCAGGCTGAGATCGAAGCGCAGTTCGACGAACCCGTCGAGTCGATAACGCAGGTCGGCTCGCCGACGAGTAACACCTACATTATCGAGTTCCAGTCGGGCGATTACGACGACCTCGGCGACCTCGTCGCCCAGGCAGAGGCTGCCGGCTATGAGATACAACAGGAAGGCGAACGCTCCGCGAGCTTCGCCGCCGACTCACAACAGCAGGCACTGTTCGGCATAGCCATCGCCTTCGCCGGCATGGCACTGCTCGTGGCGGCGATGTTCCGGACGTTCGTCCCGTCCATCGCCGTCATCGCCTCTGCCTTCTCGGACATCATGATTCCGCTGGCGCTGATGAGACTCTTCGATATCGAACTGACGCTTGGGACGGTCGCAGCGCTGTTGATGCTTATCGGGTATTCAGTCGACTCGGACCTGCTCTTGAACAACCACGTGCTCAGGCGACACGGGGACTTCTATACCTCGACGTTCCGTGCGATGCGGACGGGTGTGACGATGACGGTCACCTCTATCGCGGCGATGATAGTGATGACGGTCGTCGCTTCGCTGCTCGGCATCCCGCTGCTGCCGGATGTCGGCCTCATCCTCGTGTTCGGGCTGCTGGCTGACCTGATGAACACCTACCTGCTCAACGTGAGCCTGCTCCGCTACTACAAGTACGAGGGAATCGCAAAATGAATCTGCAACTCAAGAAACACTGGCGTATCTGGCTGCTTGTCGTCTTCGTACTGATAAGTACAGTCGCCCTGTTCGGACCACTCGGTGACGACGCGGCCGACGAGCCGACGGGCGACGCGGCACCGGAGATAGAGGGCGAACAGCAGGGCGACGAGATGGAAGCCGCACAGCCCGACGGGGACCCGGATGGCGAACAACCCGTCGGGCAGGTCAACGGTGATGTCGCGACCGCCTCACAGATAACGAACCTCCAGTTCGGGTTAGAACTGTCCGGCGGGACACAGGTGCGGGCACCCTTTATCGGGATGACCGTCTCGAACCTCGAGTTCGGCCCTGACGAACAGGGCGACATCGAGCAGACACTACAGGACGAACTGGACCTCGGGACCGGTGACGTCCGAGCCGATGCCGAGGACGGTACCGTCGAGGTCTTCCAAGACGAATACGTAGGCGGCATCGAACGGAGCGATTTCGCTGCGGCGATGCAGGAAGCCGGCTACAGTGTTGACACCGGCGATGTCGGGATGGGCGTTACCGGCGACACCAGAGACGGCGTCGAGGATGTCCTCAACGACCGACTCCGCGAACGCGGCCTCGGCGGCGGGTCGGCCGCACAGGTAAGCGCCCCCGGCCAGCAGTTCATGGTTGTCGAGGTACCGGGCGCCGACCGTGAGACGGTCGTTGACCTCATCGGCGAGCGGGGACAGGTCGAAATCTGGGCGCTGTTCCCCGGAGACGACGGTGACTACGAGACTCGGTCGCTACTCGACCAGGACGACCTCGCTGATATCGGACAGGCACGACAGGACGACGGCTACTACGTCCCGATTCGGCTCGACGAACAGGCCGGCCCCCGGTTCGGCCAAGCGATGCGCGACCACGGATTCGACCAGGACGGCGGCGTCCGCTGTAACTACGACCTCAGCCGCTCGCTGGAGGAGAACTTGGACGACGAACCCGGCCGCTGTCTGATGACGGTCCTCGACGGCGAGGTCGTCTTCGCGGCAGGCGTGAATCCGAACCTCTCGTCGTCGTTCGCCAGCGGGGCCTTCGACGATGACCCCTCCTACCGAACGACGACGACCTCCTTCGAGGACGCCCGTGACCTCGAAATCAACATGCGCGCTGGCGCGCTCCGAACGGAGCTGGACATCGACAACCGCGGCACGTCGTTCTTCCTGCTGCCGAGCCTCGCAGAGCGGTTCAAAGCGCTGTCGCTTGTGACTGGCGCTGCGGCTATCTTCGCGGTCGCCGTGATGGTCTTCTTCCGCTACCGCAAGCCCGAGGTCGCCGCGCCGATGTTGCTGACCGCCGGCTCCGAGGTGTACATCCTGCTTGGCTTTGCGGCCGCGGTAGGCTTACCGCTCGACCTGTCTCACATCGCCGGCTTCATCGCCGTCATCGGTACCGGGGTCGACGACCTCGTGATAATCGCGGATGAAATCATGCAACAGGGTGATGTGAGCACCTCAAAGGTGTTCGAATCGAGGTTTAAGAAGGCCTTCTGGGTTATCGGGGCCGCGGCGGCGACAACAATCCTCGCCATGTCGCCGCTTGCGGTCCTCTCGCTGGGTGACCTGCAGGGCTTTGCCATCATCACCATCGTTGGTGTCCTCATCGGCGTGCTGATAACGCGGCCCGCATACGGCGACATCCTCCGGATTCTCGTTTTGGAGGACGACTAACCGAACCGCCGTTTTCGAAGCTCTTTCCCGCCCGCCGCCGAAAGCCGGAGTATGACCTTTCGCGACGGGACACTCGTCGATTGGCACGCGTGGGGCGAAGAACCGTTCGCCCGCGCCGACCGCGAGAAGACGCCGATACTCTGTTCGCTGACCGCGCCGTGGTGTGACTGGTGTCACCGGATGGACGAGGAGGTCTACTCGGACCCGAAGCTCGCCGCCAACATCGGCGAGAGCTTCATTCCGGTACGGGTCAACGTCGACGAACACCCGCGCGTCCGCGAGCGATACAACATGGGCGGGTTCCCGACGACGGTTTTTCTGACGCCAGACGGCGAAGTGCTCTCGGGGGCGACGTATCTCGGCCGCGACGGCTTCCGGCAGGTCCTCGACAGCGTCCGCGAATCGTGGGACGCAAAGGGCGGGGCTGCTGGCCGCGTGCCACGGTCGCTGTCCGACGACGACCGGCCGGCTGGCGAGGTAACGGCCGCCATCGAGGCGCACATGGTCGAACAGGTGGCTGCGTCCTTCGACGACGAGTTCGGCGGCTGGGGCACGGGCGCGAAGTTCCCGCTGCCACGGACCGTCTCGTTTGCGCTCAAGCGGGACCGCGAGCGGGCAACGCGGACGCTGGAGGCGATTCGAACCCACCTGCTCGACACCTACGACGGCGGCTTCTATCGGTTCGCCGAAACCCGAAGCTGGGGCGAGCCACACCGTGAAAAGCTCGTCGACGAAAACGCCGCGCTCGTCTCGACGTTCGCCCACGGCTACCTCTATACGGGCGAGGAGGCCTACCTGCAAAGCGCCGAGCGGACCGTCGACTATCTCACGACGACCGCATGGGCCGGCGAGGCGTTTGCTGGCAGCCAGGCCGCAAGCGACTACTACACGCTGGAGCCGACAGAGCGCGAGAATGCCGAACCGCCCCACGTCGACGAGACAGTGTTTGCCGACCGCAATGGGATGGCCGCCGAGGCGCTTTTTGAGATTGCAGCGCTCACCGACGACGACAGCCCGGCACGGTACGCCGAGCGCGCCCTCGACCACGTCCTCGAGACGCTCGTCGACGACGGCCACGTCAGCCACTTTGCAGACGATGCAAGCGAGACCGGACTGTTGGCCGACCATGCCCGGCTGCTGGCTGGGCTAACGACCGCTGCGCAGGTAACCGGCCCTGACGGCTGGCTGGAGCCGGCCCGGGCCATCGCTGACGACGCCATCGACCGCCTCAAGACGGCCGACGGCTCCTTCCGTGACGGCGACCCGACCGGAGCCGGATTGCTCGGCCGACCGCTGTATCCGCTAGAGACGAACGCCGAGTTCGCCGACGCGCTGCTCGATTTGTGGGGGCTCACCGGCGATGACCGCTACATGACGGCCGCGACCGACGCAATCGCAGCCTTCGCAGGAGCCTACGAACGAATGGGCGTCGAGGTCGCCCAGTATGCGACCGCGGCGGCACGTGCCCACTACGACCCGGTCGTCGTTCGGACGCCGCCGGCCGGCAGCGACCTCCATCGGGCGGCGCTCCGGATCGCCGACCATGAAAAGGTCGTCGTGCCGGAAGACCGGGAGACAGCCGTCGTCGTCCGAAGCGGCGAAACGAGCGCGCCGGCGGAAGCCCCCGACGAGCTCCTCGACCGCGCGGCGTCGGGGCCGGCACCCTAAGGCAGTCGACAGAGCCTGTTGTACGCAAGCACAGTAGCGAGCAGAACGACTGGAAACAGGCCGTTCGACCGCTCGTACCTCCGCATAGCCGACAACAACTCAAACATTGCCTAAACTCCCGATGCGTTTATACCATCGGCCCGTGAACGGGGACTAATGGCAAGTCTCAGAGACCTCGGGCTCTCGGAGTACGAAGCCCGTGCATACCGCGCGCTCCTGAAGACCGGGCCGACGACGGCAAAGGAGTTGTCCCGTGTCAGCGATGTCCCGATGGGCCGCATCTACGACGTGCTGAACAGCATCGAGCAGTACAACCTCGTCCGCTCGCAGTCGGCCTCGCGGCCGAAAAAATACGTCGCCGTCGAGCCGTCGACGGCGCTCGACCGGCTGCTGGAGGATAAAAAGCGCGAACTCGACGAAAAGGCAAACCAATACGAGAGCATCGTCGACGAACTCAGCGGCGAGTTGGAAACCGCCGAGCCAGTAGAGGACACCTTCTGGACCGCCGCTGTCGGGCCGGACGAGACGGTCGACCTGCTGATGGAACGCATTTCAGCGGCCGACTCCGAGGTGGTTATGGTGCTTTCCAGCTACATCGAGCAGTTCTTCGACATCGATACGGTCGGAACGCTCATTCTCGACGAGCTCACCGATGCGATGGACCGCGGCGTCGACGTCCGACTCCTGATGCGGCCGGAGGTCATGTCCGTGCTGCCCGAGTCTATCGGCGAGCGCTACCGGACCTCGTTGACCGAAAACGAGCGGTTCACCGTCTGCATCAGCGAGGATGTCACGGGAACGTTCACGCTCATCGACGACAACGAAGTAACCATCGAGGTCCCGCATCCGCTGAAGAACCGAGAGGTCTTTGCCATGATAGACCTCAAAGACCGGGAATTCGCCCAGAGCGTCCGCAGCGAGTTCGAACCGCGGTGGGAGCAGGCCGAAGAGCTCACCTTCTGACTGCCCTTTTCGTATTTCCGAGGGCACCAAAACACAAATTACGCCCCCGTGTAAACCTCTAGCACAGAGCCTTGATGGACGCAGAGACCCTGGCGTCGCTGCTCGACCACAGTCAGGCAAAAATTGTCGTTATCGACGAGGCAGGGACCTATCAGTACGCCAACGACGCGGTGTCGCGGCTGCTGGGGTACGACCCCGATGCGTTCGTCGGCCTGAACACCTTCGAGTGCATGCACCCCGACGACCGGCCGGAGATGGAGGCGCGCTTTGAGTCACTCCGTTCGGCTCCTGAAGGCGCGTCCGAGACAGTCGAGTACCGTCATCGGAGCGCTGATGGTGGGTGGGTGTGGCTCGAAACACGCCTGTCGAACCGGAAGCTGCCGGATTTCGACGGCTACGTCGCCAGCTCCCACGACATCTCCGAGCGGAAGCGCGCCGAGCGACAGCGTAACGAACTCCGGACGCGGCTGGAGGAGTTGACCGCCAACACGAACGACGTGCTCTGGACGGTCTCGGCTGACTGGGACGAGATGCTGTTTGTCAACGATGCCTACGAGGACATCTGGGGGCAACCAACGGCGGAGGTTCGAGAAAACCCCGAGCGGTTCCTCGATGGCATCCGTCCCAAGGACAGGTCGAAGGCCCGGGATGGGATGGAGCGCCTCGCCGGCGGCGAGTCGGTCGAGATGGAGTACTGGGTCGACCCGAGTGTCTCGTTCCGTCGTCGCGTCTGGGTTCGCGCCGAACCCATCTTTGAGGACGGTGATGTTGTCCGGATTGTCGGGACGGCACGGGACGTGACAGACCGCTATCGCCGCCAGCGGCAGCTTCGGGTGCTTGACGATTTACTCCGACACAACATCCGGAACACGATGAACATCGTACTCGGCCACGCGGAACTCATCCAGAGAGGGGCACACCCGGACGCCCCATCCGGCATGGGAACAGTCATCGATTCTGCGACGGACCTCCTGAACACCGCCGAGAAAGGACGCGAGGTCGTTGAGGTCCTCTCGGGGGCCAACGAAACGGTGACTGTCGACATTGCTGATTGCGTGTCAACGGCGGTCGAAAACGCGCGGGAACGCTATCCGGAGGTTCCTATCAAGTTGCGACAGCCGTCAACTGCCGTTGCTGAGGCCATCCCCAAAATCAACCAAGCGGTTGCGGAGCTGCTAGAAAACGCCATCCAGCACGCCGACGGTGCCGCGGAGGTGACGGCTGTCGTTGAGTGTCAGGGGGAAAGAATCACCATCAACATCATCGACAACGGACCACCGATACCCGAAAACGAAATCCGACCGCTGTTTACCGAGGCTGACCTCTCGGCTATTAACCACGGAACCGGGCTCGGGCTGTGGCTGGTGTATTGGGTCGCCGACCTCTCTGACGGGGAGCTCACATTCGGCCGGCGCGCTGACGGCGAGGGGAACGTCGTTACGCTATCGTTGCCACAGGCCGAACGCTAGTCGCGGACTTCCCGGCGAAGCTGCCCGAACTCGGCGACGCGCTCGGCGTGGGCGTTGTGCTGGTGAATCGATTCGTCGTTGGATTGTTCCATCCGGACGATTGTGTCATCCGGAAGGTCGGGGTACTCCTCAAGAAGCCCGTTTGCCATCGAGCGAACGCAGTCTTCGACGAACTTCGCGTCGCTGTGGCTCTCGAAGGTCATATGGTCTTCGTCGGGGCGCTTTGCGAGATTGTAGATGCGGGCGCTCATCGAGTCGCGGGCAATGTCGATAAGCGTCCGCAGGTCGACATCGGGGTCGCCGCTGGTCTCGACTGTCAGCGTGGCGTGGCCGCGCTGGGAGTGGCCGGGCTGAGGGACCTCCTCGAGGAAGGCGTCAATGGTGTCGCGGTCGACATCGAGTCCTTCGAGGACATCACGGGCGCGGGATTCGCTCATCCCCTGTGAACAGGGACAGACCGTCATGCCGACGACGTGGCAGCCGATTTCTTCGCGGGTGTTGCCGTCCTCGTCGGCGGTCGCCGAGGCGATGATGTCGGCGGTCGCCTGCGTCGGTCGGTCGGTCGCCGGCGTCTCCTCGCGAATCATATACTCGGCCTCCATGCGGACCTCGGCCTGTGTCGTGTAGTCGTGTTTCTCGATGAGTCGCTCGGCGACATCGCCACAGACATCCTCGACGCTAAGGGCGGGCTCGGAGACAGCCTCTTCGAGCATTTCGTCGACAACTTCCATGTTCCGGCTCATGTCGGCCCCCTTCCGCCAGCTCGGGAGGTCGACGAAGACATCGAACTCGGCCATCAGCACGATGGGGCGGTCGTTCGGGCGGTGGAGTTTGACGAGCTTTTCGACGCCGGTGACGCCGACACGGGAAAGCCCGACGCTCACGTCCGGGCTCGACGCCTGTACGTCCGGCAGCTGTTGGCTCATTGGCAATAGGGAGGCTCGCAGCCCCATTATGGCTTTTGGAAGTGGCAGCCCGCGGCTTCAATCGAGCTTGTCGAGCGCCGTAAAGAATTCGAGTTTCGGTCCGGCGATACGGACCGGGTCAGCGGCGACTGCAAGCGTTATTTCGGCGGGCGGCGCAACCTGTGAACGCGTCCGGCCGTCGGCGGCGACGACGGCGTGGTCAGCCCCGTCGACATGGACGGTGATAGTCCGGTCTGTCGGGACCGCAAGCGACGGCATCGACGACTCGGCGCACATCTCGGTGACCACGAAGGCGGACACATCGGGATGGACGATAGGACCGCCCTCACTGAGGTTGTACGCTGTCGAGCCGGTCGGCGTCGAGACGAGTACGCCGTCGGCGCGGCCCGACGAGTAGCCCTCGCCATTGACGCGAACGTCGATGTCAAGACCGTTGTCGCGGCCGCGCTGTGGCCCCAGTACCGCGACCTCGTTGACTGCGGCCGGTAGGGACAGTCCGGGGCCGGTTGCCTGCAGCTGTGGTAGCTCCTGTAGCTCCGCGTCGCCCGCCTGCATCCGTTCGACGACGCCAGCGACGGTTTCGACACACTCCTCCGGGGAAACGGCGTTCAGAAAGCCGACCTCGCCGAGGTTAACGCCGAGGACGGGGGTCGGTGACACCTCGCGCGCGGCAAACAGGAACGTGCCGTCGCCTCCAATAGAGACAACCAAGTCACAGGCCGAAAGCGACGTGACATCGGTCCCATTCGCGTCGAGTTCGTCGGCCGTGAGATTGTCGAGCGTAACGGGAACGTCGACGTGTCGTCGGATGCGGTCGGCGAGCTCGACGGCACGCGGCGTCTCCCGCTTGGCAACGATGCCCAACTCCATTGTCCCTCCGTTGGCTGCCCCGTGACTAAAAGCCCCCCGGAGCCGGCTGCGGGTCAGTGGGGCGGTCATCAACGGTCGGCGTCCACCGGCTGACTGTTCGGCAACAGAGCGGACAACATTAACAATGGAGGCCGTTAACTGTCGGTATGCGCGAGCCGAGCGCGGGTGGACAATGAGCGACGACGACTGGTTCGAGCAGGACACCGAGGATAGCCCCGACGATGGTCCAAGCACCGACGACTTCGAGAGCGCCTTCGACGGCGAAATCGGGGGCGACGGGCCAAGCACCGATGACTTCGAAAGTGCCTTCGATGCCGGGAGCGGCGGCAGCGAGGAGTTCGACGAGGAGTTTGATTCCGACATCCCCCGCATCGACCTCGGCATCAACGGCCTCGACAACATGATTCAGGGCGGCGTTCCCGAGCGGTCGCTGATGGTCGTGATGGGCTCTGCCGGGACCGGGAAGACGACGTTCGGGCTGCAGTTCCTCAACGAGGGCATCGAAAACGGCGAACGCGGCGTCTACATCACACTTGAGGAGACAAAAGACGCCGTCCGCAGAGCCGCCACCGAGAAGGGCTGGCCGTTCGACGAGTACATGGCCGAGAACAAGCTCGCTGTCGTTGACCTCGACCCCATCGAGATGGCGAACAGCCTCACGTCCATTCGCGGAGACCTGCCGCGGCTTATCGACGCCTTCGGGGCCGAGCGACTGGTTCTCGACTCGGTGTCGTTGCTGGAGATGATGTACGACGAGCAGTCGGCCCGCCGGACAGAGGTCTTTGATTTCACGAAAGCGCTGAAGTCTGCCGGCATTAGCACAATGGTCACAAGCGAGGTCAGCGACACCGACTCCTACACCTCGAAATACGGCATCATCGAGTATCTGACGGACGCCGTCTTCGTCCTCCAATACGTTCGTTCCGACTTCAAGGAAACCAGACTGGCCGTCGAGATACAGAAGATACGGAACGCCAACCACTCCCGGGAGACAAAGCCCTACGAGATTACCAGCGACGGCATCTCCGTCTACCAGCAGGCGAGCATCTTCTGACAGCGTCCGGTCGCGCTCGGCTTCAATCGGCTTATTAGGCCCGGCCCCCGTGCTGTGACATGCGCGATATTTTCGAACGTCGGGACGGCGATGCCGCCGGCCGTATCGGCGAGCTGTCCGTTCCGCGGGCAGGCACCACCGTCGAGACACCGGCGCTTTTGCCGGTCGTCAACCCACATATCCGGACGATAGCCCCGGCAGAGCTGGAATCGACGTTCGGGGCACAGATTCTCATCACTAACGGGTATATCCTCTACGGCAGCGACGAATACCGTGAACGCGCCCTTGCGGACGGACTACACGACCTCTTCGATTTCTCGGGGGCCATCATGACCGACTCGGGCTCGTTTCAGCTCTCCGAGTACGGCGAGATATCGGTCACAAACGAGGAGATACTCCGGTTCCAGCGCGACATCGGCTCCGACATCGGCACTCCGGTCGATATCCCGACGCCGCCGGAAGCCAGCCGCGAGCAGACGGCTGCCGACCTCGAAACGACAAAGGCGCGGCTCGAAGCGGCTGAGACGGTTGACACCGGCGAGATGCTGGTCAACGCACCGGTGCAGGGCGGCACCTACCCGGACCTCCGTGAGGAGGCGGCCGAACACGCCTACGGGACGACTCTCGATGTCTTCCCCGTTGGGGCCGTCGTGCCGCTGATGAACAGCTACCGGTACGGAGATATGATTGAGGCCATTCTCGGAGCGAAGCGAGGACTCGGCGCGGACGCTCCGGTCCATCTGTTCGGAGCCGGCCATCCGATGATGTTCGCACTGGCAGTCGCCGCCGGCTGCGACCTGTTTGACTCGGCCGCTTACGCGCTGTATGCCCGCGACGACCGCTATCTCACCGTCGCTGGCACCGACCACCTCGATGACCTCGAATATCTGCCTTGCTCGTGTCCGGTCTGTGCTGACCACACGCCGGCAGAGCTACAAGCCGAAGACGACACCGAACGCGAGCGGCTGCTGGCCCGACACAACCTCCACGTCAGCTTCCAGGAACTGCGGACGATAAAGCAGGCCATCAAGAAGGGCAACCTCCTTGAGCTCGTCGAGCGGCGCGCTCGCGGCCACCCTGCGATGGTCGACGGCTACCGGGCGCTGCTGGAGGCGGCCGACCAACTCGAACGCGACGACCCCGTCTCCAAAGGGTCGTTCTTCTATCTCTCCGGTGAGTCGGCGCGCCGACCGGAGGTCAAACGGCATCACGACCGGCTCAGCCGGCTGTCCGTCGACGGCGACCGCGTGCTCCTGTCGGAGGGCGGCGACAACAGCCGGTTCGACGAGACCTGGCGGCTGCAGCCGCCTTTCGGTCCGTTTCCGCCGGCACTGTCTGACAGCTACCCCTTGACCGCCGAACTCCCCGAGCGGCTCGATGACCGGGCCTACGAGGCCGCCGCCAAGGGCGTCCGCCGGCTCGTCGACGACCATCCCGAGACCGAGTTCGCCGTCGCACACTGGGGCTGGCCGGACGCGGCGCTCGATTCGCTACCCGACGGGGTGGAGCTGCTGCGTTTAGGTGCAGACAGCGACCACCCGGAACGAGACAGCGCCCAGTCGGACATGGACGGCGACGAACCGAAGGAGGATTACCCGCCCGGCGAGGACGAAAACGCATGACCGAGTATTTCGAGATTCACGGCCGCGACTGCGCCGCCCGCCGGGGCGAGTTGCGGCTCGACGAGTCGCGCCGGACGCCGGCCGCTGTCGACGACATCGTTACCGACGCTGGGAGCCTCTGGCATGCCGACCAGTCTGTCCCGGACGGCGACGAATCGGCGCTGACTGTCTTGCCTCACCGGGCGCTGCCCCCCGGCACCGATGAGACGGTCGCCGAAGCGTTCGAGACTGACCAGCCGAACGTATCCTCCCCCAGCGCGGCCGTCGTCTCGCCGGAGACGGCCAACGACTACGGGACCGACGCCTACGTGCTGGCCGGTGCACCGGGCTACGTCGGGCATGCAGCGGCGTTTGTCGAGGCCGTTGTGGCTGTCCGAGAGGCAATCCCCGACGACGCCGCGCTCTACCTCTCCGGTGTGGCGACGCCGGCCAACGTCGCGACGCTCGTCTACGCCGGTGTCGACCTCGTCGACGAGAAACGGGCGCGAGCGCGCGGTCTGGAGGGGTTTTACCTGACGACCGACGGCGAGGCCTTTCTCGAAGACCTCGAAGAACTCCCGTGTGCCTGTCCGGCCTGTCAGGGCGGACGCGAGGCGTTTACCCGAAGCGACTGCGCCGACCACAACGCCGCAATGCTCCGGGCGGAGCTGTCGCGGGTCAGAACGCGAATCAGCGACGGCCGCCTCCGCGATTACATCGAGGGGCAGGCTCGCCACGAAGCGTGGTTGACGGCGGCGTTCCGGCGACTCGACCAGCAGTACAGCTACATCGAAGAACGGACGCCAGTCTTCCGGCGAGGCGAGCTACTGGCAGCCAGCGACGACGCCCTCCGGCGGCCAGAGATTCAGCGATTCGCCGACCGGGTTACGAGCCGCTACGAGCGGCGGCTTGAGGCTCCACTCGTCTTGGTGCCGTGCTCGGCCCGGAAACCCTACAGTGAATCCCAGAGCCACGAGCAGTTCATGCGGGCCATCCAGTATCGCGGCCACGTCGTCTCGATGACCTCGCCCATCGGCGTTGTCCCGAACGAGCTAGAGACGACCTATCCGGCACAGCACTACGACAGCGTCGTCACCGGCCGGTGGACGGAGACGGAAATCGACTTCGTCGCCTCCGTTCTCGAACGCTACCTCGAGCGGGCCAACTACGACCGCCACATCGCCCATGTGACCGGCGACGGCTATCGGGATATCTGCGAGCGGGTCGAAGACAGCCTCGGTATCAGCTTCGAGTACACGGCGACCGACCACCCGACGACCGGCGAGTCGCTCTCGGCGCTTTCGGAGGCGCTCTCCGGCGAGGACGCCTATCGGAAGGAGACCCGCGAGGCGGCAACGGTGCGGGCTATCGCCGACTATCAATTCGGCCCCGGAGCGGGCGATGCGGTGTTCGGCCCCGGCATCGAGACCGGTGGCAGATACCCCTCGCTGCGGGTGACCGACGCCGACGGCACGCAACTGGCGGCGATGGTCCCCCAGTACGGGACGCTCTCGCTGTCGATGGCCGGCGCGCGGGCGTGGCAGGAAAGCGATGTCCCGACGAAGACGGTCACTATCGATGCCTTCGTCCCCAGCGGTAGCGTGCTCGCACCGGGCGTTCTCGACGCTGACGGGTCGATTCGCCCCGGCGACGAGGTCGTCTTCGAGGGACCGAAGGCGGTCGGCGTGGGCCGGGCGGCAGCCCACGGCCGTGCGATGGCAGAATCGACTCGCGGTGTCGCCGTCGATGTTCGACACTGTGAAGAAAAACAGTAGCGCCGCCGAACACTTTTTTCACCAGCGTCCGAAATGAGGATAGTGCCCTCAGCACTCGGTGCTGTCAAGCTCCTCATCGCACTCCTGTTCGTGCTCATCGGCACGGTCAGCCTTGCGTTCGCGGGCGGCGTTGTCGGGACTGGCATCGGACCAGTTGACGACGCCGGTGACGCTGTCGTTGCTGCCGCCGGGTCGGCAGGCGAAGCCGTCGATGAGGCACTCTCAGCGCCGCCGGCAGCAGATATTGAGCCAGCGGTTGCAGACGAGGTCCGTGAGACGCGGGCCGAGCATGGCCAATCAGATATTCGGTCCTCAGACCTACTTCAGACAGCCGCACAGGAGCACTAGCGGGTCAGCTTTTTTATCGGCGGCTGCCACCAACCAGCATGGACGAGATACAGCTCGGCGTCCCACAGCCGCTCGTCGAGTCGCTGCCGGACGACGACGGCGCAGCCGCACAGGACATGCACAGGGCAATCGAGGGATACAACGCCCGTCTCGAGCGGCTCATTGAGGCGGCTGCCGACGAGGGCGAGGCGGCCGAGGCGATACTCGACCTCGTCGAGCACTTCGAGGACCGCATCGAACGGTTCCACGCCTTCGTCCCGGAGCTACGGGCGTGGGGACAGTCGCCCATCTACGCCATCGCTTGGCGGAATCTGTATGCCGACTGCATCGAACAGCTCTACGAACACGACTGGCTGGCCGCCCAGCTGGACCGCGAGCGGAACGCGCGGCTCGTCGAGGACGGCATCCGCCTGTCCGATTTATAGGGCCAGCGGTCGAAGGACGGGTATGCAGCTTGCACTCCGGTTCTTTGCGACGTTCCGTGAGGCCGTCGGGACGAAAGAAATCGAACGGACATTCGATGCGGAAGCGACCGTCGGCGACGTTCTCGCGGCTGTCGAAGACGAGTTCCCCGAGCTTGCCGGCGACATCCTCGACGACGATGGCGACATCCAGCCGCATTTGACCGTCCTGCGGAACGGCCGGGAGGTCGTCCACCTCGATGGCACTGCGACGGAGCTTTCCGACGGCGACCGGTTGAGCATTTTTCCACCGGTCGCGGGCGGATAGATGGAGGAAACACGCACGTTCCGCGGTATCTCGAAGCGGCTGGCGATTTCGTATCTCGAAGGGCTCGGCGGCGAGCACAACGGTGAGAGCCGCGTTGAGGGCGACGGCTGGGCGGCAACGCTCGATGCCCGGACCGTGTCGCCGGCAGGGTCGATACGGCTCTCCGAGGTCGAAATCCGCTTCGAGGGCGACCGCGACGAGCTCGACCCCGTCATCGAGGCCTTCGAGCGGAAGGCGGTCAGGGCGGGCGGTTGATGAGCGGGGACCCACTTGACGGCAACGCCCTCGTACTCGCGGCCGCAAAAGCGTCTGTTTCCGGCGAGCAGCTTCCGAAGCTCGTCGATGACGCCCAGTCGCGGCTCGCGGACCGCCGCGATGCGTACCGCCGTCGCTACGAGTGTGTCCACGACGACGACGACCGGACCGTTTTTCTCGTCGAGGAGGGCCACTGGCAGACGCTCGGCGATGAATGGGGTCTCGACGACCAGGCGTGGCGAGCGCTCCGCCGCGCCCATCGTGAACAGCTCGGACAGCTCGCTGGCGACCTCGACCGGCGACAGGAGTTCGATGCGGCGTTGGAGCTGCGAGAGGTCGTCGTCATCGGTACAGAACAGTCAGTACCGGGTTAGTTCCCGTTCGAGCACGAAGTCGGGCGCATCAGCGGCTGCAACGCCGACGGCGGCCGCATCGGAGATATGCCGCGGCGTCTCGGGGACCAGCAGCCGCGTTCGGTCTGCGCCTGCGGCAGCTGCATCACGAGCGACAGCGGCCGAAAGCGCCGAAAGCGCCTCGGCGTCGTTCCACGCGCCGACGCCGTATTCGGCGCGGCTGACCGATTCGCCGTCATCGGTTTCTTCGTCGGTCGTTCGCACTCGGTAGGAGACACCTCTAATGTGGTCGTCATCGGCGACGACGAGCGGGCGTTCGACGGCCGCCAGCCGCTCGCGTGTCAGCTCCGCCAGCGCCCACGGTTCGTCGGTGTCGAGTCCGAGCCCGTACAGGCGTCGGCAGGCGTCGCTACGGCGGTAGCCGCGCCACGCTGCGTCGGGGGTACTGTCGACAGCCAGCCCGCAGTCGGCGTCGGCATCCGGTGTCGGCTCCAGCCAGCGGAACGACGCCAGCGGCTCGAAGCCGACAGACCGGGAGAGCCCAAGGCCCGCCTCGTTCCACGAAAACACCATGTTTCGGCAGACGGTCGCGCCGGCGTCTGCTGCCCACTCGAAGACCCCCGTAACGAGTCGGCGGGCGATGTCGCGGCCGCGGTACTCCGGGTCGACGCGCATCCCCTGTGCCCACGCCTCGTCTTCGGAGAGCAACACGCCCTGACAAAGCCCGACCGGACGGTCCTCGACGGTCGCTACGAGCGTCCGCTGGGTGGGACCGTCGGATGCGACCCACTCGTCGAAGACGTCGGGGATGTAGTCGCCGTCCAGCCGCTGCCACGTGTCGGCAGTGAACGCGGCGACGGCTTCGTAGTCGTCGGCTTGGGCCGGTCGGACAGCAATATCGGCCATCAGGTCCAGGGTGTCGACCGCTCCTGTAGCTCGCCGGCAAGCGGACGCTGCATTGCCTCGGCGACGCTGTCGGCGTGTTCGAGCGCCCACATCAGCTTGACGTAGGCGGTCGCCGGGAGCGTGTCGCCGGCTTCAATGACACCCGCATCAAGCAGGTCTCGGCCGGTGTCGTAGACGCGGTCGCAGACGCGGCCCTCGATACACTGACTCGTCATCACGACGGTTGTCCCATCGTCGGTTAGCTCGTCGATACGGGCTATCCAGTCAGTGTTGACGTGGCCGAGGCCCGTCCCCTCGATGACGAGGCCGTCCGCGCCCTCGGCGACAGCAAGCCGGTCGGCATCGGTTCCGGGAACGAACGTGACGAGTTCGACATCCGTGTTCAGCTCGCCCTGGAGCCGCGGGTCCGCGTCGCCGCGGTCGGCGACCGGGCGGCGGAATGACACATCGCCGGTTTCCCAGTCGACGTTGCCGAGCGGCTCCGCGCCGACCGTCTCAAAGGCGTCCCGGCGCGACGTGTGGTTCTTCCGGACGCGGGTGCCACGGTGGAGAGCGCAGTTGTCGTCCGATTCGGTCGCATGCATGCAGACCAGCACCTCCGAGTGGTCTGCGGTCGCAGCCTCGACGGCACAGACAGCGTTCATCACGTTGTCCGAGGAAGGGCGGTCGGCGGAGCGCTGGCTGCCGGTGAAGACGACGGGGACCGGCGTATCAAGCATGAACGACAGCGCAGCGGCGGTGTACTGCATCGTGTCGGTGCCGTGCATCACGACGACGCCGTCCGCGCCGGCTTCGATCTCTTCGCGGACCGCCTCGGCGAGCTCCTGCCAGACCTCCGGCGTCATATTCTCAGAGAGGATGTTCGCGACGACGCGGCCGCGGTAGTTGGCGCGGCCGGCGAGTTCGGGGACGGCGCGGAGGACGTCCTCAGCGTCGAACTGGGCCGTTACCGCACCGGTGCGGTAGTCGACAGTCGAAGCGATTGTGCCGCCTGTCGAGATGAGCGACACCGTCGGCAAGTCGTCTTCGAAGGTAATCTCGGACGTTCCTTCGGCGGTCTGGGCCTCAGCAACGTCGTAGGTGTCGGTCTCCAGTACCTCTGTGTCGGCGTCGGCGCGGTCGATGCCGACGTTGTAGCCACCGTCAAGCTTGACGACGAGGTGTTCGTCGGTCGTCGAGGGCATGAGCACGCCCTCGTAGGTAACGTCGGCACGGTCGACGCGGACGCGGTCCCCGGGGTTCATACCAGCCGGTACCGCGCGGGCGGACTTGAAAGCCTCCCTTCGCGGCGACATGAGACCGACTGGGAAAGACCGATACCGCTGGCGTCCTACAAGGCAACTATGAGCCGCGACCGGACCACGACCCGCGACCGCTCGGGGGATGTCAGCGAAGAGTCGCTGGAGTTCGGCACCGGCGATGCGCTCGGCGACGCCGGCGGGGCAGAAACGCCCGAAACCACCGACGCCGACCGCACCGACGCCGGACTCACCGGCCGGGCGAAGTCGAAGGCGACGTCGCTTTTCTCCCCGCGGTCGTTCCTCATCGCGTTCGCGCTGATTGCGGTCGGCCTCTTTGCGACGAGTACGTTCCTGCCGCTTCCGGGGGCCGGGCTGGTCGGCGTCTTCGCGGCGGCGTTCCTGTTCGGCTTCGTCGTCAACGAACGGCGGTACGCCGAGGTGGCTGCCGCGGGGGGCGGTGCGGTCGCGGCGAGTACGTTCCTCGATTTCGCGGTCGTTGCGGTGCTCGGCGGCTTCGGGATTTCGCTGACTATCCTCGGCGGCCTCGGGGGCGCGGCTGCCGGCCTTCTCGGAGCGTACTTCGGCCGCGACCTCAGGGACGGGCTGACGAGAGAAATATAGCGCGGCGGCATCCAGCGGCCTGTATCAGACGTTGAGCCGCCACTGGTCGCCGTCGCGTTCGACGACGCCGTGGGCTGCTAGCCCCTCCAGCGCGTCGGCGACGACGTCCGGCGGTGCATCGACCCGCTGTGCGAGCCGGTCTGGGGGCTCGGGACCGGTCGCGAGACCGCGGAGGAGCTCGGCGTAGAAACGGCCGTCGACGCCGTCGAAATGGTCGCTGATGCGGTCGAGCGTCTCTGTGAGACGGCCCTGTACCCACCGCTGGGCCATCGAGAGTTCGTTTTCCAGCCGTTCGAGCTGTTCGAGGTCGGCCGCGAGCCCCGCGAGGTCCGCGTTCGGTGGCTGGTCGGCATCACCGGGAGAATCACTGTCGGATGCGCCGTCGGCCACATCGGCTGGGGGACTGTCGGATGCGCCGGCAGCGTCGGTTCTTATATCTGTGTCTTCAGTCTCCTCTTCGCTGTTCAGTTCGGCCGCCGCCTGCGTGGCCCGCTCGACGTGCAGCGAGACGTGCTTCCAAGACGTGATATCGAGGTTCGGCGACGCCGAGTAGGCGCTTTTCGTGCCGAAATCGTACGGGGTCACGTTGACCTCCAACCGGAGATTCCGGGCGATAGAGAAGTACTTTCGGCGGCCGTCGTCGACGTGTGATTCGACGAGGCCGGCTTCCTCGAGCTTCCGGAGGTGGTCGATGACCGCCTTCGGGCTGACGCCGAGGTAATCACTGATCTCTGTCACGTAACAGGGCCGCCGCGCCAGTAGCCGCAGGATGCGTCTACGGTTTTCGTTTCCGAGGAGGTCCAGCAGTGCGGCGGAGTCCATCACCTACCAGTTCGGTCCGAGAGGGAAAAAGGGTGACGCGACCCGGCGCGGCCAGACCAGCTATGCGGGCGGACCGCCGGGCCGGTCGCCGGGCTGGCCGTCACTCGGTCCGTCGGGAGTGAAATCGGCGTGATTGTCGCGGGCGTCAGGGTCCGCGTCGGACCGTTCGTCCGGTGTCGACTCAGCAGCCGAACCCCCGCCGGGGCCACCACGCTCTGCTGGGCCGCCACGTGCCTCCTCGTCAGTTCCCGGCCCCCTATCGCCGGCTCCAGGGCCTGCGCTGTCGCCATCCGAGGGGCCGCGCTCTCCGGGCGGGCCACGGTCATCCGGCGGCCCAGCGAGTCCGCGGGCGAGTTCGGCTACTTCCGGGCCTCGAAGCCGGCTGGCGTTCGCCCGGAGTTCGTCGAGCGACTCGGCGTCGACACCTGCGTCGGCTGCGGACCGCTTGGTGTGGTTCACTGAGCGCTCGATTCCGCTTGCACCCGCGTCGATGCGGGCAGCGAGAGAGCGGTTACGAACGGTTGGCTCCGCACCGAGTGTCGCGCGTCGGTCGGCGAGCCGCTGGAAACGGTCCTGAAGGTGCTGGCGGCGCTGCTCGACGAGCGCCTCCCGTTCGGCCCGGTCTTCAGCACGGTCGAACGCGGTCTCGAACATGCCGTCGTCAACGTCTCGTTCGGTCGCCGCGTCGGTCGTCTGCATGAAGGCGGATATTTCCGCGCCGACGGAGGCGTTCTCTGAAACTGACTGTGCGGCGGTCGGGGCAGCGGCGAACCCCCCGAGCGCGATTGCCCCCGCCAGCAGTATGGCGAGTACCCCAACGCGGAGTGCGGTCCCACTCATTGCTACTGACTCCGCTAGCGAATATATAAAAACCCGACCACCGTTCGGACCGTTCAGGACCGTTTATATCCGTTAAATCCGACGACTGCGGGGGAGCTATGCGGCAGAAGGGCTGAAAGACCGGCAGCCGGGGTGACATAAAAAGTCGACTCGCACGGCGATGAAAGTGACACGGCAAACGCTTATGTGTGACAATATCTAACACACATGTAGCGGCATGTTTGAACAGTTCTCAAGCGGCTACTACCTCGGGCGGCTCTACGTTGAGCCGTACGGCGGTGACCACGCCGTGATGCATCGGAACCACCACGAGCAGGTAAACGAGCAGCTCTACGACGGGAAAGAGGCCCCCCTCGTGATGAAAATCGGGTCGGCACACGTACCGGTTCACAGCGCCGACGATGTCCCTGGCCGAACCGTTGGCCTCCCGGAATCGGCCCTTTCGGCGGCCGGCGTCGAGAATCCGCCAACGCTCCAAGAAGTGCTGCTGGCGAAAGCCGACCGCGCAAAGCAACTGCTCGGCTTGGCTCCCGACTCGCCGGCACGGCCGGACGGAGCGGCGGACGGCCCCGCGGGATTTTAGGCGGCGCGGGCCGTCGGTCCGCCGATGCTCGACGACATTCTCGGCCGGACGGAGCTCAAAGAGCAAATCGCCGAACTCGAAGACGAGCGGGACCGGCTGGCGGCCCAGCTGGAGGCCGAAAGCGAGCGTCGTGCCGACGCAGTCAGCGAAAAGCAGGCCGCACAGGAGCGGATAAACCGGCTCGAAGACCGTATCGCTGACCTCGAAGGGAAGCTCCAGCAGGAATCCGAGTCGGCTGAAATCGGGTTCCGTCGTAAAGAAACACTCCACGGAAAACGGCGCGATGCCGTGCTCTCGCGGGTAGAATCATTCGAGGCGAAGCCCGAGGGTGTGCTGACCGCGTACGTCGATGACGACGTGCCGGATGAACTCGCCGAGCAGCTCGGCGACCGGACGCCGCTGGTCCGGCGGGCAGCCCCGTGTCTCGTCTGTGTCGACGACGCCGGGGTGCTCGCAACCGCGCTCCGACCGCCGGTCGCGCCGGAACCGTTCGTCGAATGGGCTGGTCGGCCGACGGTTGAGCGGTCGTGGTTTGTACCGACCGGCCGGCACGCGCTCGCTGTCGTCCGGTCGGACATCTTTGCCGTTGGAGTCTACGAGGGCGACGAGCGAGTCGACATCAGGACGGTTACGAGCAACGTTAAAAGCGACCACTCGAAGGGCGGCTTTTCACAGTCGCGCTTCGAGCGCATCCGCGACGAACAGATACAAAAGCACATAAAGAAAGCGTCGGCAGCACTCGACGACATCGACGCCGAGCGTCGCTACGTCGTCGGTGACCGCCGGCTAATCGGCGAATTCGATGCCGACGCCACGGCGGCGGTCAACGCGACCGGCAAGCCCAAGCCGGCGCTTGAAGACGCCGTCAGGGAGTTTTGGTCCGTCCGACTCTACGGTCTTTAAGTACACCCACCGGCTGTGGTGAGATATGCGAGTCGCAATTCTTGCCCACGAGCAGTTCCCCGGCCGAGCCAAAACCGCGGTTGGAGTCCTCCGGTACGGTACCGACGACGTCGTCGCTGTTCTCGACCGCGAGCGTGCCGGCACAGCTGTCGGCGACCATCTCGACGATATTGACGCGGAAATACCGGTCGTGGCGTCGGCTGCCGACGCGCCCGACTTCGACGCGCTGTACATCGGTATCGCGCCCATCGGCGGCGGCTTCGATGCGTCGTGGCGGCCGGACGTTCGGACAGCTATCGAGCGCGGTGCCGATGTCGTCTCCGGGCTGCACTATTTCCTCTCCGACGACCAGGAGTTCACGTCACTGGCCGATGAATACGGCGTCGAACTCCGCGATGTCCGACAGCCTCCTGCGGACCTCACTGTTGCCGACGGTATCGCCCGGGACCTCGATGCGGAAATCGTGCTGACGGTCGGCACCGACTGCTCGACCGGCAAGATGACGACGACGCTGGAACTCGTTGAGGCGGCTCGTGAGGCCGGCCTTGATGCCGGCTTCGTCCCGACCGGCCAGACGGGGATTATGATTGCCGGCGATGGCATTCCGATAGACCGCACCATCAGCGACTTTACCGCCGGGGCCGCAGAGCGGCTGGTCGCGACAGCGGCCGAGGACCACGATTACCTCTTCGTCGAGGGGCAGGGCTCGATTCTGCATCCGGCCTACTCGCCTGTTACCTGCGGGCTGCTTCACGGAACACAGCCCGATTGGCTGGTGCTGTGCCATGAGGCCGGCCGCAAGCGGGTGCACGGCTACGAGGACTTCGCCATCCCTGAACCGTCGGCGGTTGCCGACCAGTACCTGTCGCTTGCGGAACCCGTCGCCCCGACAACGCTGCTTGGGGGGGCACTGAATACGTCCCATCTCGACGGCGGAGCGGCCGAGACAGCTATCGACGACTACGCCGACGAACTCGGCGTCCCGGTGGTCGACCCGGTTCGACAGTCGGCGGCACCGATTGTCGAACAGCTATGAAGGCCAGCATCGAACGCGTCGAGCTACCGCTGGAGACGCCGTTTACCATCTCCCGTGGGACGAAGCGGACAGTCGAGAACCTTATCGTTGTCATCAAGCACAATGGTTCGACCGGCTACGGCGCGGCAGCCCCCGCCCGGTATTACGGCGAAACGGCGGATACCGTCGCGGCACTGCTACCGGAGCTACTCGACGCTGTCGAGTCTATCGGCGACCCACACGCCCGAAACCAGGTACACGAGCGGATGGCGACTGTCGCCGGCGATAATCCGGCGGCGAAGGCTGCTGTCGATACCGCACTATGGGATTTGGCGGGGAAACTGCTCGGCGAGCCGGTCTATCGGCTGCTGGGGCTTTCCGCGTCGGCCTCGTGTCCACCGACTTCGTACACTGTCGGGCTGGACGACCCGGAGACAATGGCCGAGCGAGCCAAAGCGGCTGTTGATGCTGGGTATCCGGTGTTGAAGCTGAAGCTCGGCTCCGAGCGCGACCGCGACATCGTACGCTCGGTGCGGGAAATCGCCCCCGAAGCAACGATACGCGTCGACGCGAACGAAGCGTGGACACCATCTGCGGCCGTCCGAAACTGCAAAGCCCTCGCCGACTACGGCGTCGAGTTCGTCGAACAGCCTGTTGCAGCCGGTAACGCCGAAGGGCTGCGGCGGGTCTACGAGCAGTCGCCGCTGCCCATCGCCGCCGACGAATCGTGCGTTGTTGCCGGTGATATTCCGGCCGTTGCCGACAGTTGCGACATCGTCAACCTGAAGCTGATGAAGACCGGCGGATTGACGCCGGCTGTCGAGGCGATTTACACGGCTCGTGCCCACGGACTCGACGTGATGTGTGGGTGCATGGTCGAGACGAACGCCTCGATTGCCGCAGCGGCACAGCTGTTGCCGCTGCTCTCGTATGCTGACCTTGATGGGTCGTTACTGCTCGATTCGGACCCCTACGAGGGGGTCTCCGTCTCCGACGGTCGGTTCGACCTCGGAGCGGTCGACTGCGGAACCGGCGTGGCCCCGCGGTAGCGGGGCATCCCGAGGCTACTATACGTCTGCTCTCTCACCACCGAGGTATGCTCATCACGCTGGAAGGCATCGACGGCAGCGGCAAGTCGACGGCCCACGCGGCACTGCGTGAGCGGCTCACCGCCGAGGAGACGACCTTTACCCGCGAGCCGACCGACTCGTGGTACGGCTCGGCGGTCGAACGCTCGATAGGCGACGCCGACGCCGACCCGCTCGCGGAGCTGTTTCTCTACACCGCCGACCATGCCGACCACCTCTCCCGGGTCGTCCGGCCAGCGCTCGAAGCCGGCGAACCCGTCGTCTCGGACCGGTATTCGGATTCCCGCTACGCCTATCAGGGCGCGACACTGGAGGGTGTCATCGACGAGCCGATGGCCTATGTCAAGCGAGTCCACGAGCCGTTTACTCGACCGCCGGATGCGACGCTGTACTTTGATGTCCCGCCGACAGTCGGGGCCGAACGGGCCGGCGCGACGAACAAGTTCGAGGCCGCAGACTACCTCGAATCGGTGCGTGAAAACTACGAGCGCCTTATCGAGGCCGAGCCGGAGCGGTTCCACCGAATCGATGCCACGCAGTCTGAATCGGCTGTTGTCGAGGCGGCCGTCGAGACGGTCGAAACGCTTCTCAGCCGATAAAGCCGTCCGTCGTCCACTCGGCGTGCTCTCCGTCGTCCGGCTCCAGCGACACCGGAGCGCTCACGAGAACGAACGCACACTCCTCGTCGTCGTTCCGTATCTGCCTCGTCGCCTCGGGCGGAATCCAGACGGCGTCGCCGGTCTCCATCTCGACGGGTTCGTCATCGATGACGACAGTTGCCTCTCCCTCGATGAGGACGTAAATCTCCTCGTGGTCGTTGTCCGCGTGGTCGTGGGGGCGGCTGTTCCAGTTCGGCTCACAGCGAGCGACGGTGACGCCGACGCGCTCGCTGTCGAGCGGCTCCCGGAGGAAGTGCATGCCGCCGGAGACCGGCTCGATGTCGTCGTAGTTAACGTGTTTGTACTCGGCCATACCGGGGCTACTGCGTCCAGCATAATAGGTGCGACGCAGGGCCCGCCTATTCGAGACAGACGTAGGTTTTCGTATCAACGACGCCCTCTATCGCCCTGACATTCGTTGCCACGGAGTCGATGATATCGGCTACTTCGTCGGCTTCGGCTTCGAGCACGATGTCGATATCGCCGGCGACGACGTTCGCGTCGGCAATGTAATCGAGGTCGCTGAATCGTTCTAGCAGCGCCCTCGCTCGGCCGGTGTCGGCTTTGACCATGATGAACGAACGAGCCATGTGTGGGTATCCAACATGGATTGACAAATCGCTTTCGTCGTGTTAACCCGTGACGTTTGTTTTCCTGTCTCGAATAATATTTTTGTACTGTCTAATCATTGCACCTCCTGTATGTCCGCACCCGCATCCATTCCCAGTGGCGCTGTCGGCGGCGGAGCCGATGTCGGCCCCGTCGCGACGACTGTATCGACGACGGCCGCCCTCGCTGGAGGGTCCCGCGTAAAAACACTCATTTGTGGTGAAAACGATGGTGGAGACACACGCTGACAGCGCCAGAGAGCTTGTATCGAACGAGTACGTTTCCGTCGACGAGGACACGTTCGTCGGCGAAGCGATACGGGAATTCCGGGAGTTCTCCCCGGTCGATGAAGAAACGACTGTCTACTTCCTGTACGTCGTCGATGACCAAGGGAACCTCACCGGCGTCGCCTCCTTCCGGGAGCTTCTAAACGCCGACGAGGACGAGTTCGTCACCGACATCATGGAGACGGACCTCGTGACTATCGACGCCGATGCCCACCCCGAGAAAGTGTCGGCGACCATGTCCGACACCGACTTCCAAGCCCTGCCAGTCGTCGACGACGGCACGCTTGTCGGCATCGTCCGCGCCGATGACATGGTCGATGTCGTCGAGGAAGAAGCCACCGAAGACATCCTCAAAAGCGCCGGGATGACCTTCCGGGACATCGAGGCGTCCCGGAGCACGGCAATTCTCGAATCATCGGTCCCGAAGATACTCTGGCTGCGACTCCCGTGGCTCATCGTCGCACTCGTCGGTGGACTGCTCGCCGGTGCCGTCATCGAGGAGTATGAGGCGACACTGGAGACGGCAGTCGCACTCGCGTTTTTCATTCCGGTCATCATGGACATGGGCGGTAACGTCGGTACACAGGCATCGACGATTTTCGTCCGCGGGCTCGCGTTGGGCCATATCGACGACCGGAACGCGATGCGACATTTCGCTCGTGAGGGGCTTATCGGACTCGCTATCGGTCTCATTATCGGCAGCCTCGGTGCCGGCGCAGCCTACGGCTGGCGGGTGCTCCGCGGTGACCCACACGCTGAGACGATAGCCATTGTCGTCTTCATCGCGCTTGTGGCCGTCTGTGTCGTCGCCTCCGTCGTCGGCTACGTCATCCCGTGGCTGGCGAACAAAGCCGGCTACGACCCCGCAGCTGTGTCGGACCCGCTCGTGACGACAATCAAAGACGTGACTGCGCTGTTAATCTACTTCGGACTGGCGACGTTCCTGCTGGCGGAGCTGTTGTAGTCCGTTCGCAGCGCGATTTTTTGAGCAACATTGTTTATCCCCCTCGTCGTACAGCAATCTATGTGTACTAATGCCACGACCCTACAGCGAGCCGGACGACGACGCACATCCCGTCTTCAGGGGGACTGACCCGTGGTTGTCGCCTACATTACGGTCAAGGCCAACACCGGCGAGGCCGACCGGCTCCGTTCCGACATCAAGGCCATCGAGGGCGTCGTCTCGGCGCACATCGTCGCCGGCGATGTCGACATTATCGCGAAGGCCGAGGTTGAGTCGCCGGGAGATGTCAAGGACATCGCCGCCACCTCGATTCAGAGCCTCGACGGCGTCGACGACACGCACACCTACGTCGCGATGGGGTAACGCTGCCAGCACCCGTGCCGGTGGCCGGCTCAGCCCGGGTTTCGGGCGCGAATACGACCCGAACGTTGATACCTCGAAGTGGGGTATATAAGCCCAACCACGGGTATGTCATCGCTTGGTCCCTCCGGATTGCGTCGGCTGGCGCTCGTTGCGATAGTGGTGGGTTTCGTCGTTGCTGTTGGTGCCGGCACAGCGGCGGCCGAGCCCGAAATCGAGGACTTCGAATTCGATACCGACGACGAGCTCGCCGGCGCGATAGCTGAGTACGAGGTCGGAGGAGATGTCGCGAACGTCTCTGAGAACCAAAATCTCGTCTTCGAGCTCGACGTTACGGAGTGGACAGAGAGTGAAAACGGCGAGTTCATCGATATCGTCGACACCGGTGACTTCGACGACGCCGATGCATCTGGTGGTGTTATTACCTTCACGAAGACGGCCGGCGGTGAGGACGTCTCAGCCGTAGCTACCATCTCGCTTCGAAACCCGACTATTGACGAGGCAACCGCAACGCTGACCGTTCACAGCGGGGAGGGGACCAGCGAGCCGGCAACTGAAACCGTCGAGTTCGGTGAGATAGCTGCGTCGTTCGCCGACGACCCGGTCGACAGTATCGGACCGGATGACGAAACAACACTGTCGGTCGAAGCTGACGGGAGTCCCGCAGAACACGTCGTGGTATCCTCGCCGGGGTTGGACGGCAACCAACTGGAGTCGATTTTCAGTGTCGATAGGGACCACGAAGATATCGGCGTCGAGACCGACGGCGACCGCCTGCTCATCAATCGGCCAGCTGATGCCGGCGAACAGCCACCTGTGCCGGAAATCGAGGCCTCGTTCACTCACGTCGGCGCTGCTAACTATCAGTTCGTTATCAGCGTCGACCGTTCTCGTGAAGAGACAGTCATCCCGCTCGAAGTCGAGGAGCCGGAGATCGATGTCGAATTCGACGAAGACCTCTACGAGGTGCCGGCTGGTGACCTCGTGACGATGGACGTTAGCCTCGATGGCCTCGACGAGACGTACTTGCTTGTCGGCGCTGACGGAACGACCGCCGAGGAAGGCGTCAACGATTTCCTCGATATCGTCAAATTCGACGGTGGTGAGCTGACAGTCAACACACGGTTGCTCGGAACTGATGCACCCGCGGACGCCGTCTACATCACTGACGGGACGGTTCACAGTTATCTCCACGGTGATGAAACCGAGTTCGACGATGTGGATTTCAGGGAAGACGAGGAAGGGGAGGGTGACGAGATAGCAGCGTCGCTTGACGAATACCGGGCCGAACTCGATATGACCGAACAGCCCCGTCCGCTTCAGCCGGACCGCTATCGAATCGTCGCGGGAGCGGAAGGAACAGTCATCACGCGTGACGACGAGATACCCGACTTCGACTATCCGCTAGGGCGGTCGAACCTGCTGTTGAATCAGCCGGAGCCGGGAGAGGTAACGACCCACGTCGCCCCGCAAGCGAGCGCAAACAGCGTCGAAGAGACCGGCAGCCTCAACGAGCTACTTGACGAACTTACCGAACGGGAGACGGTCGCGAAGGGCGACCGACTCGTCTTCGAAATCGAGGCGACGGGCATCTATGGCAACCTGTTTGCCTTCGGTGATGGCTCCGAACCGCCGTTTGAGGAGGGTGTTCATCCCCGAGCGCTTGGCAGCGTCGTTGACGCCCACGAGGGCATTATCGTCAACGTCAGCGAAACCAACTCGGACCCCAACACGGCTCCAACTGAGATTGATTTCAATGAACCAGCGGACGGCGATGCCTATGTCCTGCCAGCCCACGAAGACGAGGAACTGAGCGAAATCGACCGGTTCTACGTTGTCCTCGATACTCGCGACTCGGGTCCGTTTACCCGCTCGGTCCGCCACGGCGACGAGTTCGATGTCGAGTTCGGCTACGAATCACCGTCAGACGCCCGACACCGGTTCGTTGACGTGCCGCTCGGCGTCCGGCCACCGGCATACAGCATCGACCCCGACCTCGTCGACGAGAACCCGAACACCGAACACTACCCCTACTACCGGACAAGCGAGACCGGCGAGACCGACATCGCGCCGTTCCGCATCGAAGACCCCAGTGCCGAGTACGACCGTACGACCGTCGCCGATGAGCTGCTGGTCCACAACGGAACCGAAGTAACCATAGAGGGAACGACAAACGTCGCACCGGGGACGGAGACCCACATCCAACTCATCGCTCACAACCGGACGAATCCGACCCGCATCACCATCGACGAAGTCGAGATAGACGAAGACGGCAGCTTCAGCGCCACGGAAGACCTCTCGACACTCCGGGTCGGAGAAGATGTCGAAGCGGAGTTCTACGCCAACCAGCGGCTCGCTGACAAGCGCGCTGCGGATGTCGTCGACGACCTCGACGACCCGAGCGAGTTCATCGTCACCGATGTCGGCAATCCGGTGACAATGACCGAGGGCGACAACGACACGCGTGTGTCGGCAACGATAGAAAACACCGGCAACGCGGCTGACAGAAAGCCCATCGAGTTCGTCTTTGAGGACGCTCAGATAGCAGAGACCAACAGAACCGTCGAGCCCGACGAGCCGGCACCGTTCAACTTCGATGTGCCTGACGGACTCGAAGCCGGGACCTACAACTACACTGTTGTGACACCCGACGACGAGGCGTCCGGACAGGTCGTTGTCGAGCCACCGGAGCCCGAAGAGGTCATCGCTGCGGGCGGTGATGACCCCGTTGACGACCCGGCAGAGCCGGTCGATGATAACCTGCCGGCCGACGCCCTCGGCGAACTCGTCGGGGCGCTGACGAGCCTAGTCGGGGCCAGACACGCAGTCGGCGCGGCGGTCATCGTCGGTGGGGCGTACGTACTCGGCGGTTAGTCGGCCCCACCTTGCAGCGGGACCACGGCGACGATTAAGCGGTACAGTGTCGTGGGCATCCAACGACTGCAGTCGTATGACGGAAATCACAGGTCACTCGAGGACCAGCCCGTCGGTGAGTGTCTCGACCAGCAGTTCCCGGGCGGGCTCGTAGGCGTCATTGCGGTCGAGGGCGTCGAACTGCCGTCTGTGGGCGACAAACTGCGGGACGGCCCCGAGCATGTCGAGGGCGACCTCCGGGTCGTCGGCCCGGAATCGCTCGTTTTCGGTCCAGCGCTCGACGAGCGGGCCGAGCGTCCGGTATTTGTTCTCATGGTGACGCTTCTGGACGTCGGCGTCGAGTTGGTTTCGCAGCCGCTGGCCGTCGTCCTCGACGAGCACCTGATACAGGATGTCGTTGGTTTCGAGCTTCCGGAAAAGCAACGTCAGCGTCCGGCGGATTTCCTCTTCGAGCGACTCCGCATCGGCGATTTCGTCGGCGACGTCGTCGCCGATTTGGGTCACCTCCTCGTAGATGACGTCGAGATACAGTTCGGCCTTCGAGTCGTAAAACTGGTAGAACGTACTCGTGCCGATGCCGACCTCGTCGGTGATGTCGCTGATTCGCGTGCGCTCGAGGCCGAAGCTCGCAAACAGCTCCCGGCCAGCCTCGCGCAACTCGCGTTCGATTCGGTCCCGTTCTTCGTCGGTAAATCCCTTCATTCGTGGCTCTCGCCGGCCCCCTCCGGCCCGGTGTTGTCCCTCAATTGCGAATACAAAAACAAAAGCATTTTGTATTCGTGAACAGTGTGTATCTACAATGCTGCACGGCGGATCCCCACAGACCGAAGTACCGGATGACGGACCGCCCCTCCGTCACCGAACGACAGTTGGAAACTGCTCTAGAGGGAAAGCATGCGCCGTCTGACGGCCTTTGCACTCGTTTTCGCTGTGCTATTTGTTGGGGCTATGGCGGGGGCTGCCGCCGGGCAAATGCAGGACCCGCTGTTCGTGAAGGGCAGCCCCGACCTCGATGTCGAGGCACCCGATGAAACCCTGCCGCCTGAGGCAACGTCCGAACTCACATTACAGGTAACAAACGATGGCCGGGTAACGACCGGTGCGCCCGGCAACCGTGAGGTCGTCACAACCGCCCGTAACGTCCGGCTTGAAGCTGAAGGCGAGCGTGGTATCGAGGTCGAAACCGGCAAAATGGCTATCGGCTCGGTCGGTGAAAACGAGCCACGGGAGGTCCCCATCGCTGTGACGGTCCCCGATGACGTC
Source organism: Natronomonas pharaonis DSM 2160 (assembly GCF_000026045.1). Lineage (NCBI taxonomy): Archaea > Methanobacteriati > Methanobacteriota > Halobacteria > Halobacteriales > Natronomonadaceae > Natronomonas > Natronomonas pharaonis. The sequence goes on along the minus strand of NC_007426.1, from coordinate 1,195,825 downwards.
GAGCCCGGAGAGTACGAAATTGATGTCGACCTCAGATACTCCTACACCTCAGCTATCTCACAGCGGGGCGGCTCAACCCAAGACCGCACTCGGACGGTGACTCGAACCGTCGATATCACCGTCGATGAAGGACCGTACTTCAAAATTACTGGCGTCGACTCCGACGCACAGATCGGCGACACCGGTACTGCCGAAGTGACGCTCGAAAACATCGGCCACGAGGATGCCGACGATGTGCAACTGACACTCGAAACACAGAGTTCTCGCTTCCTCTTCGGCGAACGTGAGTCCGATACAACCCGCATCGGTGAACTTGCCGCCGGCGAGGAGACGACACTCAACTACGACGTGACTGTCCCATCCGATGCCAGCATCCGGGAGTTCGCCTTCGACGGTACCGTCCGATACACCGACGAAGACGCGACCGATGGCCTTCAGGAAGGCCTTATCGGCGGAACGACGCCGGAAGCCGAACAGACCTTCTCGATTTCCAATATCGACTCGACACTCCGCGTCGGCGAGCGCGGCGACCTCTACGGCACCGTCACCAACACCGGCCCAACGACGGCCAATAGTGCTGTCGTCCGCTTTGCCGATGAAGACCCCAACGCCGTCCCAGTCGAACAACGCGTCGCCGTCGGCGCGCTTGACCCAGGGGAGTCTGCCGACTTCCGGATGCCCATCGAGATGACACGCGAGGCCGAAGCCGTCCCGCGGGTCTTCGACATGATGGTCACCTACCGCAACGCGGACAACGAACTGCGCCAGTACGAGGACACCGACGCCTTCTCTGAAATCGCCCCCCGGCGCGACCAGTTCCTCGTCGATGTCGAGGACCGCGAGATAGCGGCCGGCGAGACCAAACTCATCGATGTCGAGGTGACGAACAACCTTGACGAGACGGCAACCGACGTCGAAGCGCGGCTCTTTGCGGACGACCCGCTTGACAGCGACGACGATGAGGGCTTCGTCGAGGAACTCGACCCCGGTGAGACGACAATGATGACGTTCGAACTCGAAGCCGAAGCCGGCGCAACACCGAAGACGTACCCCATCGAGTTCGACTTCCGATATGACGACGAGCGCGGCAACAGCCAGCTTTCCGATACGACACGCGTCGCCTACAACGTCACCGAGGCTGAAGACGGATTGCCGTGGCTACTCGTCGGCGTCGTCCTGCTCGCTGCGGGCGGCGGCTTCTACTGGTACCGGAGGAAATGAATGCCAGCCGGTAGCGAGCGGGCGAAAACCGTCTTCGATACGCTCAAGGAGTCTATCGTCACCCGTCCGAAGACGGTCGTCCTCGTCTTTCTGCTCGCTACGGCTGCCTTCGCCGCCGGCGTCCCAGCAGTAGAGGATGAAGACGATGCGACCGAGGGGTTCACGCAAGATATTCCCGAGCAGGAGGCCCTTGACGCTATCAACGAACAGTTCGAGGGACCGTTCACTGAGGACACGGCATCGACACAGTTGATTCATGTCGGCGGTGACGTGCTCACTAGGGGAGAGTTGCTCCGTTCGCTGACGGTGCTTGAGCGAGTTGAGCAGCGTGAGGACCTTCGGATGGCTTCAGCGGGCGGGCCGCCTGTCAGCGTCGCACGAGCGCTTGATGAGGACGTAACTGCCGAGTCATCGATGGCTGCCCACCGGCAAGCCGTCGAGAATGCGACGCCAACCGAGATTAGAGGAGCCGTCCGCGAAGCCGCGGAGGAAGATGAGAGCTTTGCGATACAGTTGGGTAACGATTTCAGCGAAACAGAGGCGTCAGCATCGGCGTCAATGACATCCATCAGCCATGATGTCCCACAAGGGTTTGATGATAATGACTTAGCAGATATTCAGACGACCATCGACAGTATCGCCGACGACGAACCCGGCGATTTGCGTGTGTTCGGTACCGGTATTACCCAAAGCGAGTTCGGGGAAATTATCGGTGATTCACTGGCCATCGTGATGCCGATTGTCGTCGTGTTGCTCTTGGCGTTCCTCGTCGTCGCCTACCGAGACCCGATTGACCTTATGATGGGGCTGTTTGCCCTGCTGATGACGATTATCTGGACATTCGGCTTCATGGGACATGCCGGGATTCCGTTCGACCAGAACATGATTTCGGTCCCGGTGCTGTTGCTAGCAGTCGGAGTCGACTTCGGCATTCACATTATCAACCGGTATCGCGAGGAGACCATCCAAGGATACGACCCGGTGACGGCGATGCGAACAGCCAATAATCAGCTCATCATCGCCTTCATTATCGTCACAGTGACGACGGTTTTCGGATTCGGCGCGAACGTCGTCTCCGATCTTGACCCGATACGGAACTTGGGTATCGTCTCCGCGGTCGGTATCGTGTTCACATTCCTTGTTTTCGGGTTGTTCCTCCCGGCAGCGAAAATCGAAGCCGACCGGATTCGAGAAAAGTATAATGTGCCTGAGTTCAACTCGACGCCGATCGCTTCCGAGGAATCTGCGCTTGGCCGGATTCTCGCCTTGCCGTCGAAAGCAAGCCAGAATGCGCCGGTTGTCTTTGTCGTTGTCATCCTCCTTGCCGGAGCCGGGATGGGGGCCTACGGGTCGGGTGTCGACACATCATTCGATAACGAAGACTTCCTCCCGCCGGAAGAAGAGGCTGCCTACGTTCAGTACATCCCGGAACCGTTTGCCCCCGGCGAGTATACTGTTACGGAGACCATCAACCTCCTTGAGGACCGCTTTGCCGCGATGGAAGGTGAGTCGGTCACGATCTTTGTTGAGGGGCCTTTCGAAGAGGATCATGCGTTGGAAGCGCTTGCTGAACCGACGGATGACCCGCCCGATAGTCTTGCAGTCGGGCCAGGTGGGGCCGCCGACGAGACAAGTATCATCAACGTCATTGACCAGTACGCCGAACGGAATCCGGAGTTTGCCGCGCTAGTCGACCGGAACGACAGAACCGGAGACGGGATTCCAAACCGGAACCTCGGGATGATATACAACGAACTCGACGCAGCGCCGCCGGCAGTCAGCCGGCAGGCCGACCAGTACCTCACCGACGACCGCCGCGGTGCACAAATCGAGTTCGGCGTTGACGCCGACGCCTCGCAGGGTGAAATCAGCGACGACGCGAGGGAGTTCTCCGAAGACTTCCGTTACAGCGCGACAGCGACCGGTCAAATCGTTGTCTTCGACGTTATCAGCGACATAATCTTTGAGTCGGCGATTCAGGGTCTCGTCCTAGCGCTGGTGCTTACCGGTGTCTTCCTCGTCATCGCCTATGGATGGCTGGAACGGCAGCCGCTCTTAGGGATTGTCAACGTCTTCCCGATTATGATCGCCGTCGCGTTCCTCATCGGAACGATGCGGCTGCTAGATATGCCGCTAAACGCCCTGACAGCGACAATTCTGTCGATATCTATCGGTATCGGTATCGCTTACTCTGTCCACATCACCCACCGCTTTATCGACGAGTTCAAAAAACAAGAAGACACATCCGACGCTCTAGAGACGACGCTGACCGGCACTGGCGGCGCGCTGACCGGCAGTATGCTGACGACATCGCTGGGGACCGGCGCGCTCGCCTTCGCGATTACGCCGGTACTCGGCGACTTCGGACTGCTGATGGCGCTGTCCGTCGTCTACTCGTTTGCCGCTGCAATCATTGCGCTCCCACCGGCTATCTTCACCTACGAGCTGGCCATGGAGTCCGAGACAGTAGTTCGAATTCAGAACCTGCTTCGGGACAAGGTAGCCTGACTGCTTTTCTCGCCGCCTCCAAGCGCAGAAGCGCTTTTATGCTTCGTCGGGAATCCGACGCGAGACAACCACGACGAGGAGCAAGACGAGACCGAGGCCGAAGCCGACCGTTGTCATACCGAATGCGGCGAGTCCGGTTGGCGTCGGTTGGAATGTGACGATGCCAAGAAATGAAACGGGCTCGAGGTCGCGAAGGCCGGCGCTACCAATTATCGCTCCCAAGAGGCCGGCGATTGTGACGACGATGATGTAGAGACCGACGATAATCCGCCTGCCACCGACGCCTGCGCTGTCTGAATCGCTCACATCTTTTGATACGCCAACCGTCCGAATGAGCCTTTTGGAGCACGCCGCCGTGAGTTGAAACGCTTTTGAGATGATGCTCCCTATTACGTGTATGGCTAAGACGCGCGAGTTCACCGAAAAAGAGTATCTGCTCGTCGTGCTCGTCGGGGTCGCATTGCTCATGGCGACAACTGCATTTATTCTCGTCATTACGTCGAGTTGACGCGTCGTTCCGCAGTCCTGTCGGCCCACCCTTGGGGCGGGGGCTGACCGTATCGTTCAGCGGTAGCATCAGCACGAACCAACAGCCGTCGGTGCGTCGGCTACTGTTTTTGTTTCTGCCGCCCAACCAGCCCACTCTTGGAATGAATCGTGCTGCGGCTAGCGAGGCATGCGCTGGTATCGTTGCGGCCTATCGAAACGCCGAGGCAGAAAGCGCGGTTGGGTGAGAGGTTACTGTGCTTCGTCGGCTGGTTCGCCGCCGTCCGTCGCAAGCTCCTCGTCGCCGCCATCAGTGGCAGCGAGCTGCTGTTCGAACCACGCGAACTCGCGGCCGTGGAGTCCGTATTCTTTGGTGTTCCACGGGTCGGGGTCGGTGACTTCCGTGCCCTTCTTCCACGACCAGACGACGTTGACGAACCACAGCAACGTCCCGACAGCGATGATGACAGCGCCGACTGTCATCGCCTGATGCAGCAGTGTAACTTCAGTCAGCGGCGCAAGGTTCGGGTCGAACTCGTAGGTCGCATACCGCCGCGGCATTTCGAGGTAGCCAGCGATCAGCATCGCGAAGAACGTGATGTTCGAGCCGATCATCGACAGCCAGAAGTGCGCTTTCGCGAGCCGGCGGTTGTACATACGGCCGGTAACGATGGGGAACCAGTAGTAGATGGCACCGAAGCCGGCGAAGGCAATCATCCCCATCACGATGTAGTGGAAGTGACCAACGACGTAGTAGGTCTCGTGGAGCAGGAGGTTCACCGGCACCGACGCGAGGAAAACGCCGGTGATGCCACCGATGACGAAGTTGGCAACGAAGCCGAGACAGAACAGCATCGGTGCTGTCAGTCGGATGTTGCCGTTCCAGAGCGTCGTAATCCAGTTGAACGTCTTGACCGCGGACGGTATCGCAATCGCCAGCGATGTCGCCATGAACGACGCACGGATGCGTGGGTCAATGCCGCTCCCGAACATGTGGTGTGCCCACACACCGAAGGAGAGCACACCGATTGCTAACGTCGAATAGACGACAAATTTGAACCCGAATAGCTTTCGGCCCGCGAACTTCGGCAGAATCCACGAGACGAGACCCATCATCGGCAGCACGAGGATGTAGACTTCGGGGTGACCGAAGAACCAAAAGAGGTGCTGCCACAGTATGGGTCCGCCGCCTTCGGTGGCGAAAAACAGCGTTCCGAAGTTCCGGTCGAGCAGCAGCATGAGGAGGGCGCTGCCAAGCAGTGGGAAGGCAAACAGGATGATGCCGGACTGTGTGAGAATGGTCCAGCTAAAGATGTCGAGGTTCGCCCAGGTCACGTCGTCGGAGCGTTCGGTGAAGATGGTCGCGATAAAGTTGATAGCGCCCATCGTCGCCGAAACGCCGGTTAAGTGAAGCCCAAGGAGCATGAGGTCGACACCGGCGTTGGACTGCTCAACCGAAAGCGGCGTGTACATCGTCCACGAGGTCTCGGCCGGTCCGACACCGATGTCCAGCGGCATCGTGAAGAAGCCAGCCCAGATGAGGATGGCCCCCGGCGGGAGCAGCCAGAACGCGATGGCGTTGATGCGCGGGAACGCCATGTCGTCGGCACCGATGAGCAGCGGGACAAAGTAGTTCGCGAAGGCCGCGATGATCGGCGTCCCGAAGAGGAACAGCATCGTGATGCCGTGGCTCGTCAGCAAAGCGTTGTACATCTCGGTGCTCATGTGTGTTGCTCCGGGCGTCCAGAGCTCGAAGCGCATGAACATGACGGCGACGCCGCCCCAGAGGAAGGCAATGACACCGTAGATGCCGTACAGGATGCCGATATCCTTGTGGTCGACAGTCGTTAGCCAGCGGGTGATACCAGCGGGTTTGTGCGCGTGACCGCCGTCGGTGGCGACCCGCTGGCCACCAACGAACGGGAGATGCCAGTTCTGCACGCGGGCGACGAACCCAAACGCCGCAAGCACGAGCGCCCCCATGAGAACTGCCAACGCGAGCTGTTCTGCAGCCATGTATGTCTCTACCCATTCGGTAGGACTACTGGTAAAGAAAGGTTGCGTTATCCGCTGTCGGTTTCCGGCGACGCTGCAGCAGCTACCGAGGGGGAGCCCCCCCAGTAAGGGGCGGTTTACTCCTCTTTGTGAGCGGGTCCGGCCGCGTCCTCGCGTGAGTATCCAGGGGGAATCTGGTCGTCTGTTTCGTCACCGGCGACCGCCTTGCCGGAGTAGTACGTCAGCACGGCGAGCCCGAAGCCAGTAAGGACAATGATGCTCATCTGGACAACGACGACGACAGCGTTTCCGGGGAACGGCGCAATGACGGCAAACGCGGCGATGAAGAACAGCAGCACCGCCAGCGGAATCACGTTGACCGACAGGTCAAGCATCGTTTCGCGGTCGAAGACACTGTTGCTCATTGAGCGCTCATTTGTCCACGGACATTAAGAGGTTACTGGTTCCGCACGCTCTCGGAGGGGTCAGCGCCCTCGCAGCCGGGGGAGTACAACACCGCCGATTGCGAGTACCCCGCCGGTCGCGGCGATAGTCACGCCACGCTGGACAATATCGTTTGCGGGGACAGCGACGGCCGTCGCGGCAGCGTCAACCGAAACGGCGTCGAGTTGCGTCCAGATGACCAACGCGCCGACGACGGCGAGAAACAGCCCGAGCCCCGAAACGAGCCGCCACGGGGAGGCGACGTATCCCGCCTCGCTGATGATACCCGAGACGCTACCGACGAACATGACGAGGCCGGCAATAGCAACCGGGTAGACATTGAACAGGATGCCAATCTCACTGAGGACGAGCCCGAGAACAATGACGAGCGGCCACGGACTTGTCTTGTCGTATCGGTCTGCCATCCGCTCCGAGTCGGACTCCGTGCCCATACCGGTGTGTCGTACCAGCGGTTCAAAGGCGCGTCGGTTGGCGACAACGAAAACAGAAGCGTTCGTCAGTCAGACGATGGCCCCGACGTACAGGACCACGACGAGGAACACCCAGACGATGTCGACGAAGTGCCAGTACATCGAGACGGTGCTGACCGAGACGTGCTTTTCGGGCGAGTAATGGCCGTATATCGCCCGGATGAACAGAATCGTCAGCAGGACAGCGCCCAAAGCGACGTGGAGACCGTGGAGGCCGGTCAGCGCATAGAACGCTGACCCGTATGCGCCGTCAGTGAGTCCGAAGCCGTAGACCGTGATGAACTCGTAGTACTCGTAGGTCTGGCCGGCGAGGAAAATAAGCCCCAAGAGGAGCGTCGCACCAAGCAGCCGGACGAACCGCTTTCGGTTGTCCTTCAGGAGCGCGTGATGGGCGTAGTGCATCGTAACCGAACTGGCTATCAGAATCAGCGTGTTCGCGATGACGAGCGCGTTCAGGACGTTTCCGTCAGCGACAATCGGCGGCAGGTTGGCCCATGCGTCGGCCCGGATGAAAAAGTAGTATACGAACCCGGCTCCGAAGGTAGCGACTTCGGTCCCGAGGAACAACAGCATTGTTAGCTTCATCGGGAACCCGTGGTCGTCTGCCTCCCCAGCCCAGAAGTCGACGATGAAGGCGTGGTAGAGCCAGCCGTACAGGCCGGCGAGGAACGCGGCGGTGCTCAGGACGAAAACGAGCGGGCCAGCAAGCGGGCTGACGACGCCGTGCTCCGGCTGTCCCAGTACGAAAAGCGCTGCACCGATGTACAGTCCCGACCCACCGAGGGCCGCGATGAAGGGCCACCAAGAGGCCTCACCGAATCCTTTCGGCCAGTCCTCGACGGCCGGAAGGTGGTGGCCGTGACCATGGCCGTGTCCGTCGTCTGTCTCGACACTCATACGCGCTTGATTCGAGTGGAGGGTCAAAAACCCTCGCAAAACGGCTGCGCCTCAAGACGCGACAGTTGGGCCGGCGACAGTACTGGTAGCGGCAGCGAAAACAGGAACGGAAAACGGCAGGCGGTCGAACGCGCGACGAGGGCTTACTCGAGTTGCTCGTCGAGCCAGTCGTCGAACTCGTCGTCGTCCATGACCGTGAACTCACCGTTCATCTGGGAGTGGCCGGTCCCACAGTACTCTGTACAGTAGAACTGGTGGCTCCCCTCTTCGTAGGCTTCGGTCTTGATGGTGTTGTACTCACCCACGAAGGCGGACTGCTTCAGGTTGAGCTCCGGCACGTGAAGCATGTGGAGCCAGTCGGACGCATAGATGTGGATATAAACCGGTCTGTCAGTCGGTATCCGTATCTGGTCGAACTCGCTTACCTCACCGTCGGCGTAGCTCGCTTCCCAGCCGTACCGGTAGGCCTCAAGCTCTATTTCGACAGCATCCTCTTCGTGTTCGTACGGACCGACAGCCCCCTCGAGGTCCTCCGAGACTGACGGTTCGATTCGGTCTTCGTCTTCGAGTGGGTTACCAACTTCCTCGACAGCGAGCACCTGATAGGAGGCAAAGCCGACGAAAAGCAGGACGATGGCGGTTGCAATCGTCCACGTAATTTCGAGCCGTCGGTTCTCCTCGGTCGGCTTAGGGTCGTCGTTGTTCCGGAATTTGACGACCGCGTATATCAGAATCGCTTCGACGAGAATGGCTATCGGAATCGCTGCGTACAGTAGGGTCGTGTTGAGGTCGGTGATGAGCTCGTCTTGGATAGTGCTCTGGGCGGCCACGGGCTCGACCGCGAGCAGCGCAAGGGCCCCGACGAGCGCGACCGGCGCGATGCGCGTGACTCTCATGTTGGCTGGCTATTGGAGTACCAGCTAAAGTAAGTGCCGACTTCCGACTGTCCCGCTGGAAGCGGGGGGTCTAAGTATGGGCAGCCGAAGATATCGGACAATGCGTACGACTGGGTTCTCGGGGCTGCTTTCCGCGACGGTCGTCGGCGTCTACGTCCTCGTTGTCGTCGGCGCGACAGCGGCACTCGCCGACGCGGCGGCCGCCTGTCAAGGATGGCCGCTCTGTGGAGGGGACCTCTCGGACCCATCGGTGCCCGTCGCTGTGCTCCACCGAGGCGTGGCCGCCGTCGTCGGTCTGCTCGTTATTGCGACGGCCGTCGTCGGGTGGTCCGAAACGACAGCCCGCGTAAAGACCACACTCGCGCTCGCGCTCGCGTTGTATCCGGCACAGGTCGTTCTCGGGGCGCTGGTGGCGACCGGCTCGGCACTTGCAAACCTCCATCTGTTCGTCGCGATGGCCATCTTCGCGGTACTCGTCGTCGGGCTCGCGTGGCATCTCGAAGCTGAGACCGGTAGCGACGATGCCCCGGAGTCACCGCCGGAACTGGCACCGCCGGTAGACGAGGAACCCGCGGCCACCGAACAGCCGGCGCTTTCAGGGCTGGCCCGAGCCAAGGCCACCGCGCGGGCGTACTTCGAACTGACGAAGCCACGGCTCATGTGGCTGCTCTGTCTGGTCGCTGGGGCCGGCATGGTCATCGCCGGAACGCCGACGGTGCGGACCGTCGTGTTCACGCTCGGCGGTGGCGTGCTGGCTATCGGCGCGTCCGGAACGTTCAACCACGTACTGGAGCGTGACATCGACCGGCGGATGGAGCGAACGTCGGACCGCCCGATTGCGACCCACGAGGTCCCGGTGGCGAACGCGCTGGCGTTCGGTGGGCTACTGGCCGTCGCCTCGCTGTGGGCGTTCCTCTCTGTCAATCTGCTCGCGGCCGCGCTTGGTCTCGCCGCCATCGCCTTCTACAGCGTCGTGTACACGCTCATCCTCAAACCCAACACCGTCCAGAACACGGTTATCGGGGGCGCTGCTGGCGCGCTGCCGGCGCTCATCGGCTACGCGGCGGTCACCGGAACCATCGGCATCGGCGGACTCGTGCTGGCCGCGGTCATCTTCCTGTGGACCCCCGCCCACTTCTATAACCTCGCGCTGGCCTACAAGGACGACTACGAGCGCGGCGGCTTCCCGATGATGCCCGTCGTTCGCGGGGAAACCGAGACCAGAAAACACATCGTCTTCTACTTGGGCGCGACGCTTCTGGGAGCGGGGGCGCTCGCGGCCGTCACTGACCTCGGGTGGCTCTACGCCGCGACGGCAGTGCTTGCGGCCGGCGTCTTCCTGTGGGCCGTCGTTGAGCTACACTACGAGCAGACCGACCGGGCGGCCTTCCGCTCGTTCCACGCCTCGAACGCCTATCTCGGGCTCGTGCTCGTAGCGATACTTATCGATTCGCTCGCGGTGTGATGACGGCCACTGACAAGGACCCGAACTGGACGCTCATCTACACGGCCATCGTAGCGAACGCGCTTGTACTGGCCGCACTCGGCTACGCTCTGCTCGCAGAACGGCAGCCAACCGCCTACTGGGCGGTGCCGCTCGTCTGGATAACAGTCGGCGTCTGGGCGCTGCTTCGGGTGTCGCCACCGCCCGCCGCCCGTCGCACGAAGGCGCTCGCGGGTGCGGTCGCCGGCGGCTACTTCCTCGTGTTGGGCTTTGTCGGCGGGCTGTTCGGTCCGGCGTCAGGCCCGACAACCGGACTGCTGATACAGGCGACTGAGCTTCCACCGGGGTGGAACCCAGCAGTGCTGTATGCCGGCGAGTATCTCCAGTTTGCCATCATCCCGTACACGGCGTTCGGCTACGGCGTGCTGGCCTACCTCATCTACGTGACTGCCGTCGAGGCGAAACACGCCGTCGCGGGCGGTCTGCTCGGGCTGTTCTCGTGTGTCTCCTGTACGCTGCCGGTCATCGCCGCGCTCGTCGGCGGTGTCGTCGGGGGCGGCGGCGCGGTCGCACAGGCCGCAATCGAGTTCCAAAGCTACGCGATTAGTACTGCGGTCTTCGTCGTCACCGTGGGGCTGCTCTCGTACCGCCCCGGTCTCGGCCAGTTTCGGCGCTGGCTCTCGTAGTGCGGCGCTCGGCTGGAACAGTAGCCTTTAGCCCACGGCCCACCGGCGTTCTGTATGGTCATTCGTGCTTCCGACGTGCGCCGCCAATACGGCGAGACGGTGGCGCTCGACGGTGTCTCCCTGTCGGTTGACGCCGGCGAGGTGTTCGCGCTCATCGGGCCGAACGGAGCCGGGAAGACAACGCTCATCCGGGCGCTGACGGGGACGACCGCGGCCGAAGGCGATATTTCCGTCTTCGGTGAGTCCCCCGAATCGGTGGCCCGGCACCGAATCGGACTGCTCCCACAGGAGTTTACGCCGGCCGAGCGGCTGACGGCCCGGGAGCTCATCGACTACTACGGCGGGCTCTACGACGAGACGCGGGATACCGACGCCATTCTCGATGATGTGGGACTCACTGACAGCGCTGCAACCGCCTACGAGAACCTCTCCGGCGGACAGAAGCGTCGCGCGTGTGTCGGGACGACGCTCGTCAACGACCCGGACCTCCTGATTCTCGACGAGCCGACGACCGGCATTGACCCCCGCGGTCGCCGTGACCTGTGGCGGCTCATCGAGGGGCTGGCCGAGGGCGGAACGACGGTCCTGCTGACGACACATTACATGGCAGAGGCCGAAGAACTCGCCGACCGGGTCGGGATGCTCGCCGACGGTGAACTCATCGCGCTCGGGACGCCCTCGGAGCTCGTCGAGCGCCACGGCGGTGACAGCCGACTGGTCGTCGAAGCGGACGATGGGACAGCCGCGAAGACGGCGCTGCGAGATGCTGGGTACGAGCTACTCCCCGACGAGCGCCACGTCGCCGTCCCCGCTGGTCCGCGGGAGATTCCGTCTGTCGTTGAGGCGCTTGACGATGCCGGCGCTGACTACGAGGGCCTCGTCTGGCGACAGCCGTCGCTGGACGATGTTTATGTCGCGCTGACTGGCACTGACGTCGCTGCCGGCGGCGAACCGGTTACGGAGGCGTCGCCATGAGCCGGGCGGGCCGCATCGCAGCCGAGACGCGGGCAGCGTGGTATGCCTTCGTTCGCAGACGGACAGCGGTGTTCTTCACGTTCTTTTTCCCCGTGATTCTGATATTGATATTCGGTGCGCTGGTCGGGACGGACCCCACGGGCGGCGGGCTCTTCGCCGAGCCGGCCGGCTACTACGTCGCCGGCTATTTGGCAGTCGTCGTGCTCTTTACCCCGCTTTCTCGGGTCGGTAGTGAGGTCGCGCGCCACCGGAGCGGCAACCGCTTCGAGAAGCTGGCGACGACGCCGCTTTCCAGAGCGGAGTGGCTGTTCGCCCAGACGCTTGTCAACGTCGTCGTCATCGGACTGGCGTCGCTGCTCATCCTTGGGCTCGTGTTGCTCGTTACCGACGCAGCCTTCACGTTCTCGCTGCTTGTGGTCCCGTACGTCGCGCTCGGCGTTGCGCTGTTCTGTGGGCTCGGCGCGATACTGGGTCGCATCGCGGACTCACAGGACGGCGCCATTGCGGCCTCAAACGGGATTGCGATTCCGCTGCTTTTCCTCTCAGAGACGTTCGTCCCGCCCGCGCTCTTGCCGGAGTGGTTCGTGCCGCTTTTGGACCTGTCGCCGCTGACGTACTTCGCACGTGGGCTCCGGGCGGCAACCTACGAGCCGGTCGCTAACACCGGCGGAACCGGGTTGGTCGGCAGCGACCCGTACCTGAATCTCGTGGTGCTGGCAGCCGGAGCAGTCGTCTTCTTCGCCGCGGGCGCGTACGCACTGCCCAGAACGGATTAATCGAGAGATTCCAGCACCGGGATGGCCTCGCGTCGGTCGTCGTCAAGGGCGTCCCAGTCGATGCCGTCCGGCTTCGAGCCGCTGTCGAGCCGTATCGTCTCCGTCGGCGTGCAGACGATATCAATCGGTACGTCGTGTGCCGCTGCGGCTACCGTCTCGTCGACAACCTGTACGTCGTGGACAGTCGTTATGACCGGTGTTCCGTCGTCGACAAGCCCGTACTCACGCAGGACGGCGTATTCGAGGTCACTGTAGCCCTCCCCCTTGCCAACGCGGACGCCATCCCGAGTGACAGCGACGCTACCGACGACGATAGCGTCTATCGACGGCATCGACGGGGGTTCGACGGGGCGGCCGTAGTTCCGCATGTGGGAGACGGTCGGTGCAGCATCGAGGTCCGAGAGCGATTCGGGGTCGAGTTCGACAAAGCACGCTGGCTCCGAAAGCCGGGGAACGGCCATGTACACGGTCGTTCCGTCCTTGAGCAGCCGCCGCCGGAGCGGCAGTTGCGGCGCGTCGGGGTTGGCCTTGACCGCGCCGGCGTCGGCCAGTTGGGGCAGGTCCATCGCCCGCTGGGCCGCTTCGGCCGCCCCGTCGAAGTTGGTAATCCGGCCGTGGGGCGGGAATGGAAATCTGGCAAGCCCGTCCGATTCAAGCCGGTCCCAGATGCGCGACCGGAGCGTCTCCTTATCGGTCGCTGACATTTTATGCCATCCCACGGACGAACTCGACCTGCTCGGGTCCGTAGTAGAACGTCAGCATCAGGTAGGCGACGATGCCGAGTACGAGACTGACGAGCCAGGTCGTAACGGCGATGCGGCCCACGGTGGCGTGGGCGGTCGACTTGAGTTCGGTCGGCGTCCGAGTGAGTCCGAGCGTGATGGCGTACAGCACGAACGGCACCGCGACGACCGACAGGAAGATGTGAATGCCGAGCATCGCGAGATACGCTCCCCGGAGCGGCTCGCCGGCGAGAATCTCTTTGCGGCCGCCGCCCCCCGTCTTCAGCAGGTACAGCACGAGGAAGACGAGGATGAGCCCGAAGGCAGCCAGCATTGCGGCGCGGTGCTTCTGTATCTCGTCGGCACGAATCCAGTAGATGCCGGCGACGAGGCAGGCGATTGTCGCGGCGTTGACCACGGCGATGGCGTGTGCCAGCAGGTCGACGGTCGACTCGGAAATCTCCGGGTAGAGGCCGAAGTCGCCGTAGAGGGTTCCGATGACCACGACGTATCCGACGAGCGTCACGACGGTGGCGAGCGCCTTCGGATGGTTACGGGCAAAGGACGGGGCGGAAGCCGTTGACATACCGTTCGTTTCGTGTTCCCGGACAAAGGTCGCTTCGCTTCCCGGCGACGGTCGCCGTTTTTGCGTCGTCAGACCGGGCCGGTCCAGCGCTCGTCGTTGTAGTCTGTCGCCTCCTGGGCGTCGAACCGCTCTTCGATAGTCTTGACGAGCGCCCGCTTTTCGTCGCGGCTGATGCGAGCCAACTCGTCGGCCTTGGCGACAGCCAGCGGCGGCCCTCGCTCGTGGGCAATATCCCGGAGTAGCTGCATTGTCAGCGCTTCCCGCAGCTCCGGGTCACGGGTGACAACGGCTGGTGCCTCAACCCGGAACAGCAGCTCGGTCCGCGGGTCGAAAACACAGCAAAACGTCACTTCGTAGTCCTCCGGTGGACGGTTCCGCTCGAGCCCAAGCGCATCGCCGTGTTTCGACAGCGGCTCGTCGACGCCACAGCGGGAGACAAACCAGTTTGTGAAGGTCAGTGCGTCGGTTCGTAGCTCGCCGTCGTCGCCGGTCCGACGGAGCACTCGCTCGAAGAACGCGGCATCGTTGACCCACGGGGCGCGTTTTTCGTTTCGGACAGCACGGGTAATCGCCTTCGAGGCGCTGTTCTTGACAACGCCGACAAGCGGCACGCCGCGGTCGGCGAACTGCTCGACGAGCCGGAGGTAGCTGCTGACGACATCGCGGGGGCGTTCGTTTTCCACCAGTAGGTCCGCGAGTTCGGGGGAGCGGTCGGACCACGCGAGCAACCCCTTCGGATAGATTGGGCCATCGAGGACGAGCAGGTCCTCGACCGCCTCAGCGTTGTCGAGGGCGTGTTCGACCTCGGCGAGATACAACGAGAGCGCGTGTACGACGCCTTCCTCGTACCGGTTTACGTGTGGCGCTTGCAGGACACGCCCGCGAGAAAAGTAGTCGCCGTCGGGGCCATCGCGGTCGAAGCCGCTCCAGTCGTCTTCGTTGCAGTCGACCGTCCGGTCGTTAGAGTGGACGGTCTTGACAACGGTCCGCGAGCGATGGAGCGAAAGCTCCGAAGGGACTGCTGCCATCGCGGCGTGGGCGATGTCGATAACGAGTCCGTTCGTGAACGTCGTCGGGTTGATGGTGCCTGAATCGAGGCCGTGCTGGGTGGGGAACGGCGCGTCTTGAAGCGCGGCGTCCTCGATGTCGATGCGGCGACGGCGTAACTCGCCAAGCGGTTCGACGATGCGGTCGCCGTCGTGCCAGAGCGGGTCTAAAAACTCCTCGAAGACTGTTTCGGCGAAGGCATCGTGGTCCGTGGCATCGACGCGGTGGCTGATGCGGTCAGCCAACCCTGCGATACCGTCGAAGTGGACCGGGTCAAGCGTCATTACCGGGTCTGGGGCGCTATCGGGTATAAATGACAGGCATCGGCCGGCTCAGAGCGTTCCGGAAACCGCGGTCTGCATCGCCTCGCTGCTGTATGCCGCTCCGGCGTCGCCGTCGGGCGTCAGCGCGATGAGACCAGCAGTTCCCTCGACAGCCTCGTCGAAGTCGTCGATGGCTGCCTCGACCGCCCGCTGTGCATCGTCGCCAGCATCGAGGCGGTCGGCTGCCGAGCGGGCAAGCGTTTGTCGCGCGATATCCTCGCCGGCACCGGTGGCAGAGACTCCACCGGCTGGCGTACAGTAGAAGCCGGAGCCGACCTGCGGGACATCGCCGACGCGGCCGGCAAGCGCCAGCCAGCGGCCGCCCGTCGAGGTGCCGGCAGCGATGCGGTCGCCGTCGGTTGCGACCGCTCCGACGGTGTCGTGGTCCGTTCCGTCGCGGCCGGCGGGGTCGCCGCCGAACCGGTCGGTGACCCACGCGAGTTGGTCGCCCAACTCGTCCGGTGGCTTCGTATCGAGGTCGTCCCACCGCTGTCGCGTCCGGTCGGTCCAGAGGTCGACGGTGGTCTCGACGCCGACGGTCTCCGCGAGGTCGACGGCGTGGACGCCAGCCACGAGAACGTGCGGCGTCTCGTCTTTGACTGTCCGGGCGACATCGATAGCGTGTTCGACACCGGGCATCCCCGCAGCAGCACCAACAGACCTGTCGTCCGTCATCAGCCCCGCGTCAGTCCGGATGTATCCATCGGATTGAACGGCGCTGCCGACACCGGCGTTGAATCGGGGGGCCGACTCCAGCCGGCGGATGGCCGCACAGACCGCCTCGGTCGGCGTCTGTGCGTCGGCTCCGGCATCGGCGGCTCCCTCCAGCACCGCGAGCCGTTCGTTCGGCTCCGCCGGAGCTGTTCCCGCACCGCCATGGACAATCGTTCGCATATCCCCCGGTATGACCCCTGCCTGCTTACGGTTTGTGGCTTTTCGTCGGATTCCTGTACGTGTGGAACTCCCCCGCGGTTCTTCCCGGTTGTTCATGCAAAATTCGCCGCGAGAGCGGTACGCCTTTGATGGGGCCGGCCGAAGGCCCCCGATATGGGATACGACAAAGTCGAGGTGCCAGCCGAGGGAGAGAAAGTAGCGGTAGACGAGGACGACGAACTCATCGTTCCGGACGACCCGGTTATTCCAATTATTCACGGAGACGGTATCGGGACGGACGTCGGACCGGCAGCACAGAAGGTCCTGCAAGCGGCCGCTGACGCGACGGGGCGTGAAATCAACTGGATGCGGGTCTACGCTGGGGAGTCGGCCCGCGAAAAGTACGACGAGAACCTACCGGAAGACACAATCGAGGCACTCAAGGAGTTCAAAGTGTCCATCAAGGGGCCGCTAACGACGCCCGTGGGGGCGGGCTTCCGTAGTCTCAACGTCGCCCTGCGGAAGAAGCTCGACCTCTATACGAACATCCGTCCGACCTACCACCTCGACGGCGTCCCGTCGCCGGTCAAACAGCCCGAGCAGATGGACATGGTCACGTTCCGGGAAAACACCGAGGACGTCTACGCCGGCATCGAGTGGGAAGCCGGCACCGACGAGGTCCAAGAGGTAAAGGAATTCGTCGAAGAGCAGATGGGATACGACGATGTCATCCACGATGGTGAGGTCGGTATTGGCGTCAAGCCAATCACCGAGTTCGGCACCAAGCGCCTCGTCCGGCAGGCCATCGACTACGCCCTCGAAAAGGACCGCGACTCTGTGACCCTCGTCCACAAGGGCAACATCATGAAGTTCACCGAGGGTGCCTTCCGTGACTGGGGCTACGAGGTCGCCCGCGAGGAGTACGGCGAGGAGGTCATCACCGAGGACACCCTCTGGGAAGAACGGGACGGCGAGCCGCCGGAAGACGCCGTCGTCGTCAACGACCGCATCGCCGACAACATGCTCCAGCAGATTCTAACTCGCACCGACCAATACGACGTGCTGGCGATGCCGAACCTCAACGGCGACTACCTCTCGGACGCCTGTGGCGCCCAAATCGGCGGCCTCGGCATCGCGCCGGGCGCGAACATCGGCGACGGACGCGTGCTTGCCGAGCCGGTCCACGGCTCCGCGCCCAAGTACGCCGGCCAAGACAAGGTCAACCCCACCGCGATGATTCTCTCGGGTCGCATCATGCTCGAGTTCATGGGCTGGGACGACGCGGCCGACCTCGTTCGCGACGCCGTCGAACAGACCATCGTCGACCGCAAGGTCACCTACGACATCGAGCGACAGGTCGAAGACGCCGAGAAGCTCGCCACCAGCGAGTACGCCGAGGCCGTCGTCGACAACCTCTACGACCTCGCCTAAACGGACCGTCGCCGTCCGTTACTGAATTACAAGGCGAAAGCCTCGCGCTTCAGCGCGGGGATGAAGCCGACATGATATGCTACAAATCACGCGACACAGACTGCCTGTAATCCCAACGTTTATTTTATGCGAGCAATTATAAAATGGTAGACATGCGACATGCTGCTGCGGGGAACGTGCTCATGCTCAAGATGGCTACGAGTGCGTCTCAACTTCCACATTTACACACCTTCCCAGCCCAACCAGCAGCGGTTGGCATGTCACGAGACGACTCCCCCACGGTGGCTGGAACGGAGAGTCAGGCCGATGGCCCGGCCCGCTGCTCACGGTGCTGGACGCCCGTGAGTGTCACTTCCCTTCGGGGAGGGCAACACCGAGCGGATAGCCAATACGCCACACCCTCAGTCGAGGGCCGAAGGTGCGTCAGCAAACCCGCAAGTTCACAGCCGGGGTAATCAATCTGGTTGGATTACCCACGGAGGAATCTTCGCCCTTTAGGGCGGAGAGGAGGTCAATGACCCAGGTCAGTCGTTCTTTTTGACTCGTAAAGTAATTCAGCCGGGACACCGAGAGTATCGGGTATGTACACCGTCGTCGGCTGTCCTGCATGCCGTGCCATCTGGGTGGTCGAAGACCGCCCGGAGACGACCGAGTGCCGGCGCTGTGGGAAGCGTCACCGCTTCGGGAAGCTCCGGTCGTTCGCCCAGACCGACACCGCCGATGCCGCCGCTCGTGTCCGGAGTTCGATGCTCGCAGACCGGGCCGACGACGGGGCGTTCGTCGACCCCCAAACAATCGACATCGAGGGTGTCGGGATAGACGACGCGACGTTTCTGTCGGCGTCGGGTGTCGACCCCGATGCTGTCGCCGATGCGGGAGAAACGGACACATCGGGCTCGCGGAGCCGAAAGCGGATTCTCCTCGATGGCCTCTCCGAACTCGACGCGCCGACCGAGGCCGAGGTCGTCGAGTACGCGACAGCGGCCGGCGTGCCGGAGGCGAAGGCCGAACGGCTGCTGACGAAGCTTCGGCGAGCGGGCGAAGTGACTGAAACTGACGGAACGCTCCGGCGACTCTGACATGAGCGACGAAGACGAATACCGATTCCATCCGGAGGACTTCGAGGGCGACAGCGACCCGACCGACGAGACGGCGAGTGTCGCCCCGCTGGTCATTGTCGTCTGTCTCGGCGTCGGTATCCTGCTGTTTTTGGCCGGGACGGTCACCGACGGGCTGCCGGTGCTCGGCGTCGAGGTCGACCTCGTCGCGCTGTCGGCGGCGGTGTTTGCCGTCGGACTGTTCGCCGGGAGCGTCATGTACCTCCGGCAGGGTCGCCGGGTCGTCGGAGCCGTACACGGCCTCGGCGCGCTCGGGTGGACGTTTCTGGTCTTCGGGACACTACTATCGGAGGCGGTGCTGCTCGCAGCGGGGGTTGCTGTTCTCGTCGTGGGGTCGGTCGCGCTGCTTGTCATTTCGATTCGTCGCTGACCGCCGCCGCGATTCGAGTGGGCTTTCAACCTCCGGGTCGGGTGTCGACGTATGGAGCGTGAACCCGCCGCCTACAGTCGTCTCGTCGTGTTGCTCGGACTGGGACCGTTGCTTGTCGCCGACCTTCTCGTTGGGCTTCCCGAGGGAGCCTTCGTCGGCGGCGGGGCAATCGTCCTGCTCGTTGCCGCCGGCGTCCACATCTACGGCGGCGAACGACGCGCCGGCGGGGGCTGGGTGATGTTCGCCGCGGCACTCGGAGTCGCGGCGCTTGTCGATTTAACCGCGAACATACTGTATCTGGTCTCCTTCGGGCTGCTACTGGCGGCCGGGCTGGTGCTCTTGGCCAGCCAGCGCATCATCGACGCGGACGACGACTAGCGGCCGAGTTCCTCGTGGGCGCTGGCGAGGTGGTTCGACGCGAGCGCGCCGAGCAACGAGAGTTCGCCGCCGAGGGCCGCCGTCGCGATGGCTTCCGCGAGGGCATCGGCGTTCGAGCCGGCGGGGTCGCCGCCGCCGCGGACGCCGACGACGTCGAGCGCCTCCGCCTGCGTCGGCAGTTTCGTTCCGCCACCGACGGTTCCGACCTCCAACGAAGCGAGCGTGAGGCTGGCATAGAGGTCACCGTCACGAACGTCGGCCGTCGTGATGGCGTTGGCGCCCTCGACAACCTGTGCGATGTCCTGGCCGGTCGCGAGGAAGGCGGCGGCGACGGTGTTTGCCGCGTGGGCGTTGAATCCCAGCGACCCGGCCTTCGCCGAGCCGACGAGGTTCTTCCGGGTGTTTGCCTCGGCGATGGCCGCCGGCGTCGTCCCGAAGTACTCCTCGACGACCGACCCGGGGAGGACGACATCGGCGGCGACGGTCCGGCCGCGCCCCTCGACGCTGTTTACCGCGGCCGGCTTCTTGTCGGAACAGAGGTTCCCCGAGAGCGCGACGAGTTCGGCCGGCGTTTCCGCCTCGACGACCTCACAGGCGGCTTCGGTCGCAATCGTCGCCATGTTCATCCCCATCGCGTCCTTGGTGTCGTAGGCGAACCGCAGGAAAACGTTGTCTCCGACGACGTACGGCGTCACGTCGCGGAGTTCGCCGTGGCTTGTCGTCGCCTCTGCGGCCGAAGCGAGACTCTCGACGTTGTCCCGGACCCACGCGGCAGTTTCGCTCGCCTCGGCGACCCCGGCGACCCGGAACACCGGCGCGCGCGTCATCGCGTTCTTCAGGACGCGCGCTGTCGCACCGCCCGCGGCAGTCATCGAGGCACAACCACGGTTGACGGACGCGACAAGCGCCCCCTCGGTCGTCGCCAACGGGAGGTACGGCTCGCCGTCGATGGCGTCGCCGTCGACGGCGAGCGGGCCGACAACACCCATCGGTACCTGCGCCGCGCCGACCATATTCTCGATGTTCGGCTCGGCATCGTCGGCGGGAAACGCGTACTCGCCGACCGTCTCAAGGCTCGTGTCGGCAGCGTCGGCGACGATTCGCCGACGGGCCGCGGCGGCGGTGTCGGCGTCAGCGTGTGCTTCGAGTTCGTGCAGGCGGAGCTCGCCGTCCCTGACGGCGTCGACGAGTGCGTCAGTGTCCAAACCGGTCGCTCGGGAGCCGGCGACTAAGGGTTTCCGTCAGGCGGTCGGGCGACAGCGGCGGCTTCAAGACGCTGGCGGCCGCCGGGTCCGGTATGACACGCGCGGCGGACCGCATTTTCGAGAACGCCGAGGTCCACTCCCTCGGCGAGTCAGACGAAATCCACGAAGCCGTTGCCGTCCGTGATGGCCGCATCGTTCGGGTCGGCAGCGACTACGAGGTCGAGTTCCTGCGTGGCGTCGACACCGATGTCGTCGACTGCGACGGGAACGTACTGCTCCCCGGCTTTATCGACGCCCACACGCACCTCGAAATCCTCGGCCGACGGCTCGTTCGGGCCGACCTCGATACGGGGACACGGACGGCAGCACTCGACCGGCTTCACGAGGCCGCCGACGGTGACGACGCGTGGGTACTCGGATACGGTTACGACGAATCCGACTGGGATGACGGCCGCCTCCTACAGCGGGCGGAGCTAGATTCGGTATCGACAGACAGGCCGGTCGTCGCCTTCCGGGAGGACCTACACACCGCATCAGCAAACAGCGTCGTCTTCGAGCGCTACGGCGACGAACTACCGGAAGCGGGCGTCGAGCGCACCGACGGCGAGCCGACCGGCGTCGTCCGCGAGGCGGCTGCAGAACGGCTCCGCCGCGAGACTGCTCCGGACCGTGCTGAAACGCGGCAGTTGGTGACGGCAGCACGCGACGACGCCCACGAGCGGGGGGTTACGGGCGTCCACGAGATGGTCCGTGCCTCCGAAGCCCCCGCCGTCTACCGGACGATGGCACGCGACGGCGAACTCGGACTGCGCGTGCGGCTCTACTACTGGGCAGACCATCTCGACGCCGTCGAGGAGACGGGGCTCGTCGCCGATTGTGGCAGCGACCTCGTGGAGGTCGGCGGCATCAAGGCATATGCGGACGGCTCGCTGGGCGCACGGACGGCACGGCTGTCGGAACCGTATGCCGACGCCGACGGCCGCGGCGAGTGGCTCACCGACCCTGAGCGACTCAGAGAACTCGCAGCCCGTGTCGACGACCTCGGATTACAGTTTGCGGTTCACGCCATCGGCGACGAAGCCGTCGGGGCGGTGCTCTCGGCGCTTCCGGACGACTCCGACCGCCGACACCGCATCGAACACGCCGAGTTGCTTCCGGGGGCGGCCGCCGACTTCGACGCCGTGGCATCGATGCAGCCGAACTTCCTGCGGTGGGCACGGGCTGGCGGCCTCTATGCGGCGCGGCTTGGGGCCGAACGAGCCGCGACCGTCGACCGCTTTGCGGACCTGCTGGCAGCCGGTGTGCCGGTCGCGTTCGGGAGCGACTGCATGCCGCTTGACCCGTTGTACGGCGTCGAGCAGGCCGTCACCGCGCCGGAGGACAGCCAACGGCTCACGGTGACCGAAGCACTGCGCGCCTACACGACCGGGGCGGCCTACGCCGGCCACGACGAAGACCGGCTCGGAACTATCGAGGTGGGCAAGCGAGCCGACCTCGTGTTGCTGGAGGAGTCACCATGGGCCGTCGATGACGACGCTATCGCTGACATCGATGTGACGATGACGGTCGTTGACGGCGACGTTGTGTATCGGCCGTAAGCCCCGCCAGTTTTCTGCGGGGTCGCCACCGTGCCACTACTCCGACCCGCAATTCGCCGCACCACGGCAAGATATTCCTGTATCGGCCGGTGTTGAAGACAAAATTTTATCAAAGTACGGCACCGTTAGTCAGGATAACCCAAGGTACCAAGACAATGCCGGAAATGGAAACGGTCGAACTCGAGACCGACCTGAGCCTCTTCAAGTACGATAACCTCGAACAACTTCCCGAAACGTACCGGGAGTTGAGCGAAGAAGAGCGAACCGAGCGCATCGAAGCAGCGAAAGCCGAACTCGGCGATGACCTCGTCGTGTTGGGCCACAACTACCAGCGGCGCGAAATCGTCGACCACGCCGACTTCATCGGCGACTCCTACCAGCTCTCGAAGCGGGCCGCCGAGGCCGACGCCGAGTACGTCGTCTTCGGCGGCGTGACGTTCATGGCCGAGTCGGCGGACATCATCACCGACGACGACCAGACGGTTATCCTGCCGTCGATGGAGGCGTCCTGCCCGATGGCTGGCATGGCAGAAGCCCTGCAGGTCGACGCTGCGTGGGCCGAGCTTACCGCGGCTGTCGACGACGACACCGACATCATCCCGATAACCTACATGAACAGCTACGCCGACCTGAAGGCCTTCTGTGCCGAACAGGGCGGACTCGTCTGTACTTCCTCGAACGCCCACAAGGCCTTCGAGTACGCCTTCGAGCGCGGTGACAAGGTGCTCTTCTTGCCGGACAAGCATCTCGGGGAGAACACTGCCCACCGGCTCGGGATGGCTGATTCGACCGCCGAGTGGGACCCGTGGGACCCCGAATCGAAAGACACCGAGGCGGTCGCCGACGCCGACATCGTGCTGTGGGACGGCTACTGTCAGGTCCACGAGCGCTTCACCGAAGACCACATCGAGACAATCCGAGAAGAACACGACGACGTGCAGGTCGTCGTCCACCCCGAGTGCCGCCGCGAAGTCGTCGAGGCCGCGGATATCGCCGGCTCGACATCGACTATCTGTGAGACTATCGAGAACGCTGACCCCGGCGAGACGTGGGCCATCGGCACCGAAATCCACCTGACAAATCACCTCCAGCGGTGGCACCCCGAGGTGAACGTCCTGCCGCTGTGTGGCGATGCGTGCATGGACTGCAACGCGATGCGGCAGATAGACCCCAACTACCTGACGTGGGTGCTCGAAGAACTCATCGAAGGCCGAGAGCGGAACGTCATCGAGGTCGAGCCCCGCGAAAAGGAGCTGGCCGAACTGGCGCTGGAACGGATGCTGGAGATATGACAGGGGAGCCACGCGAGACCGAGCTACTCGTCGTCGGCAGCGGTATCGCCGGCTGTGCGGCGGCGCTTGCCGGTGCCCGCGCCGGCGCGTCGGTGACACTGGCAACGAAGGCCACCCGCCCCGAGGAGTCGACATCCTACTGGGCACAGGGCGGCATCGCCGTCTCCCGCGGCGACGCCGAGCAGTTCAAACGCGACATCATCGCCGCCAGTGACGGACTCGCTGACGAGACTGCTGTCGATGTGCTCGTCGAGTCGGCCGACGAGGCTGTCGAGGACGTACTCGTCGAGACGCTCGGCGTCGACTTCGACGGCGACGACGGACACGAGTACGCCCGCGAAGCAGCCCACAGCGAGCCGCGTATTCTCCACGTCGACGCCGCAACCGGCAAGCACCTGCTCGGGCCGTTCATGTCGCATCTCGAATCCCACGACGACGTCGAGATACTGGCCGACACCGCGGCGCTCGAACTCGTCACCGCGGAAGGCCGAGTCCACGGCGCGATGCTGGAGCAAAACGGCGAGTGGGCACCCTGTCTCGCCGGCGCGACGGTGCTGGCGACCGGCGGCGTCGGGGCCTGCTACGGCCGGACGACGAACCCACCGACGGCGGCCGGCGACGGCGTTGCGATGGCGGCGCTGGCCGGCGCTGACACCGCCGACATGGAGTACGTCCAGTTCCACCCGACCGCCTTTGCCGGCGAGGACGGCGACGACCGCGGAACGTTCCTGCTCAGCGAGGCCGTCCGTGGAGAGGGCGCGCTGCTGCGGAACGCCGACGGCGAACGGTTCATGCCGGACTATCACGAGGACGCCGAACTCGCGCCGCGGGATGTCGTCGCCCGCGCGGTCAGGGCGGAACGGGAACGGACCGGTGGGGTGTCTCTCGATGTCGGTCCGGTCGACTTCGAAGCCGAGTTCCCCGGTCTGGCGTCCGCATGCCGGGACCGCGGCGTCGATATCGAGGCCGGCATCCCGGTCGCACCGGCGGAACACTTCCTCTGTGGCGGCGTTGCTGTCGACACCGAGGGCCGGACCTCACTAGACCAGCTGTATGCGGTCGGCGAGTGTGCCCGAACCGGCGTTCACGGCGCGAACCGGCTGGCCTCGACGAGTCTGCTTGAAGGGCTCGTCTGGGGGCTCAGAGCGGGCGAGGCGGCAGCCGGCAACGAACCGGTGGCCGTCGAAGTGCCGGAGCTTCGGGACAGCGACCCGTCTCTTCCCGACAGCTTCGCCGAAGAGAAGTTCATCCGGCTGCGGCGCGTCATGGACGACTACGTGGGCATCGAGCGGACGCCTTCGGACCTCGACCGGGCGGCGGGTGTCCTCCGCCGGCTCAAGGGCGAAATCGACGCCTACATCCGAACCCGGACGAGTCGGTCGCTGTACGAACTCCGGAACGCGTGTATCGCCGCGCTGCTGATTACCCGCGCGGCCCGGGAAAACGAGACCTCGCGCGGGTGTCATCACCTCGTCGAGGAGGCTGCCGCGGATGCGGATTGAGCAGTCACAAGTCGAGCGGTGGCTCAGAGAGGACCTCGGCCACCACGACGTGACAAACGAGGTCCCCGGCCAGACGACGGGGCGGCTCGTCGCGACAGAGCCGGGCGTTCTCGCGGGGCTGGAAGCGGCCGCTGCCGTCTTCGAGTACCTCGGCGTCGACATCGAGAGCCGTCGGTCGGCAGGCGACGCTGTCGAGGCCGGCGAGACAGTACTCCGGGTTTCGGGGGCTGCAAGCGACGTGCTCCGCGGCGAGCGAGTCGCCGTCAACATCGCCGGCCACGCCAGCGGCGTCGCCACCAAGACCCGGACAGCCGTCGAACGGGCTCGGGCGGTTGCCCCGGACGTCGCTATCGCCGGCACGCGGAAGACGACGCCGGGACTGCGCGGTGTCGAAAAGCGGGCCATCGCGGCGGGCGGCGGCGACACCCACCGGCTCGACCTGTCGCACATGGTGATGGTGAAGGACAACCACATCGCCGAGATGGGCGTCGAAACAGCCATCGAACGCTTCCGCGAGCAGGCGTCTTTTGCGACGCAGATAGAGGCCGAGGCCGAGACGGCCGAGATGGCTGTCGCCGCTGCCGAAGCGGGAGCGGACATCGTCCTGCTCGACAATATGTCGCCGTCCGAGACGGCCGACGCAGCCGCGGCCGTGCCCGACGGAACGCTGACCGAGGCAAGCGGCGGTATCACGCTCAACGATGTCGTCGATTACGCCGGAACCGGCGTTGACATCATCTCTCTGGGGTCGCTGACCCATAGTGCCGGCGCGCTGGATTTCTCCTTCCGGACGGGCGGCGACCGGTAGCTGCGGCCGGCCGACGCGACCACGGAGTAGCGTTTTAAGGGTTCCGGCCACAAAGGACGGGTATATGGGTATCCTCTCCCGGGCATCCTACGTCATCCGGTCGAAGATCAACGCCGTCCTGAATCGCGCGGAGGACCCCCACGAGACGCTCGATTACTCCTACGAGCAGCTTCGCGACGAGCTTCAGGACGTGAAACAGGGCATTGCCGACCTGACGACACAGAAGAAACGCCTCGAAATCCAGAAGAACCGCCTCGAAGAAAACGTCGAGAAACACAACGAGCAGGCACGACAGGCCGTCGAACAAGGCCGCGACGACCTCGCGCGGCGGGCACTGGAAAAAAAGAAGCAGAAAATGCAGCAGATAGAGGACCTAGAAACCCAAATCGCCGACCTCCAGAACACGCAGGACAACCTCGTCGAAAAGAAAAACGAGCTTCAAAACCGCATCCAGGAGTTCCGTACCGAGAAGGAGACGATGAAGGCCCGCTACGAGGCCGCCGAAGCCAGCGCCCGCGTCAGCGAGGCGATGACCGGGGCCGGCGAGGAGATGGAGAACATCAACCGCTCCATCGAACGCGCCCGCGACGACACTGAGGACATGGAGGCCCGCGCGGCGGCGATGGACGAACTCGAAGAGTCCGGGGCCTTCGACAGCGCCCTCTCAAACGAGAGCGACCTTGAGGCCGAACTCGAAGAGGTCCGTCAGGAAGGCGAAGTCGAAGCCGAACTGGAGACGCTCAAAGCCGACGCCGGCGTCGAAAGCGACGGAGAAGCAGACCCCGAGGTCGAACTCGAAGAAACGAACGAAGCAGCGGCCGACCCCGAAATCGAAGCGGAGCTAGACGACCTCAAAAAGGACGACGAGTAGGCTACTCGTCGACAAAATCCGGCTCGACGCGCTTTTCCTCAACCTCGCTGGCGAGGTGGTCGCGGAACGTCTCGACATCGACATCCTTGCGCTCGTCTTCGAAGCGGTCGCGGACGGAGACGGTTCCGGCTTCTTCCTCGTTGTCGCCGACAACGAGCATATACGGGACGCGGTCGTCGTGGGCGGTCTGAATCTTCTTGCCGACCGTCCACGAGCGGTCCTCGATTTCGACGCGGAAATCGTCGAGATAGCGGTTCTTGAGCTGTTTTGCGTAGCCGATGTTGTCGTCGGAGACCGGCAGGATACGCACTTGCTCGGGGGCGAGCCACGTCGGGAAGTTGCCGTCGAAGTGCTCGATGAGCACCATGAAGAACCGCTCGTAGCTGCCGTACAGCGCGCGGTGAATCATCACCGGGCGGTGTTCCTCGTTGTCCTCGCCGGTGTAGGTCAAATCGAACCGCTCGGGCATGTTGAAGTCCAGTTGGACGGTCGGGCCGTCCCAGTTGCGCCCGAGCGCATCCTCGAAGGCGAAGTCGATTTTCGGCCCGTAGAAGGCACCGTCACCGGACTCGATGTCGTAATCCATGCCGCTTGATTCGAGCACCGAGCGAAGCTGCGTTTGGGCCTGCTCCCAGATTTCGTCGGAGCCGACCGACTTCTCCGGCCGGGTGGCAAGCGCCACCTCGTAATCGAGGTCGAACGTGTCGAGGACCTCCTCGATTTGGTCCATGATGACGTTTACCTCCTGCTCGATGGCGTCCCGTTCGACAAAGAGGTGGCCGTCGTCGATAGTAAACGCCCACACGCGGGAGAGCCCGGAGAGCTCGCCGCGCTGTTCCTTGCGGTAGACCTTCCCGTTTTCAGCGTACCGGACAGGCAGGTCACGGTACGACCAGTTGCCCTGGTTAAAGATGGTAGCGTGGCCGGGGCAGTTCATCGGCTTGAGGCCGTACTCCTCGTCGTTGACATCGAGGAGGAACATATCGTCGACGTAGTTCTCGTAGTGGCCCGACTGCTTCCACAGCTCGGTCCGGAAAAGATGCGGCGTCTCGACGAACTCGTAGCCTTGGTCGTCGTTTAGTTGGTCGACGAAGTCCTCCAACTCCCGGAGGACGGCCTTCCCGTTGGGGTGGTACAGCGGCAGCCCGGGACCGGTCACGTCGGGAATCGAGAACAAATCGAGCTCTTGGCCGAGCTTTCGGTGGTCGCGCTTTTTGGCTTCCTCGCGTCGCTGGAGGAACCCTTCGAGGTCCGACTCTGACTCGAAGGCGGTACCGTAAACCCGGGTCAGCGTCTCGTTGTCCTCGTCGCCGCGCCAGTAGGCGGCGGCGATGTTGAGCAGTTCGACCGCGCCGATTTCGCCCGTCGAATCGACGTGTGGCCCCTGACAGAGGTCCTGCCAATCGTCTTGGGTGTAGAAAGACACCGGGTCCTCATCGGCGGCTTCGGTTTCAAGGATATCGCGCTTGTAGGGGTTGTCCTCGTATATTTCGAAGGCCTCCTCGCGCGAACGCTCGGCGCGTTCGATGTCGTGGTCGGCTTCGATGATGGTTTCCATCTCCGCTTCGATGGCCTCGAGGTCGTCCGCGTCGAGGTCGACGCCGGTGACATCGTAGTAAAACCCCTCCTCGGTTGGCGGCCCGATGGCGAGCTTTGCCTCGGGATGGAGCCGCTGGAGTGCCTGTGCGAAGACGTGGGCCGCGGAGTGTCGGAGTACCTGCAGGTACTCGTCGGACTGGTCGGTGACGATGACGAGTTCGCAGTCGTCGGTGAGCTGTTCAGCCTTGTCGACGAGTTCGCCATCGACGACACCGGCGACCGTATCGTCGCCGAGCCCCGGTCCGATCTCGTAGGCCACGTCCTCGACGGTCGACCCCGACTCCATTTCGAGTTCGGAGCCGTCCGGCAACGTGACGACGATTTCGCTCATGCGAGGACAGAGCCGTGGCGGGCGGATAAGTGATTCGAGATTCCGGCGGCCCTCGCCGCACGCCTCAACGAGCAGGGTGTCACGAGGAGAGCTCGTAGCCCATTTCGGCGTCGAGTTCGACGTCGCTTTTTCCGAACGTCCCGGTACCGCGAGCGAGCTGATTGCCGTCGCCGTCGTAAAGAACGCCGTCGGCAATGAGCTGTCTGGGATGGTCGTTGACCACCTCGGCCTCCGCCCGGAGCTGGCCGGTCGAGACGGGACGGGTAAGCTGGATGTGGAAGTCGGTCGTGAGCACGAAAACATCCTCGATGAGCGAGTTGGCGGCAAAGAACGTGGCGTCGTCGAGCGCCTTGAAGTAGTAGGAACCGTGGACGCCGTCGGCGGCGTGGTGCATGCTCTCGTCGACGGCCAGTCGAAGCTCGGCCTCGCCGGGGCCGGTAATCGAGAGCGTCAAATCGAGGTCGCTGTTGCAGGGCGTCTCGTGGTACATCCGCTCGAGCTTCCGGTAGTGGTCCATACGCTGGCTGCCGGCGGCCGGGGAATATACGTTGTGGAGGGGGCCGAACCGACCGGAATGGAAGGGACGCTGGGGCCGACTGCCACGACGTTTTATGTTGGTTCCGGGAGTACAGTATCCATATGGAGCTACTCGTCGTCGGCGGAACGGGATTTATCGGCACTCACCTCTGTGCAGAGCTACACGACCGCGGCCACGAGGTGACGGCGATGTCACGGTCGCCCGACGACGGCGGGGTACCCGAAGGCGTCGAGGCGACAGCCGGTGACGTGACGACCTACGACTCCATCGAGCCGGCCTTCGAGGGCGTCGACGCCGTCGTCAACCTCGTCGCACTATCGCCGCTGTTCCGGCCGAGCGGCGGCGACGAGATGCACTACCGGATTCACCGCGACGGCACCGAGAACGTTGTCGCGGCCGCCGAGAAACACGGCGTCGACCGGCTTGTCCAGCTGAGCGCACTCGGGGCCGACCCGGACGGCGAGACGGCCTACATCCGCGCCAAGGGCCAAGGCGAAGACATCGTGCGCTCGTCGTCGCTCGAATGGGTCATCCTCCGACCATCGGTCGTCTTCGGCGATGGCGGCGAGTTCATCCCGTACACGAAGCAGCTCGCACCGGCATACCTCACGCCGCTCCCCGGCGGTGGAAAGACGCGGTTCCAGCCGATATGGATCGGAGACCTCGCCCCAATGATTGCCGATGCGGCGACGGAAGACGAACACGCCGGCGAAATCTACGAGCTCGGCGGTCCCGAGGCGCTGACGCTGGCATCAATCGCAAAGCTGGCACACGCCGCCGACGGTCGGCCGGTGAACGTGCTTCCGATACCGATGGCGGTCGCCGGGGCCGGGCTCAAAGCGCTCGGTTCCGTCCCCGAGTCGGTGCTTGATTCACTCCCCGGCGTCCCGCGGATGGGCGGCGACCAATACCGGTCGCTCCAGTTCGACAACACGACCGACGAAAACGACGTGGCTGCCTTCGGCGTCGACAGTGGGACGCTTCGGACAGTCAGCGACTACCTCAGCATCGACGACTAACACACCATCGTCTGTCGGCGGTCGGCCGTGTGATGTCATCTCACCGTCTGACGTGGGCCGAAAGCTTATCATTTCCGTAGGCTGCATGTCAGATAAGGACCGATATGAAACTTGCAATGATCGGCTTCGGGCAGGCCGGCGGGAAAATCCTCGACCGGTTTCTCGAGTATGACTCGACCCGGGGCACCGGTATCGTCGGGCACGCTGTCGCCGTCAACTCGGCGAAGGCTGACCTGATGGGTCTCGACTACGTTCCGAACGAAAACCGAGTCCTCATCGGCCAGTCTGTCGTCAAGGGCCACGGCGCCGGGACCGAGCCCGAGCTTGGTGAACGGTGTGCAAAGGAGGACATGGAAGAGATCCAAAGCGCCATCGACCGGATGGTATCCAGCGAAATCGACGCGTTTCTCGTTATGGCCGGACTCGGCGGGGGCACCGGCAGCGGCGGCGCGCCGGTACTGGCGGAACATCTCCAGCGGCTCTACGTCGAGCCGGTCTACGGGCTCGGCATTCTGCCCGCGAGAGACGAGGGGGGTATCTACAACCGCAACGCGGCGCGGTCGTTCCAGCGATTCGCTGAGGCAGTCGACAACCTGCTCACGTTCGACAACGACGCGTTCAAAACCGGCGGGGAAAGCCTCGGCGAAGGGTATGCTGAAATAAACGCGGAGATAATCACGCGCTTCGGCGCGCTGTTCTCCGCAGGTGAGGTCGAGGCACTCGGGGACAACGTCGCCGAAAGCGTCGTCGACGCCTCCGAGATTATCAACACGCTCGGCGAGCACGGTATCTCCAGCGTCGGCTACGCGAGCGAACCGGTACAGACCAAACAACAAAGCTCCGGCCTGCTCGACCGGCTCCGCGGTGGAAACGATAAGAACGGGTTCTCAAGCGGCGGCGATGCGACGAACCGCATTACCTCACTCGTGAGGAAGGCGACGCTCGGCAAGCTCACGCTCCAGTGTGAGGTCGACAGCACCGAGCGAGTGCTACTCCTTGTTTCGGGGCCGCCGGAAGCGCTCAACCGAAAGGGTATCGACAAGGCGCGCAAGTGGCTCGAAAGCCAGACCGACTGCATGGAGGTCCGCGCCGGCGACTACCCGCTGCCCAACGAGGACAAGGTCGCCGCGATTGTCGTTCTCTCCGGTGTCACGGATGTCCCGCGCGTCAAAGAGATGCAGCGGATGGCCGTCGAGGCCGAAGAGAAAGTCGAAGAGATTCGCTCGCAAAGCAAAGATGACTTGGATGACCTCATAGAATACGGCGACGATGAAACGCAGTAAGTTCGTCGCGCTGCTGGTCGCGGGATTGCTCGTCGGGACGCTGTTTGTCGGCGGTGCTGCCGCGGCAACGAGCAGCTCCGAAGACCTTCCTGAGGACGCTGAGGTCGGTACCGACTTCGAAGCGAACTTCGAAGTCGAAGACCTCTTCGACGAGTTCAACACGTGGACGCTTGCGGCCGAAACTGAACTGACAGACGTGACGTGGACGGTCTGGCAGTACGACCCGGCCGGCTCCGAAATCGACCGGAGTGAGACGGACGGTCAGAGTGCGGCCCAAGATGTCGACATTGACGACAACGTCGACCGAATCGAGGTCCGCGTGACAGGAACGGTCCCGGAAATCGAGAACATCAGCTACGACCCGCCACACCAGTTCAGCGCGGCGAACTTCACACAAGAACGGTCGGGTGGCACGGACCGCCACATCAACGACCACGGTGTACACCACTACACCGAGGAGAGCAATGAAGCCCGACAGGCGCTCGACAGCGCCCGTGAAGCCGTCAACGCCTCCGGAAGTGGGCAAGACACCTTCGAAAGCGCCGTGTCGTCCTACGAAAACGGGAACTTCGAAAACGCCATCTCGCTGGCCGAAAGCGCCGAAAGCGACGCGACGCGAAGCCAGCTTATCCGAACCGGCCTCCTCGCCGGCGGTGCCATCATCGTCTTGGCACTGCTCGGCTTCGGCGGCTACCGTGTCTATCAGTCGCGAAAGCAAGATACGAGCCGACTGAGGTAGATGGACGTTCTCGTCCCGTTTGCGGCTCGCGAGCCCAAGACACGGCTCGCCGGGACGCTCGATGCCGACGAGCGGGCCGCGTTTGCCCGTGCGATGCTTCTTGATGTCTGTGATGCTGTCGAAGCAGCCGGCGGCGAACCGACCGTCCTCGCCACAGAGCCACTGGCTATCGAACAGCCGGTCGTTGTCGACAAACGGCCGCTGACGCCAGCGATTGACGCACATCTCTCGCCGCCCGCGGCTGTCGTGATGGCCGACGTAGCGCTGGTGACGCCGGCGGCACTGCGGCGACTCTTCGCAACCACCGGCGACGTTGTCATCGCACCGGGACTCGGTGGCGGCACGAACGCCCTCGTCGTCCGTGCGGATGGTTTCACAGTCGACTACCACGGCACCTCGGTACGAGACCACCGCCGCGCGGCCGAAGGCGCCGGTATCGATGCCCGAAGTGTCGACTCCTTCCGGCTGGCCGTCGACATCGACGAGCCGACCGACCTCGCGGAGGTGCTGTTGCACGGCGACGGCCGGAGCGCCGACTGGCTCAAAAACGCTGGGTTCCGGCTGGCCGAGACGGATGGCCGGACGACAGTCGAGCGGCGCGGATAACACCGCCGGCAGGCGAGCGTTTTAGTGCCGGAGGCTCTCACCGGAAGATGTGTTCGGAGCGGCCGACTACGGCGTCGACATACAGGTTGACGACGGCGACACCGAGCGGCTGCTCTCGGTAACACCCGATGACGTCTCGGCGGCTGAGTCGCTTTCCTTCTGCCGGAACGTCTTCGTACCGCTGACGACAGCCTGCCGGTACACTTGTACCTACTGTACCTACTACGAACCCCCGGGACAGGCGTCGCTCCTGTCGCCGGCGGAAATCCGGGACATCTGTGAACGCGGCGCTGACGCCGGCTGCACGGAGGCGCTTTTCACATTCGGCGACGACCCCGACGACCGCTACGAGCGGATTCACGGCCAGCTCGCCGAGTGGGGCCATGACTCGATACACGACTACCTTCGAGAGGCCTGCGACATCGCGCTTGACTGCGGGCTGTTGCCGCACTCGAATCCCGGCGACCAAACGCGCGAGCAGATGGGGCGTGTCGCCGACTTGAACGCCTCGGTGGGTGTTATGTTGGAGACGACTGCCGAGGTACGCGCTCACGGCGGCCCGCGGGCGAAGGAGCCGGGACAGCGGCTGGCGACTATTGCGACTGCCGGGGAACTCGGCGTCCCGTTTACGACCGGGATACTGGTCGGCATCGGCGAGACGGCCCGGGACCGCGCCGAGAGTATCCTCGCTATCCGGGAGCTTCACGAACGGTATGGCCACATTCAGGAGATTATCGTCCAACCGGTGTCGAACAACGACCGCTGGCAGCAGGGGTCGCCCGAGCTAGAGACGCTTCGCCGGGCGACAGCGATGGCCCGTGCGGGGCTGCCTGCGGAAATAAGCGTCCAGTCGCCGCCGAACCTCGCGCCCGTCCGGGAGCTACTCGATTGTGGGGTCGACGACCTCGGCGGTGTCTCGCCGGTGACCGACGACCACGTCAATCCCGACTACGCGTGGCCGGCGCTGCGCGAGCTAGAAAACATCGCAGAGGAAGCGGGAGTGCCGCTCGAAGAGCGGCTCCCAGTACAGGACCGCTACGCAGCCAGTGAGTGGCTCTCGCCTCGTATCCAGTCGGCCATCGAGGCCGACAGCGAAGCGGGACGACGATACCGGCGCGTGTTGGAAAGCGTCTAGGGTTCCGGCTCCGGTTCCGGTTCTGGCTCCGGCTCCGGCTCGCCCTGCGGACCCTGTATGGCTTCGAACTCGTCTTCCGGGACGATGGCCTGCACGTGTTCTGAGGCGAGCGTGCCGACGATGGCGTCGCCGCTGCCCTCGACGAGCACGAGACCGAACTCCAGTTCGGAGTCGAGAACGGAGAGCGCCTCCGTCCCCTCGGCGTGGGCCTCGACGCCGTCGATGGCGTCCTGAAGCAGCTGCCGCTGGGTGTCCTGCAGTTCGCCCTGTGCCTCTTCAATCATGTCCGACGCCTCTTGTTGGTCGATTTCGCCGGCCTCGAAATCTTCCTGGGCTTCCTGTTGGATGCCCTCAAACTCCTGCTCGGCGGCCTGCATCTCCATTTGGTCGATAGCGACACCGATTGCGACGGTGTGTGGACCTTGGCCGGACATATCGGCCGGCGCACCGCCGTCCTCGGTATCCATGTAGCCACATCCTGCAAACGAAGCCGCCGCACCGACGCCGCCGGCCTGCAACAGCCGGCGTCGCGAAACTTGTGTTTCCATCGGCTAGGCGTGGGAGAGTGAGGTACATAAGGGTGTTCACGTCGCCGTCGAAAGGGTCGACAGCGGCAGCCGGCAGCGGTGTTGAGAAGGCGGTCACAGGAGTGGTGTTCCGTCCGCTCGGGGGCCGAGTCGCGGGCCGACAGAGGAGGCATCGGGGTCGACGACGCGCCGTGTCTCGTAGTCAGTCGAACGCTCAACCGGCACGCGGCCGATGGAGGTTATCATATCGGCATACTCCTGTATCGACCGGAACTCGCCGTAGTCGCCGCCTGCCCGTTTTGTAATCTCCTCGGAGAGAATCGTCCCCATGAAGTCGTCGGCACCGCAGTTGAGCATCTTTAACCCCTGCGTATCGCCGTACTTGACCCACGACGACTGGATGTGGTCGATGTTGTCGAGATAGAGCCGCGAGACGGCAACCATCAGTTCGTCTTCGTGGGCTGACGCACCGCCGTCGACGAGTCCGCGTTCCTTCAGCGGCGTCTCCTGATGGATGAACGACAGCGGAACGAACTCCGTTATCGCGCCGGTTTGGTCCTGCAGGTCACGGATGCGGTCGAGATGTATCGCCCGGTGGGCCTCGTTTTCGACGTGGCCGTACATGATGGTCGCCGTGGTGTCGAGGCCGACCTCGGCGGCAGCGGTCATCGCTTCGAGCCACTCGTCGGAGCCGATTTTCCCCGGGCAGATGGCGTCTCTGACCTCGTCGACGAGAATTTCGGCGGCAGTTCCCGGGACGGAGTCGAGTCCGGCGTCGCTGAGCCGCCGAAAGACCGTCTCGTAGTCCCAGTCGGTACCGCGTCGGGCGTGGTAGGCCTCCTCGGGTGTCATCGAGTGGATGTGGACGTCGTCGACG
Organism: Natronomonas pharaonis DSM 2160; assembly: GCF_000026045.1. Classification (NCBI taxonomy): domain Archaea; kingdom Methanobacteriati; phylum Methanobacteriota; class Halobacteria; order Halobacteriales; family Natronomonadaceae; genus Natronomonas; species Natronomonas pharaonis. The sequence goes on along the minus strand of NC_007426.1, from coordinate 1,160,228 downwards.
TTCATCGCCCGGAGCTGGTCGACGTACGTGCCCGGGTCGGTTTCGTAGGTCGAGGGGGGCTGGTAGTTGTGGCCGTCGTCGGCCGCCGAGAGGATTTCACGGTGCTCTTCGTCCAGTGCCAGTGCCGGGTGAAGGCCTGATACAGAGGTGACCTCGTAGATGCCGCGGTCGACAGCGTCAGCGACGACCTCGCGTGACTCCGCCGGCGTCTTGGTGAAGCCGGCGTTGTCGCCGTCGTAGTCCGCTTCGAAGCGCTGGGCGGCGTCCTTGAAATTGCAGAAGAGGCACCCGACGTTGCAAGCGGTGGTGACGTTGTTGTTGAGGTTGGCGACGAAGGTAACCTCCTCACCGACGACCTCGGCGCGGCGGCGGTCGGCTGCCTCTAATACCAGCTCCTTCCGCGATTGGTCGATGCCCTCGGTGTCGGAGCTGGTGGTCAACAGCTCGATGGCGTCATCAACATCGAGCCGGACCCCCGAGCGGGCCTTCTCGAGAGCGTTCTCGAAGGACTGGTCGGTCACGGGCCGGCGCTCAAATTGTAGTTCCGCCGGCACGTTCGCCGACGCCTCGAAGGCGTCCATACCACCCCTCCAGACTGCACGGTAAAAACCCCACCGGGACCGGCAGCCGTCCCCGGTGTCGACAACGCCCTCGGTGGAGTCCGAGTGCCCTCCCGGCGTCAGACGATGTCAGAACCCATCGAGGTCGGTCTGTTCGGCCTCGGCGCGTATCCGCTCACAGGTCGACCACGAGGTACGGACGCAGGGCGGGAAGCCGCCCTCCTGCTCGAACGCCTCCCGGAGGAACGCTTTCGTCGTCGGGTCGCTCGGATAGCCGCTGCCGACCGCGCCGTACTGTTCGCTGAGTTGCTCGACGTGACGTTCCCGGGCGGATTTGGCGATGATGCTGGCCGCGCCGACGAGGTCGTCGCTGCCATCAGCGCCGTGCTCGGCAGCGACCGAAACGTCAAGGGTGGCGGCGGCTGCGACCCGGTCGGCGAACCTGCCGGCGTCAACATCGCCGGCATCGCACAACACCGTCTCGCCGGATGCAGCGACGCCATCGAGAGCCGCAGCGTGTGCCGCGACGGTGAGGTCGTTCATATTCGCGTCGTCGATGTCGGCGGGCTGACACTCGACGACGGCGACATCGATACGGTCGGCATCCCGTAGTCGGTCGGCTAGGGCCTCTCGTCGGTCGTCGGTGAGCCGCTTCGAGTCGTCGATACCGTCCGGGAGCGCCTCGGTGGGCGCACGCACCGCGGCGACGAACATCGAGCCGACGACTGGACCCTTGCCAGCCTCGTCGACGCCGACAAGCGGGGTCACGCCGTCCCCGTCAGCAGGTGTCACGCTCCGGAGACCGGCTCTCCGTCGCGTTCGAGCCGGTAGTCGTCGGTGAGGAACGGCTCATCGACGCCCTCGACAGCAAGGACATCGAGGGCAGTGACGGTCGCCCCGACGCCGAGCAACCCGGCAAGACTCGGCTCGGTGCGCCCCTCGTCGCCGCTCATCAGCTCCTTGATGTAGAGCCCTCCTTCGCCGTGGACCTCGACGGTTGCGGCGTGGTCGGCTTCCAGTTCACCGTCGATATCTAGAACCGTCCGTTCCCGGACGAGGTCTGCCCGCCGATGGTCGACCCGGTGGGGCGTCCGCTGTTCGATTGTCGTGCCGTCAAGTTCGGCCAGTGCCGCCTCGAAGTCCGACTCGTCGACGGCCGCACCGAACTCGACTGTGGCCCGGTAGGTCTTGTCGCCGTCGTGTTCTTTGACGCGTTCGACCATCTCGTAGGTGACGGCGGTCAGGTTCTCGATTTCGACCTTGCCGTCGGCGTGGTCGTGGGCCTCTTCCCGGAGCGCTTCGAGGTCGGCTTGCCGTCGGCGGGGCTGTTTGATTTCGAGGACGAAGGGACGGCCAGTCCCGAGCATCAACGCGTCCACGTCCTCGCGACCAGCGCCGTGGAAGACAGCCTCCGTACCGCGGAACGCACTGAGAAATGGCGGCGAGATGAGTTCCGCGACGCTTTCGTCGTAGCGGTCCCACTCAGTCTGTGGGATGTCGCGTTCGAGCTTCCGATAGCGGCCGTAGATGGCAAGCGAGTTGCGCTGTACTTCGACCGTATCGGCATCAAGGTCCAGCAGGAACTGCACGTCCGGCCGCTCGAAGTCGACATCGGCGTCGAGCCGCGCGCCGACCCGGCGGCCGACCTCGCGGTTGAGTTCCGTTTTGAGCGGCTCGCCAGCGTCTTCCGCAAGACCTGCCTCGGCTCTGAGCAGGCGGTCGTTTTCGGCCACAAGTGGCGGGACGCGTGTTCCAACCTGATATGTGTATAATTCCGTCTCACCGAGGGCATCGACGACGCGGTCGGCGAACTCCTCGAAGCGGTCACAAATGCCCTCACAGACCCAACAGTCTGCCTCTGGTTCCTCGTAGGGTTCGTCGTCTTCCAGAGCGATGGTTGTTCGGAGCGACCGGCCGCGGGCCTCGTTTGTGAGTCCGAAGCTCCGGTCGGCAAAGAGCCGACCGAGGCAGGCGTTACAGACCGGACCCGAATCAAGCGCGTCACGGGCGGCGTCGAGAACCGTCATTGGCAGGTATCGGTGGCCGGTCGCCTTCGGTGTTGTGTTCGACGGTTATGTGTCGGTCTCGACGAGCGACCGTAGCTCCTCGCGCCGGTCGCGTATCGCCCGCCGGTAGGCCTCCTGCTGGTCGAAGGTCGCCGATTCAAGCCGGGCTTTTAGAACGACCAGTTCGTGTTGGAGCTCCCGGGCTCGCTCGCGGTCCTCCGGCGGAACACCCGCTGGGGCTTCCTTCGGGTAGTCGCGTGCCATACTGTCGTGTAGGGCGCGTGGGATGGAATGTGTACCGACGCCCACCAGTGGTTGCCGGAAATCGCCGAGCGGGTGTCCCCGCCGCCGACAGGTTCATTCCGCGCCGGGCGGACGTTGTGGTATGGATATCAGTACAGGGGTCGTCCTCGCGGCGGGCGAGGGGACGCGGCTACGACCGCTGACGAGGACCCGGCCGAAGCCGATGCTACCGGCGGCCGGTCGGCCGATTCTCGAACACGTCCTCGACGTGCTCGTCGACTGCGGCATCGAGCGGCTCTGTATCGTCGTCGGCTATCGACGCGAGCGGATACAGAGCCACTTCGGCGACGACTTCCGTGGGGTGCCGATAACGTATGTCCATCAGAAAACGCAACTCGGCAGCGCTCACGCCTTAGAACAGGCTGCACCGGTGGTCGACGGGCCGGTGCTCGTCGTCAACGGTGACCGCGTCATCGGCGAACCGATAGTCGATGATGTCCGCACGGCGTTCGACGGCACGCCGACGCTGGCTGCCATCGAGCATCCGACGCCCTCAAAATACGGAGCTGTGGAGGTATCGGATGGGCGGCTCCGGTCGTTCTACGAGAAGCCCGCCCCCAGTGCCGGGCCGTTCAGCCATATCAACGCCGGAGTCTACGCTTTTGACAGGGCGGTCTTTGAGACCATCGAACGGATGCCGCGTCCTAGCGGTGAGTTGCAGCTCCCCACAGTCGTTGAGACGCTGCTGGAAAACAAAGCGGTACACGCAGTCGAGACAGCCGGGCTATGGGTCGACGCCACCTATCCGTGGGACCTGCTGGCTGTACTCCGGGAGCTGCTCGAAGCCGGGGCAGTCGCCATCGAGGAACGGGAGCCGCAGGTCTGGGTTGCCGACAGCGCACGGGTCCATGAGGCCGCGACGCTGCAGCCGCCGGTTGTCGTCGGGCCGGATGCGGAGGTTGCTGCTGGTGCCGTCGTCGGCCCGCATGTTGCCGTCGGGCGGAACGTGACCGTCGGCGCAAACACAACAGTGCGGGATTCGCTGCTTGACTCGGACAGCAGAGCCGACGTGGGTTCGATACTGTGTGATTGTGTCCTTAGTGAAGCCGCCAGCGTCGGCCCCGGTGTTGCCGTCCCCGGCGGCCCTGGTGATATCAGGGTCGGCGACGACATCTTCGAACAGCAACGACTTGGGGCGGTTATCGCCGACCGGGCGACCGTCGGGGGCGGAGCAACGGTTACAGATGGGGCGCTCATCGGGGTGGGGGCGACTGTCGCCGCTGGCGTTGTGCTTGAGGCCAACGTTGCAGACGAGGCTGAGGTGGTTCGCTGATGTGCGGTATCGTTGGCTGTGTGAACGGGCAGTCGACGGTCGACAGAGTCGCCGACGGGCTCTCACGCCTCGAATATCGGGGCTACGATTCGGCCGGTATCGCCGCCGGCGGCGACAGCCTCAGTGTCGTCAAGCGAGCCGGCGAGCTAGATGCGCTTGAAAACGCGCTCGAATCGGAGCCGATTTCTGGGACGGTCGCTGTAGGCCACACCCGGTGGAGCACGCACGGCCCGCCGACGGACGGCAACGCGCATCCCCACACCGACTGCGAAAATAATGTTGCTGTCGTCCACAACGGCATCGTCGAGAACCATCGACAGCTTCGGACAGAGCTCGAAGCCGACGGGCACCGCTTCGAGAGCGAAACCGATACCGAAGTCATCCCGCACCTCATCGAAGCCGAGTTGGAAGCAAAACAGCCGCCTGAGGCCGCATTCAGGGCGGCCATAGAGCGGCTCGACGGGAGCTATGCTGTTGCCTGCGTCATTTCGGGGGAAGACGCTGTTTTCGCTGCGAGACAGGATTCGCCGCTCGTAGTCGGCATCGGCGACGGGGAAACGTACCTCGCAAGCGACGTACCAGCGTTCCGTGAATACACCGACCAAGTAATCTATCTCGATGACGGTGAGGTCGCCGTGCTTCGACCGACCGACTGGGAGATTTCGACAGTCGACGGAACGCCGGTCGAAAAGTCGGTCGAGACCGTCCCCTGGAGTCCCGAAGAGACCGGCAAGAGCGGCTATGAGCACTTTATGCTCAAGGAGATTCACGAGCAGCCACGGGCGCTCCGGCAGTGTCTCCGCGGCCGCGTTGACGAACTCGGTGGCAGAATCGAGTTCGAGGAGTTGTCGCGGCTGTCCCCGGAGCGTCTTCACCTCGTCGCCGCCGGGACGAGCTATCACGCGGCTCTATACGGGGCGTCGCTGTTCCGAGTGGCCGGGATTCCGGCTGACGCATATCACGCCCACGAGTACGCGCTGTCACCACCACCGGGTGAGGCGCTCGTCGTTGGGGTCTCACAGAGCGGCGAGACGGCAGACACGCTGGCGGCGACACGGGCAGCACGCGGCGCAGGGGCGGAGACGCTGGCGGTGACAAACACCGTCGGATCAACGCTCGCAAGGGAGTGTGACCACGTCTGCTACATTCGGTCGGGGCCGGAAATCGGGGTCGCAGCGACGAAGACGTTTGCCGGCCAACAGACGACGCTGGCGTTGCTCGCCGAGTGGCTGGCGGCAGACACTACGGACCGGGAGACGATTGCCGCCCTCCGGAGCCTGCCGAGCGACGTCCAGGCCGTCCTCGACAACTCTCGGTCGGAAGCAGTCGCTGAGTCGTATCTCGGGAGCGAGGCCTACTTTTTCATCGGCCGCGGACTCGCCTATCCGGTGTCGCTGGAAGGCGCACTGAAGCTGAAAGAAATCAGCTACGAGCACGCGGAGGGGTTCCCCGCAGGCGGACTCAAGCACGGGCCGCTGGCGCTCGTGACAGAGCAGACACCGGTTTTGGCCACCGTTCTTGGGGATGGAGAGGCAGCACGCAAGACGGTCAACAACATCAAAGAAGTACAGGCGCGGGGAGCCCCCGTCGTCGTTGTCACCGACGGCCGTTCCGAGGCCGACCGGTACGCCGACCACGTCCTCCGAATACCCGACTCCGAAGAGCGAACGGCGGCAGTGCTCGCAAACGTTCAACTCCAACTCTTTGCCTACCATACGGCGGCCGCGCTCGGGCGGCCGATAGACAAGCCCCGGAACCTCGCAAAGAGCGTCACGGTAGAGTGACCTCCGGCAAATCCCAGCCACTGGTCACAGAGGGCGGGCTTAATTCAATTGGTGTAATGTTACGGACACGTGCCACCGGAACAGCAGGCAGTCACCTCGGAGTCGGACCTCGACCGGACCGTTGGTCTGGCCGGCGCGCTGACTATCGGCGTTGGTACGATGATCGGCGCGGGAATCTTCGTCTTCCCAGGGTTGGCCGCCGGTCGTGCCGGACCGGCTGCAGCGCTGTCGTTTGCCATCGGTGCAGTAATCGCGTTGCTCGTCGCATTGCCGACTGCGGAACTGGCGACCGCGATGCCGAAATCCGGCGGCGGCTACTATTTCATCTCACGAAGCCTCGGCGCGTTGCCAGGGGCCGTCGTCGGCGTTAGCCTCGGGTTCGGGCTGGTGTTCGCCTCGGCGTTCTATCTCGTCGGGTTCGGCGAGTACGCCGTCTCGATACTCGAAGCGGCTGGGGTCGTCGGGGAGCCACCGGTCGCCGTCGGACCCATCACCGCGGCGGCCCTGCTCGGCATCGTGGCCGGTATCGGTCTAACGGCGATAAGCATCCTCGGCACCGAGAACACGGAAACGCTTCAGAACGCCGTTGTCGGCCTGTTGCTCGCTATCCTCGCCGTCTTCCTGTCTGCCAGCGGCCTCGAACTGCTCGGCGTCGTGGGTGACCGAGAGCCAGCGACGGGGTTTGCACCCGCCGGATACGAGCCGGTGCTGACGACGGCGGCGCTCGTGTTCACGTCGTATCTCGGCTTTGCACAGATAGCCACCGTCGGCGAGGACATCGTCGAGCCGGACCGGAACCTGCCGTTGGCGATGGTGGGGTCGGTTGTGCTTGTCGGCATCCTCTATGTCGTCACGCTGCTTATCGCTGGCAGTACGTTTGCCCCGGAGACCATCGGCCCAATGGGTGAGACGGCCATCGTAGAGGTGGCGCGGGTGTATCTCGGCCCGCTCGGTGCGGCGAGCGTCCTACTGGCCGGGCTGCTAGCAACTGTCTCCAGCGCGAACGCCTCGATACTCAGCGCCTCGCGGACACTGTACGCGTTGAGCGCTGACCGGCTCGCTCCGCCACAGGCGGCCGAACTGAGCCATCGGTACGGAACGCCGCACTTCGCGCTCTCGTTTGCCGGCGGTGTGACCGTGCTACTCGTCGCCGCTGGCCGCACCGAAGTGCTGGCCGAAGTGGCGTCGTTTCTCCACCTCGTAATGTACGGGCTGATGTGTCTCGCGTTGCTCAAACTCCGTCACGAGGAGCCCGCGTGGTATCAGCCCTCGTTTGAATGTCCGGGCTATCCAGCCGTTCCTATCGCCGGTGGGCTGGCGAGCTTCGGCCTCATCTACTACATGCAGCCGATATCCCGCCGGCTTGGTGCCGTTATCGCCGTGGTCGCGGTCGGATGGTACTTTTTGTACGCGGAGGACGTATCACTGCGGGAGGAGTTGCAATGACATCGACCCCCCCGACAATCGTCGTTCCGGTCGACGTCCGTGGTCGAGAGTCGGTTCCGGAGACGCTGGCGGCGTTTCTGTCGCCGCTGCCGGTGTTGGTGGTCGGTGTCGTCGAGATTCCCGACCAGACCGCGCCGAAACAGGCCCGCGACCAGTTTGAGGACGACGCCAGACAGACGCTGGAGACAGTCGCCGAGACGTTCGCGGCGGCCGGCGCGGCCGTCGAGACCCGTCTCACGTTTACCCACGATTCACAGCGGACCATCGAACAGGTCGCCACCGACATCGACCGCGTCGCGATACTGTTTCCAGCACCGGCGACAGCCGCAGAAAGCGTGCTCGTGGCGATTCGTGGCGGTATCAACGTCCCGAACATCGCCGCAACGGTGGCAGCGCTGCTGCGGTCGACCGACGCGAGCGCAACGCTGTATCACGCCGCCACGCCCGATGCAGACACTGCGGAAGCTGAGCAGGCGCTGAGGGCGCTCGGTAGCGCTCTCGTCGAAGCCGGCCTCGACGAGGCGAGGTTCCGGACGGTCATTGAGGCCGACGATGCACCGCTTTCGGCGCTCGTTGCAGCCGCCAACGAGCACGACCTCCTCGTCGTCGGCGAGGACGAGCCGACGATCCGGGACCGCATTTTCGGTGATACCTCCGAACGAGTCGCCGAACAGACCGCTGTTCCGGTCGTCATCGTTCGGCGGCCGCCGGTCGAAAAATAACACAGCAGGTAGACGGAGGAACGCCGACAGGCGGCGGACCTACCGCATTTCGGCCAGCGAACAGAAACTGTCGCCGTCGGCCGAAATCCACGTGGTCAGGAGGGTGTCAGCGGGGGCGGTCGAATAGATGGTACAGGTCGTTGTGCCGTCGTCGTCCGTCTCGACGGCGGCCCGGTAGTTCTCGACCGGTGTCGGGGCGTCGCGGGTCGGTTGTGCTGGGTTGCGGGTATCAGTCACGGCGGGAGATATCACTCAGTCGGCGAGCCCGATTTCCTCGGAGTCGTCGGTGCCCGCCTGTTCGGCCTCGTCGGCATCCGCTTTTTCGGGCTCGGCCTCGGGACGCTCAAAGGTTGGAAACCGGTCCTCGAATGCCGACCAATCGGCTTCCATGTCCTCGTCTGTGAGGAGACAGTCAGCAAGCCGGTCCTCAAGCGATGTTGCGTCCATCTCAGTACCGATGACCACAAGCTGCGTGCCGCGGTCGCCCCACTCGTCGTCCCACATGGATTCCAGCTCCGGGTGCGCCTCGAACTGCTCTGCCCGCTCTTCTGGTGGCAGCGTTGCAATCCAGCGGCCGCCGGGGGCGATGCGAATCGACTCTCCAGCGACGTTCAACGACATTGCGAGTTCCTCGCGGCCGGCGAGCCAGAAGTGGCCCTTCGAGCGGACGACTGACGACGGAAGGTCATCGAGCAGTTCGGCGAACCGCTCCGGGTGGAACGGCCGCCGGGCCTCGAAGACAAAGGAGCCGACACCGTGTTCCTCCTCGGCAGAGGCGTGTGGCTCCTGTAGCTCCTGCAGCCAGCCGGCCGATTGCCGAGCCTCGTCGAAGTCGAACCGACCCGTATCGACGACAGTATCGACATCGACCTCGCCGTGGGTCGTCCGGATGATTTCAGCGCGGGGCTGGAGCGTCTCCAGCACGGCCTCGATTTCATCAAGCGTCGCTTCATCGACGAGGTCACACTTGTTCAGCACCAGCACGTCACAGAACTCGACTTGCTCGACGAGCAGGTCGCCGAGATGCTTTTCGGTGCCGTCGTCATCGAGTATTTCGTCGGACTCCATCGCCGACTGGAACTGATGGGCGTCAACGACGGTGACCGTCGTATCGAGGTGGCAGTTCTCGAGCGGTTCGATGCCGGTCTCCTCGTAGAACTCCGTCGGGTCGAGGTCGGACTGGTCGAACCCGAGCGTCAGCGTCTGGGCAACCGGCAGCGGTTCGGCGACGCCGGTCGATTCGACGACGATGCCGTCGTAGGACCGCTCGCTCGTGAGCGCGCCGATGGCGTCCAGTAGGTCACCCCGGAGCTCACAGCAGATACAGCCGTTCGACAGCTCGACGAGCTCTTCTTCTTCCGCCGAGATATCCGACGATTCGGCGACGAGTTCGGCGTCGACGTTGACCTCGCCCATGTCGTTGACGAGGACCGCCAGCTCGCGGCCGCCGCTCTCCCGAAGCAGGTGGTTGAGCGTGGTCGTCTTTCCGGCACCGAGCGTCCCGGACAGCACCGTCACTGGTGTCGATTGCTCGCTCATCTAATATCATATACAGACCATATTCTAATATATCTTGTTATTCCTAAGGACAGTTTTATTATTTCGGCGGGCGCAGATACAGGCGATGTCAGAGGCATTCCGCACTGTCGTCAAGTCGAACGTCGACCGCGATGCGCGTCTCGCGGCCATTGAGCGACTGGTCGAAAGCGGCGAGAAGACGAACCTCCGGGTACTCGTGCAGACGGCCGGCCTGCGCGGGACGTTCCGCAGGCAGGCCTTGGAGGGGCTCGTTGAGACGAACGCGAGAGCAGAGCTACAGCTGCTGGCCGAAGACCGGGCACTGGAGTCGTCGCTTAGAAAGGAGGCACAGCGGGCCGTCTAGCTGTCTCCGGACTCGTATCGGGCGGTTACCCAGACTTCGTTGCCCGTCCGGTCGTCGAATGAGACTCGGACTGGCGATATCAATGCTTCCTCAACCGCCGAGCGCCACTCCTCGTCAGGGGCCTCCGTCGGTGGTTCGAGGTGTGTCTCGTTCGGATGGTCGCCGGATTCATTGGCGACGAAGGTTGCCGGCGGAAGGTGAATCGGCTGCGGCGCTTGGCCCTGGTGGCGGACAGGGCCGTCCTGAACGTGTGGCTCCGCCCGAACATCTCCTTCGAGCGGCGGGTCGATTCGGAAGCCGTGGCTCCGGAGTGGGTCGGACTCAGTGTGCTCACGATGGAGGAGCTCGGCGACGTCCTCCGGGTCAGCAACGACAGCGTCAATGTCCGCCGCTGGGTGCGTCTCGTCGTCGGTGACGCGTGGTTTTCGCATGTTTCACTGCTAGTGAGTCTCGTATTTCAACGTCAGGGACCGCTGGAGTCATGCCCGTCCGAGACAGCAATCAGCCGGGGTTATTCGTTGATGGAAGTGCGGGAAAAGTGGGCCGGCGCGACCGAGAAAAAAATGGTACTGCGGCCGGATTGTCTCCTGTTTGCTGGCTGTGCATCTCAGTCGTCACTCCCGATATCGTTCTCATAATCGAAGTCCATCTGTTGTACGTATCCACGCCGGTCAGACTCCATACGACGGCGCTGCCGGCGGCGACGCTCCTGGCGGTCCGCTTTGTCGTAGTGGTCTCGAATCGTCTTCGGCGACGCATTCACCCGATTCGCAACCACCTCCGTCGGAAAGCCGATATTCAGTTGGTAAGTTATACTCCCCGTCCGGATGCGGTGCGGCGACCTAGTCGACGGGCACTTACTCGCATACTTGTAGCCCGTCCAATCACACGATTCACGGTCCTTCCCGTGCGGACAGTCCGAATGCAAACACGGCAAAGTCGCCAAATAACACCACTTCCGAACGCTGTCACCCGACGGACGACCCTGTAACGTGGTGAAAAGCGGCGCTCGCCCGTGAACGTCCGTCTCACTATTCCGGTTCTCGTGAATGTACTCCCGAAGGACATCCACCACACCCGACGGCAAGCTGACCGGCCGCTCGCCATCGAGATTGTTCTTCAGCCCCGTCCCCTCCGACGGACGGTGCTTGAACCACACGAACGCATCATCAAGATGGACATCCCGCAGGTCCAGCGCCCGAAGGCCGCTTTGCCGGGCTCCGGTGAACCACACGAGTTCCAAGAACACGTGCTTCCGCGACGCCCGAACCGCCGGCGTCTCGCGGAAGTACTGTAGCATCGCCATCGCCTCCGGCGTCGAGAGTTTCACGTCATTCGACCGCTGCGACGCGTCCAGATTCGGGACATGAACCGCCTCGCTGAGGTCGTCGGCGACCGCGTCCAACCCCTCCAAGTACCGAAGGTACTCCTGCAAGGTCGCCATCTCGCCTTCGAGCGTGACCGGAGCCACTGCCTCAGCACGGATATCGTGATACTCGTCGATATCGAGCGGCTGAATATCGCTGACCGTCTCCAGACCGACTTCCTCACACCACTCAACGAACAGTTTCAAGCGGTACCACCAGCCGCTCCGGCTCGACTCCGTCGTGTCCGAAGCTCGGTGCTTGATATACCGCTCCGCCGCGTTCCGGGGCGACCACTCGCTCGGGGCCTCACGGCTACGGTTCCGGCTCACTGAACGCCCTCCGGGCTGGTGGTGCGTCTGCCGTCCCACGTCGCCCGGGGCGTGTCGCCAGCCTGCCGGCGGGCGTCCGATGGCGGCACAGTAACGCGGCGGTCGTGGTCCGGGTCGGCAGCCGCCCCGCGCTTGATGGCCTCACGGGTCGTGCAGCTCGGGCAGGCGTACAAGTTACCCCCGTCGCCGAATACCCGAACGAACGACTGCGAGACGTGCGACCCGCAGCTGAGACACTCACCGTTACTCATCATCCATCCCTCCGTACTTCCGGTTCAAGCGGTCAAGCTCGTCCATCAGCTCCTCTGTCTCCGAGAGATTCACCCGGAAAGCTCCGACAGAAGGCGCTTTGCCGGGCGGTCGGCGCGACCGGATACGACCGCGTCGACCGTCTCAAACATCGCCTCAATGTCGCGTTTTGCGAGGCTGTTGTTCCGCCCGTAAATCAGGTCGCGGGCGTCCTCATCCGAAAGCCCGGTCTGCCGAAGCCGCTCCACATCACCGGCCATCGTCGAGACTGCCTCGGCCGCCTCGGCAAGCGATTCAAGCCGGGCGACGAACTCGCCGGCGTCCATCGTCGTCAGCTCATCAACGACGACCTCGTCGGGGCGGTCGTCGCTGTCTTCAACGAACAGCCGGCTGAGTGGGTCGCCTGTCATGCTTCCTCCGCGACGCCGGCGGTGCGAGCAGCGAGCCACTTGACTTCCGAAGTGAGCGCCTGCTGGCCGTCGTTGGTAATCTCGTAGGCGTTGGTGCGCTTGTCTTTCTGACCTTTGGCGACGAAGCCGGTCTCGACCAGCTCGTTGAGGTTCGGGTACAGCTGGCCGGGGTTGACATCGCTGCTGTAGTACTCCTGAAGACGGCGCTTGACGGTGACACCCTTCGGGGCGTCGCCGGCGTCGGCCAGCACTGCGAGGATGCGGAGCTGGAACTTCGAGAGGTCGGCGGGCTTTTTATTCGGCAGTGCGTCTGTATCAGTGCGGGCTTCGCCCGCTGTGGTTTCAGAACCCATTGGTTCATCCCACGAAACCGCATTTCAGGGGTCGTGCTGGTGACACGGCCCCAACGATACCACGACGATGAGCGACAGGTATCGCCAGCGGCCTCGTAGGGTAACCAATTACCTCTTGTAAAATATAGTTAACAGTGAGTTTCCCACCACTCTTGGAGTTCAGTAGAATATATTGGTCACCTATATTTTTCGTGGTGGTTATAATCACCTATGAGACGCTCGGCGGAGTGGATGGTCCTGTGCGATGAGAGGATTCTCGAATATCTCTCAGAGAACGAATCAGGTACGCCGAGCGAGATGGCAAACAGCGGGCGGGTCCGGTGGACACGCTCGTATATCAGTCAACGGGCAAAGAAACTCGTTGACCACGGCCTCCTGAAACATCTCGGGAATGGCGTGTACATAATTACTGACGAAGGGGAGGCATACCTCGACGAAGAGTACGACGCCGAGCGAGGTGCCTATCTTGACCGTAATGTAGCCGATGCAGACAGCGACGGTGCGGAGAGTGCAGGTGAAGCAAACGGCACGTAGGTTCTCCAACTATGACGATTCGACGGAACGCAGGCTGGCAAGACCGCCTTGACGAACGGATACTGGAATTGCTTGACGAAGAACCGTGGTCGGTTCCGGGGATGATGACCGTCGAAATCCCGCTCAACGTTACTGAACAGCAGATTCGTGAGCGGTGCCTACGAATGGCTGATATTGGTCTCGTGTCCGTTGAACCGGATAACGGGTGGATGGTTCAGCTGACTACCGAGGGGCGTCTGTATCTGGAGGGCGACCTTGACGCCGAGCTCTATCCCCACCCGCGGCATCCGAAGCGTCTGAAAGAGAGCCTGTAGCTCATATCCTTGCCACTCACCGCGCGTTCAACTGAATCAAATAGAAGAGCTAAGAAGCGCCTATATGGAATCTAAATCCCTCTAAGTGCTTAAATTGGCAAAAAGCCAGTTTGAGTCCCGTCGCTAGGGCGCTAATGCTGCCCTCAGCGGAAGCCAGCCGTCTCCAAAGAACAGACGTCTCGTTGCTCGGTAAGCGTCTATCCATCACATGGGATTCGCGACAATATAGTTTGGCAGAGATTACAGTTCATCGTGCTAGACTTATTTAACTATGAGACTTTTTTCTCGGTGATAGCGTGACATCGACGACTCTATATTTGTTTCAGAAGGACCCTGCATCGACTCCCGAAATTGCCCGTCGCGAGGTTCTATGGCTACTGAAGGACCAAGCCGACAGCGGGTGGGGGCTGACGCTCGCCGGTGTCGAGGAGCATCCACCGACACTTCAAGGAGCAGCAGGATTCCTTGGCCACAATGATATTTCCGAGGCACACGCAAACGACGTGGAAGTGGCTATCGACGATTTCCGAGGCGAAGAGCCCTGCTATCTGGCACCGTTTAACGACGATATTGATGCCGAGTACTTAGCGAGCCGCCTCGCGGACACAAGCCGGGTAGCGAAGATTCCCTCGATGAATGACCCAGACAATGTTCGACCCGTGAGTAATACGAACGGTTTCTGGGAAACTAGCCAGTTGCCGGATTTCTTCGACGGCGCCGAGCGAGCGTCTGGGGCAAGCTTCAATATTGCACACCCTTACCAAGCAGGCCCCGTTCTCGATGTGAGCGATATGTCTGAATACACCGTTGATAGTAGCGGCTTCAATCATACACCGATTTCAGACGGGCCTCTGTTCACGGTGCTTGTTCACTTCGGGGAAGATGTAGACGCGACCTTGGACCAGCTCATCACCGAGAATATATTGAATCGTGTCCCTCCAGGGTCTTCCCGGATTTCTCCGCGGCATCACTGTGAAGCAGATCCCGATTATGCGATGGACGAAGTCCAAGTCCAAGGCGAACTCGATATCCAAACGAGTGCGACGTGTGGCGGGAGTATCTTAGCGCGAGTATCTGAACAGTCAACCACTGACGCCGAAATAAATAAAATAGTCGCTAGGTTGGACAAATGGGGGTTTTCCATTGCTGGTGAATACGTCTCTGGGTCTGAGCGGTTTATTCTATTCAAGATGCATCCCCGACATTCGGACCTGGATGATATCGGACCAGGATTTGACCCCAGCCATGAGCGCCGAAAGCTCAATCACAGTGAATGGGCAAGAGAGACGCTTCCAGGGTATCGGCAGGGGGTAGCAGGCGACAGGCAAACAGTCATCGATGAGTTCGATGGTTGGAGGGTATTAGTGGAGAAACCCGGGAGGAAAGACGCAGAGGACTTCATAGGTTTGATTGAGGGACCTGAGGGAGAGCAACTCGAATTCGACATCGACCAAGCACCATTCGAAGAGATATTCTCCGAAGTCAAGCGAAATGCCCTGTGTGAGTCGAGCGGTCGCGAGTTCATGCAGGCTCTGTATCGTTTGTATAGGGCCGAAGACCGAGGTACTGACCTTAGAGATGCGATTGTGGAACTGGCAGACGACCTGCCGCCCCATTCAAACCCGGACGAACTACGATACAGTAACCGGCGTGCCTTCCTGTGGCTTCTGGCACTCGTATTCATCGTGGAGGATGTGAATTACAGATTCAATTTCCATCCGATTGAGCGCGGAGGTCCTCAATACAGAAAACAGGGCCGAGACCAACCAATGAACGCCATTCTGAAGGTGTTAGCAGAAATAAATAAAACGGAGGAAGAGCTAGCCGAGCAGTCCCGTTCAGGCGAACTTCCCGAGCGCCTAGACAGATACGACGTCCCCGACCACCTCCAAGACTGGTTCGACGAGCATATCGAGCAATGTGGCGGTGGTGCGGAAGACAGCCCACACTCTGAGCTATCGGATTTCGGTTCTTGAGTGAGACAAGTTTCCGCCCCGATGTAAACAACTACTTCTCCCCAAACATCGGTACGGTTTATACGAACCTGGTAATCGAAATCTGCCGAGTTAGGCCTTGTTATCTATTCTGCACCACCGCTCGGGCAACGAGTCAAAATAAACGATTGAGATACAAAGTTCAGTACGCTCGAAATTCGTTCAGAGGGTAGAGTTTTATTAAAGAAGCAGATAGGGCCAGAACGAAGCACAGCACCAATATACCAACCGACTCTACGGCAACCAGATGACCGATTCATCCCTCATCAGGCCCGTCGATGGCGAGGTACCTGATGGATATGGGTTCTATAACGAGGACACCAGAAACCTCTATGAGACCCTGTCCAAGGCGTTCACCGATGTAGATGACGCTTTAGTCGATGTTACGATAACATCGCCTCCATATGCAGACGTGAAGGACTACGGCTACGATGAAGAACTCCAAGTCGGGCTGGGTGATGATTATGAGGACTATCTCGAGGAGCTCCGGGATATCTATAAACAGACCTACGACGTGACGAAGCCCGACGGCTCACTGTGGGTCGTCGTTAACACATTCAAAAAGGGCGGCCGCACCGTTCGCCTTCCGACCGATATCGCCGACGTATGCGAGAATCTCGAAGACAAAACAACCTGCGATGAGTGCGGCGCTCCTCTAGATAAGGATAGAGAGACTGGTATATTATACTGCTCTGATGACTGTGGCTTCGAGTACGATGCGACTGAAGGCTCGTGGGTTCTTCAGGACATCGTCATTTGGGACAAAGTGCGTGCGCTGCCGTACAGTGGGACTGGGAAGTTCCGCAATGTGTTCGAATATATACTCTGCTTTAGCAAGCAGAATGACTTCCATTTCGACTTAGACAAAATCCGCATCGCTGACCCAGCCGAATTCAAAGACTGGTGGATTGATTACCCCGAACGATACCATCCCCGTGGGATGGTCCCCGACAACATCTGGGAGATGGTAACTCCGACTCAGGGGGGCTGGAGCGACATGACAATTGACCACCCGGCACCGTTCCCTCGCGAGCTTGTCGAGCGCATTGTACATCTGACGACGGAGCCGGATGACGTGGTCTTCGACCCATTCGGAGGGACTGGAACGGTACTTGGACAAAGCGAAGCCATGGGGCGGTGGCCGCTTGGGTTTGAATTGAGCGAGGAATTTGTGGAAGCGTACCCGGACCTACGTGGGGAAATTTTTGAAGAGTGGGACGAACGGCGTGAGGAATCTCACACACTGCAAGACCGGCAAGCTCAGCTCGCAAAGAAAGTATGGCGGCTTCGACAGTTGATATATCCGCGGAAGCTGCTCCAATCATTCCCCGACGATGCTGAGGACCGAGATATGAGCAACCTCGGGATTAACACCATATTCGTGTCTGGCGAGAGAGATTCATCTGTCCTCGGTGACCGAGATACGGAACGCGTCTCAAGCTCTATTGCAGTCGTATTAGATGACGATATGGATTCAAGCGACTGTCGGCATGTTGAGGAACTCCTGCAGCGGTCTCAGGAAAATGAGCCTTGTAGTGATATGCCGATAGATGCGGAACTGAGCGTTCTAACAGTTTCAGAGTTCCTAGACGAAGCGGCTGGTGATTATGAGTCTGACTCGCATTATGTCTATAACAAAAACTCGTTCAATTACCCTGCTGGGAAGGTGTCTCTTGACGACTGGACGAAGCTTGTAGCCAACCCCGACAGTTGGCGTGAAAAGCACGTTGCCTACAGTTATCCTCCGGTCCTCTCTAACCTATATATAAACGTGGATGAGGACGGCAAAGAGGTGGCCAATGAAATAGAGCCGTTTACTGCTGACTCTGCTGGTGCGAGAATAACCGACTTCTAGCTGTCATCGTCTTCATTTATTGCATCGCTAAACCTTGGGATATCGTGCGGCGTACGCTCTTGGGCCGCTCCCCAAAGCGCAGTTAATTCGATGCCGCTGGCGCGCCCACGACTTGCCTTTTCAAGGCCAGTTGCGGACTCAAAGAGGTCCATGCAGCCCCCGAGTCCGATTGACCAGCCACGTTTCTCAGCATAATCGAGCGTTGGATGTGCGTCTTGGGCAACTCGGGAAGACCGCGGAGATTCTTCTGGGTTTTCGCGGTCGTACCCTCCGCCATGCTTCGGGCAAGTTCCGAGGAGCTGAGTGTGTTTTTCGCTCGGTACCTCACCGTTCAAAATGCGCTTCTTGCAGATTTCGAAGTCAGACTGGATAATCTCGGACCACTCAGGTTCGGTCATCGGTTCCCAAAGTGTCCACCACACAATGGGGTAGGTACGTCGGTCCTGGCCAACAATATGTATATACCAGATTATCAGTACCTGCTCAAGCTTTTTCCGAAGTGCAGGAACATCGGTCCAGTGGTCGGCATCAACGACTTCCATGTAATCGCACATACAGAGCACAAGCCGCTCTTTCGGCCGGACCAGCTCATTATTCCCTGTCAGTCGTAACGGTGTAACCTTGAGTTCGATACCAGCTTTGCCAAAGTCCGGTTCTGCGGAGGAGTTTGTCTCTATATTAAAATACCCACTCTCGATGACATTTGCTACGCCGTGCTTTGACCGGGCACGTTCGTCGTCTGCCATCCCCTGTATTTCTTCGTCTATCTCTCCGAATGAGCGACCCAGTAGTGCGTTCGTGGCACGAAGAATGTCTTCCTGCTCGGCGTCAGGCCCGGACGGTAAATCAAACATGGCGTGCTAGCGATTGAGATAACTATACATCAAAATAACCTTTCCAAGAATACAGTCACTTTCATTTACATATCTGTATAGCACGGATTACCTACTGACCGGTGTTATAGAAGAACCTCAAGCAGCGAATAGGGGTGGCTCAAGTACCGAAGGCAAAGAGAAGACAGCTGATTACAATCCGTACAGTTCGCGTCGGTCCAGCGCCCGGCCGATGGTCGACCGGGAACAATCAAGCCGGCCGGCGGCCTTCCGCTTTGACAGCTCGTCTTTTTGTACCATATCGAGGACCGCGACGACTTCGTGATAGGTGTCGGTCTCGATGAGTCGGCCATCGTCTTTCTCGAAGCCGAGCGGGGCCGGTCCGTGGTGATACTCATCGTTTTGCTGCCGAGCAGCGATACCCTCGCGGGTGTTCATCTGCTTGACTCGGGCTTCCCATTCCGCGAACGCGCCGAGCATCTGGAGTTGAAGCCGCTGCATCGGCTTTTCTTTCCCGTCACCGAAGACGAGACCGTCGCGGACAAAGTGAATTTCCGCGCCAGCGTCGGTGACGCGGCTAACAGTCCGTTCGAGGTCCTGCAGCGACCGGGCAAGGCGGCTTATTTCGTGCACTACGACGGCGTCGACCGTTCCGGCTTCGAGCTGGGCGACGAGGTCACGGTACCCGCGCCGTTCGGTATCAGTGCCGGTCGACTTGTCTCGGTAGGTGTCGATATCCCCGAGTGCCGCTCCAAGTTCATCTTGTGCGTAGTTGCTGGTCGATTCGAGTTGTCGGTCGAGATTCTGGTCCGCGGTCGAAACGCGGACGTAACAGGCGACGGTCACGGACACGCCGAGGCTCTTATAGTATCTAGTCTTTACGGCCAGTCTGTTCAGGAACGTGGGTTCTTGGGCAGGGTTCGGGCTCGTAGGGAGTGACACCCCCACCCCTGACCCCCCGGCTATGCGCGCGGGCGCGAAGCGTCGTTGTCGTTGGTAAGCTCGTCACACCTCGACTGAGTCCGGCAGCGGCTCGCCCATTTCCTGCAGTTCGCGACAGGCTTCCATCTCGCCGTCTCGACAGGCTTCTCTGACGTGGTTGGCGCGTGCTCCCTGTGCGGCCGCGAATTGGCTTGCGGCCTGTCTGGTGTCCCGTGCGGCGTCTCGGTCGGCTCGTGCTCCTGCTTCGTCTCTGCGGGCCTGCTCGGCTACGTCGACGTGTTCGGACGGCGTAAGCTCCGGGTCGTAGTACGCCCGCCAGTCGTCGACTCCCTCGCCCTGCAAAATCGCCTTTGCCGACCGGGCGTGCATGATGTTGTCCGGGTCGACATCCCGGCGTTCGGCGCGGGTGAGTTCGGCCTGTCCGTGTTGGTAAGTTTCGCGAACCTGCGATTCCGCGGCGGCTCCCTCAAGGTACGCTCGTTCGTCGGCGTCCAGCTCGTCGTCCAGTACCTCGACGACGGTGTCGCGGCGGTCGTCGGTCGGGGCCAAGAGGTCGTCGCCGAGTTCGTCGCGGACGGCGTTAGCCGTCTCAAGGTCGCCAAATTCTTCCTCGGACGTTTCGCGGAACCGGGCGAGTGCGAAGCCTTCGGCGCGGAGTTGGGCTGTCTCGCGGTCGGTGAGGTCGGCCGGGTCGACCTTCCCGGCCGGCCCCAGATACTCCCAATGGTGGTCGTCGCCGGTCCATGTCACTCGGTACGCATACGGGCCGTGTCCGTTGATTTGCTTGGTTATGATGGTCATCGGTTGGTAGCCTCCCGCGCGGCTTCGAGCTGGCGGCGCTTGGTGTCCAGTTTGGTGCGGACCTTTCGCCGGTCGACCTTCAGACTCCCCCGAAGGACTTGCTCGTCGACGTGGTCCGGCGGGTCGATGCGGTCGACCGTGAGGTCGGCGAGATAGTCCAGCCGGCTTTCGAGGTCGTCGATTTCCGCGGTCAATTCGTCGATTCGGTCGTCGTTGGTAAGCTCGGTGTCGTCAGTCATTCGTCTTGCCTCCGCGGGTCGTCGTCGCCGGTCCATTGGTCCCGATGATGCGCACAAAAGCCGCTCTCGTGCTTGGTGATAGCGCCGCAGTCGGTACCGTCGTCCTTAATCCCGCGACAGGGTAGCGGGTCAAGTTCATCGTCGCCGTCGTTGGTAGCGTCGTCTTGGTAGGCTTCCCAGTCGTCGATGAGCTTGCCTTTGCGGATTTGCTTGTCCGGTTCGTCTAGATCCAGCTCGAAGTGTGCGAAGTAGTTGGTATCGGTGCCCCAAGGGCCGTTTTCGGGCACATCCTGCAGGCCCCTGAGTTGGAAGGCGTGGTCGTCTTCGACGTAATCGGTCCAGCCGTCGTAGACGGTCGCACAGGCGATGAGTCCTTCGTCGACCTTCCCATCGGCTCGAATCACTACGTCGCTCTGCGTCCGTAGGATTTTGGCGATGTCGGTGTCGTGCTCGTGGCCGATAACCAGTAGTCGCGTTGACCCCCCGCGGCCTTTCCGCAGGGCGTTAATAAACTGGCTGAAGGTCTTACGGGCGTCTCCGCCGCCAGCGTGGGCATTGACAGTCGTACTCCATTCGTCTCCTATCATCAATTTTTCGCCGTCGGTGTCCCGGTTCCATTCCAGCATTTCGCTAACCGACTCGACGAGCTGCACGTCGTCGTGCTCGTCGGGGCCTTTGATGTTGGTCGCTATCGACAGCTCTCCCTCAAATCGCGTGTATAGCCGGCGAGCGATGTCCAAGGCTTTCGTGGTCTTGCCGGACCCCTTCGGGCCTTTAATCAGGGCTTGCTGTGCTGCCGGTTCGATGCGGCTCAGTAGCATTTCGTAGCCGGTCGCGTCGACTCTCGACTCAGACAGGCCGGTAGCGGCGTTCATCGAAGCCACATCGCCGTTCTGGCGAGCCTTTCGGAGCATATCGGTCTGCCCCTTTCGCGACAGCATCTCCGCCAGCGGACCGTCGTCAACACCGGCCTTTTCCATCATCAGCATCACGTGGCCCATGTCTTGGTCGTCAGCCAGCACCGAGTCGATGTGGGCACCAACGTCGCCGTCTCGAATCTTGTCTGATAGCTCTGCAGCCTGATAGCCTGAGTTACTCATTGGTGTCTGTCTCGTCGTTGGTAACGTCGTCTTGGTCGTCGGGCGATTCGTTGGCGTGGTCGGCGCGGTCGTCGTCGGCGACTTCGCCGGGGGTGTAATATTCTTCCCAGCGGGTCCCTTCGGCCGCTTCATCGAGGATTTCATCGACAGCGCCGGAGTCCGTCGACAGCGCGTTTCGGACGGCTTTGTCGACAGCGCGGGTTGATGCAATATCGCTGGCGATGCTGATGCCGCTAATCTCTCGAAGCAGGTTCTTGCCCAGCTCGGCGCTATCGAGCAGCCGGCTTCGGTTGTCTCGGATTTTGGCCTGCTCGCTCACTAACTCGCGGTCGTCGGCGAGGCCGGGCCACGTTCCATCGGCTTCGTTGTCTGCCGGGTCAAAATCGCGGACGACGACGGCCGGGCCGCCGGGCGACTCCGATTTGCTCTTGCCGGCGTCTCGGTCGGCGTTCCGCAGCTCCATTTCGCGGATTCGCTCGGGCGGGCCGGAATAGACAGCAAAGCCGCCGTCTTCCGGCTCGACCCCGCGGGCCGACTGAATCATATCGTCGACATCGACATCGAGCACGAATTTCAGGTCGGGGTTCCATACGCGGCTCACGAGCGCGAACGCCGGCGCTATCGCCAGCAGCATTGTCGCGACGGTCCCGGCGACAATCACGCGGTGTGCGTCGGCGAGGTCGTTCCAAAACTCGACCGGCCCACGAACCACGCCGAAGGCCGACAGGAGCGCGTAGAGGCCGAAGGCGACGGCCAGCGCGATAGCGACGTAATGGTCCGACAGGAAACGCTTGATGCGACCGAGGACCCCGTCGACTGGGTCCCGTTCAATGCGGTGTCGTTCGTCGTTGGTAAGCTCGCGGTAACTGTTTTGGTGTCGCCGTTTCAGGAGTCCGACTGACAGGCCGACCGACAGCAACGTTCCGGCGACCCCGGAGAAGCCCGACCATTGGATGAGCTGGACGGTCGCGGCTCCGGTCACAATATCGAGGACCTGCCGGTCGCCGCTCGCGCCCACCATTTCGCCACCTTCCTGAATGGTGATTACCGGGTCGCTCGCGGTGGTAAACTGGATTTCGCGGGTCTCGCCGGGCGGGATTGTGTATGTCTCGAAGCCGATGCGTTGGCTACCTCCCGACCCAAGGTTGTCGATAGCTCCGGCGTCGGTGATGGACACCCGAGCGCGACTGTCTGCCTCGATGGTGATATGGGCCGTGCGGTCGGTCCAGTCGACTTCCAGCACATCGCTATTCCCGAGCTGGTGCTCGACCGTCTGTACCTCGTCGCCGTCCGGTGTCGGCGTTGGTGTCTCGGCTTGAGCAGCGGCGGGCGCCGTGAGACAGCCGACGACAGCGACAAAAACAAAGATGACAGTTAGTGTCCGTTTCATCGTTGGTAACTTCGGCGTCGTCAGACCGGCAGCACGTCGATGTAGCCAGCCGTCTCAAGAGCCCACGCCGACAGGCCGACCGCGGCGACCGTGCCGAGCAGCCGGAGCATCGTCACTCGCCCCCCAGCGCGATACCGGCGAATATCAGGGCCAGCACGCCAGCGCCGGCTGCGGCGGCCGTTTGTCCGACACCGGAGAACCAGCCGCCGAGGCCTCCGAGGTCGATACCTCCGCCGCTCTGAGCGTCTTCGTACTGTTCGATTAGCTCTTCGTGGCGCTCTTGCTGTTCTTTCCATTCCTCTTCGGTGATGTAGTTGTCGTCAGTCTGGGTTTCGGACCGGGTGAAGTCGGCTTCGTCGTGTTCGTTCCCGTCCGAGTCAGTGAACGTGATAATCTCGAACGGTCCCGTCAGTCGGACGGTTTCGTACTGGGTTTCTTCGGTCGAAGCGAAGTATTCCACGTCCTCGATGTCGCTGATTGCATCGTCCAGCTGGTTGCTCGCATTGTAGGTCCATTCATCCTCTTCTTCGTCATGTTCGAAGTCAGAAGCGAGGATTTCGGCGGTTTCACCAGCGACGGTATGGACGTGGTAGACGGTTTCTTCCCACGGTTCAGATGTGAACGTGATAGTGCCACCGTCGATTCCGGTTTCGTGGGCTCCCCAGTCGCCGGAGCCTTCCGAAACGTCATACGTGAGGTAGAAGTCTTCATCCTCCTCGTCGGGATTAACAGTGCCGGTTGAGAGGGAACCAGAGCCAGTTTTGGCAATCTGACCGTAGACAGTCGCGTCCAGCTCGGGGATATGGACTTCAGCCTCTCGTTCGAGGTCGACGGACACGTTGAGTGCCATCAGGTCGGAAATCGCCTGATTGAAGTCCTCTTCGTCGGCGGTCATCTCGGCCAGCTCACGGGGAGTCAGAAGCTCTTCGGTATCAAGCTCACCGGCTTGAACACTATCGTAGACCTCTTCTACCCAGAGAGAAAGGCCAGAACGTACGTCAGTGAAGAGTTGGACCATCTCTTCATAGATTTCATTCCATTCAGTGAATCGAAGATAATGTACATCATCCTCATCACTGATGGAACAGTAGACCCAACCGTCTTGGGTTCCGAGGCTGGAGCCGTCATGTTTAGCTGGGTCCCAAGACCTTGGCTCTCCTTCACGTCGGACACGTTCAACGTCGAAAGAACCGTCTGGAAGCTCTATTTCGCGTTCTTCGTCATCGATTTCAGGAGGGTCTGAATAGTTGTAATCAGGGAAATCAGCATTGGATTGGCGTGTTGCTACTAGAGTACCCTCAACGTCCGTCTCAGGATGTTCTTCAAGGGTATTAATGAGATTACCAAGCTCATTGAGGGACTCATTCCATCCCTGAAGGAAGTTTTTCATTACGGTGGTTGCGTACTCGTCAGCGGCCTGTTCAGCAGCGTTGTAGACCTCGTCCTGACTCTGTGGGTCGTTAAGAGCCTCAATAGCTGCTATTTTACCGTCTGCGAATGCTGTGTGTTCGATACCTTCGAGGATGTTTCGGTTATCCGTGAACGAGGAGCCGTTGGTGCTCTGGCGAGTGCGTACGATGTCGTAGACACGTTCATGCAGCACCTCAGGCGTAAGGCCCTCAGGAGGGTCGTCACTGCCGGCTACTTCGTACTCGCGGAGTGCCCAGCCGACAGCAGCGGAGCCACCGACAGCGGCAGCTCCGATAGCGATGGGTGGGATTGCTTGAGCGTTCCCGACGGGGTTGAGTCCGGCTTTCGAGCCAGCGCCAGCAGCGAGAGCTGTTCCGGCAGCAGCGGCGGAAAGTCGCACAAAGCCACGCCGAGAGAGTCGAGACTGTCCGATATTGGCCCCCGCCGTGTGGTATGTCTCAGGCTCCCCGCCGTCGGTGCTGCCGGACTTACCAACGTCGGCGCTCATACTGTCACCCCCGCGGCGAGCGCGGCCCCTGCAAGCGCCGTCGCGGCTCCGGCGAGATACAGCGCCATCTCCTCGGCCCGGAGATGCCGGTCAAGGAGCTGCATTAGTTGGCCCTCCCGGCGAGCGCGATACCGCCCACCACGAGCACGAGCGCGCCGACCGCGCCGATACCGAGGCTGGTGTTGTCGATGTCGTCGCCGATGTCGCCGACTCCGCCACCGAAGAAGCTCCCACCGATAGTGCCGACCGCGTCTTCGTCGTCGTCGTAGAGGGCGGCGTTGTCGAAGTGGTAGGCGTCGGCGTCGTCGTCGAGGCTGTCGTTCCAGTCGACTTCCAGCGTTCCGGTGTCGTCGCTCAGTTCCTCGGCGTCGTCGGTTTCGAGCACGTCGCCGTCTTCGTCTTCGATTTGCAGCTCGTCAGCGTCGACAGCGTCCCACTCGAACGTGACTGTGGTCCCGTTCTCAAGGCCGGACAGGTCGATGTCCGGTAGCTCGTCGTCGACGTTGGTAACATCGTGGTCGGTGTTGGTGTCGACCGCCTCGACGACGATTCCGTCGTCTACCTCGTCGAACGTGAGTTCGACATAGTCGTCGTTCGTTTCCTCTGCGAGTGCCGGAGCAGCGGCGGCTCCGGCGAGCGTGGTTGCCAGCACGACTGTCAGGGTCAGAATGAGGGTTGTTCGTTTCATTGTCAGCAGTTGTCGATGATGCCGAAGGTGTCTGCGGCGTCGTATGCGCCGAGGCCGCCGATTATCATTGCCAGTCCGCCGGTCATTTCGGGACCCATTAGGCTGAAAACGTCGAAGCCGAAAAGTCCGTAAGCGGTCCAGCTAAGCGCCGAAAGTGCCAGCACGGCCGAGAGGGCCATACCAGTCACATCGTTGCGAGACATCGCAGGTTGGTAATATCGCTCCGGCTAGAAGTAAGTCGGAAAATCGCAGAAAAGAGACGGATTTCGTCGAATGTCGACGACGGAACTAAGGTAGCCGGATTTCGACGTTGCCGTCGTCGTAGCCGCGGATAATCACGTCCTCGATGTCGTCGGGGTCGGTGTCGACCGCGTCCAGCAGCTCGGCAGGGATGTTGACGCGAACGCTCCCGGCGTCTGTGACTGCGCTCCGGCTCGTCAGACAAATCAGTTCGCGGTCGTCGGTTGTGCTCATCGGTTATCTTCCGTGTTGTCGGTGTCGTCCTTGGTCATGTCGTTGGTAACGATGTAAGCATAGCCGTCCTCGTCGGCCTCGACACACGGAGCCGGGTCGGGGTACCCACAGTCTAAGCAGAGGACAATGTGGGGGCAAAAGTCCACGTATCGGACCAACGTCCCGCAGACGACACAGTCATGCTCATGAACGCTTCCTTGGGGCGTTCGCTCAGTGCCGCCGTCTCCGCGTGGCTCACTCATCGTCCGACCCTCCCGAACGGTCGGTATCCGTGTCTACCGAGCTGTTCACCCACGGGATTCCAAGTCGGCAATGTGCGCAACGACCATCCTCTCGACTCTCGTAGGTTAGAAACACGGCCCGACTTCCGCACTCGCTGCATCGCTCAGTACCGTCCGTGGACTGCTCGATGTCTCCGTCTCCGCGTTGCTCACTCGCCATCGTTGGTAACCTCCCCACCGTCGGCGCGGACGGCTGTCTGATTGCCGTGGTCCCAAACGGTGTTTTCGCAGGCCCAGCCGATAACATCGAGTGCGGGGTCGATGTCGGCGCGTCTCGACTTGATTAGCTTCCGGTGTTCTTTGTCCAGCTCGTCCATCACGGGGCCGTCGCCGCGGTCGTCGTCGTTGGTAGGTTCGCTCTTGGCGAGCGTGTCGGCCTGTCGGTCGGCCGTCTCCTGTCGGCGTTCGACTTCCTCGACTGTTCGGCGTCGAACGGTGATACGGCCACATTTGACCGCGATATAGCCGTCCTCTCGGAGCGGCTCAAGGTATCGTCGCCGGACGCTCGACTTCGCGCAGTCCGTGCTATACAGGGCGTCTTCGGCTTCGTCGACCGAGATACGGCGCGGGCCGCGTGGGTGGTCGCTCACGTCCAATAACGTCATAAAGGCGTCCCGCAGGTCGGGGTGCTCCGGCTTCGCGAGGTCCGGGTTGGTAACTTCGCCGTCGTCGTCGGTGTGTTCGTCGACGTAGTCGCCGATAATCTCCCGCAGGAGTGCGGCCCGGCTCATATCTTTGTCGTCGGCGATGTCGTCCAGCTCGCCGACATCGAAGGCCGACTTGGGGTTGACCGATATGCGTGTTGGGTTCTGCTCGATGTCTTTGCTCATAGCTGCACCCCCAACGTAGTCGACCGGCGACTACGTAGTGAATCGCAAGAAGGCGTTGGGAATGGCAATACGTAGTCGGACCCCCCCATACGCTTGCGGAGGCGGCTTCACGCGCGGGGGCGCGTGCGCGTTGCTGTCGTCGTCGCCGTCGCGGTCGTCGGTGTCGCTGTTTGAGTTTGAGCGTCATCGGTTGCGTCCTCCGTCGGTGGCGGCTCGGTCGACCGCGTCCTCGATGTCGTCGGCGTGCCGGCGGTCGTCGGATGCGAGCTCGATGCGGTCGCCGCGGGCGTCGTGCAGGCCGAGGGCGTCGGCTTTCCGCAGGGCGATGAGATGAGCACACGGCCCGCTGTGGAATTTGAAGCCCTGACAGTCACAGCGGCCCTGATAGCCGCGGCCGTCGTGGTGCAGCTCGCAGATATGTGCTTCGTCGCCGTCGGGGAGTGCGACGGCCCACTCGCGCCACGACATCCGGCAGATAACGGCGTTTAGTGGGTCGGAGCGGTCCCACGATTCGCTGCCGTCGTCGCGTTCGGCCTCGAAGTCGAGTTTAGAAGTCATGGCTGGCACCCCCTCCGCCCAACATAGCTCCGCAACGGCCGCAGTAGTCGCGTCCGGAGTCGTCCGTCTGTCGGATGGGCGGGCCGTCACAGCGGCAGGCGTCAGCCGTCATGGCTGGCACCCCCGGTATTGATGTGTCTGTTTACCTGAGGTACCAAAGTATTGAAGCGGGTAGTGGGCCGGCGCGAATTCGAATCGCGGTTACGGCCACCCGAAGGCCGAAGGATACCAAGCTACCCCACCGGCCCGCACTCGGATGGTAGCCGTCGGCGAGTTTAAGCGTTGTGGTCCGTGGATATCCAGTGGGAAAACGTCACATCGAGGCGGTTGCGGCCGCCGCCGGGTCGTCGTTCTCACGGAGCCAGAGGTAGGCCTCGATGATGACGCCGTAGCCGACGATGCCGAGGAAGCCGGCGACCAAGATGGATGCGACCTCGCTTGCCACCATCGACCCGGTAACTGCCGCAGCAATCGAGACGACACTTGAAACGAGGCCGACGGCGATGCCAACGATGAGAATCAGCGCAAACAGCCGCCAGCGGTTGCCCGAGGCCAGTTGCCAGCTACGGCGCAGCGACGACAGCGGCCCCTCGTCTTCGACCCCGATAACGACGAGGTAGAACGCGAAACTGACGAGCAAAAAGAGGCCGGGGATGACGAGCAAAAGCGTCCCGACCCCGATAGCGACCGTCGCGAGTAGCCCCGCGACGAGTGCCGCAAGGGTCGCTCGGAGGATACGTCTGGTGTACAGCGACGGGGGGAACGTCGAGAGCGCTGCGTGCGGACGGGCCAGCGCGCGGGCGGCGACAACGGCGACAGCAACGCCAAAGAGATATCCAAGGACCGCAATCGCCGCCGCGGCGTCGGCCGAAAGCGGCAGCGTCAGGCCGATGTCGGCCTCAGCGGCGGCCTCGGCCGGCAGCAGCGCTTCGAAGAGTGTGTTCGTCGCGGCGACAAGCGGGAGCTGATAGGCTATCAGGACGACTGCCAGCACGAGGCCGGTCTTCGTCGCCGCACGCTCGATACCGTCAGCTATCGTCTGTCCGATTGGGAGGGCCATGCCGACGCTTCCGCGCAATGTGATATAAACCTGCGCGTCGCTCAGTAGCGATTGTAGCCGTCGGTGTCGAGGTAGTTGTGTGCGACCGTAATCGCGTGGTCGGCATGCAGCGGCTCCGGACCCAGCGAGACGCGCCGGTCGGCGTGAGCAGCAAGCAGTGCTGTCTCAGCGTCGTCGAAGGAGTGGTGGTCAGACAGGACGAAGGTCGGCTCGGCGGACGGGTCGATGTCGACGACCGGTTGGCCGTCCTCGTGGAGTGTCACGAGCGGGCCGTCGTCTGCGACCGACTCCAGTAGCCCGGAAAGTGACTGCGTGCGGATGTAGACGCCGGGTGAAGGGTTGGCTGCCATCGAGCCGATAGCTTTCTCGCGGGCCGCAAGCGCCCCTCGGACGAGCGCTGCCGTCGAGCGCTCGTCCGGGTTCAGCCGGCGGAGTTCGCTTCCCTCGAAGCGGATAGCGTACTCGTCGCCGACAACAAGCCATACCCGGACGTTATCCCGGAGGTCGTGAGACAGGAAGAAAGCGCTGTTGAGACACCGGCAGAGGACATCGAGCCGGCCAGCCCCGGGAAGGTCTGCAAGCGAGACCGCGTCGGGGTCGGTCGGGACATCGTGGCCGATGACGATGAACTGTCGCATACCGACGGTGGGTGGCGGAGGCCTAAATCGCCGCCGCTTCGTGGTCACCGGGACCGTCTCCGGGGGTTACCACGTCAACCCTTCGTAGACGAGTCCTTCGCGGCGGCCCACGATGCGCCGGCCGTCCACGACGACCGGTTCAGCCATCGCATCGAACTCCGCGTCGAGGTCGGCAAACGCCGGCCAGCCGGCGAGGAACGCGGCGGCGTCAGCCCCATCGAGCGCGGCGGCCGCCGAGTCGGCATACTCGATGTCCGGGTATGTCTCGGCCATCGCATCGGCTGCGCGAGGGTCGTATGCGACGACGGACGCGCCGCGGTCGCGAAGCCCCGCAATGACCGGCTTGGCCTGAGAGCCGCGGACATCGTCGGAGCCGGCCTCGGATGCAAGGCCGAGTACCGCGACGCGGGCACCAGCAAGTTCACAATGGGATTCCAACAGCGACAGCAGCCGTTGGGGCTGGCGGTCGTTGACCTCGATAGCGGCTTCGAGCATCGCCGGCTCGTATCCAGCGTCACGGGCGGCCGAGGCGAGCGCGGTAGTGTCTGCCGGCAGGCGGCTGCCACCCCATCCGACACCCGACTGCAGGAACCGCTCGCTGATGCGGTCGTCCTCGCCGAGCGCGTCGGCGACGGCGTACGTGTCGACGCCGACTTCCTTGCAGACGTTTCCGATGTCGTTGATGAGACTGGCCTTCGCCGCAAGGAAGGCGCTGTTTGCGTACTTTATCATCGTCGCTTCCTGGCGGCCAGTCTCGACGACGGGCACGTCCCAGTCGCTGACGAGCGGGTGGTACAGCTCCGCAAGCCGGTCGAGCGCGCGGTCGTCGCCGTCGGTGCCGATGACGATACGGTCCGGTTCCATGAAGTCGTCGACAGCGCTGCCCGCCCGGAGGAACGCGGGATTGACCGCGACGCCGAAGTCTTCGCCTTCGGTCATGCCGCTTGCAGCCTCAAGCGTCGGTAGCAGCTCTGATTCGACAAAACCGGGCAGCGCGGTCGATTTCACGACAACGAGGTGGTAGCCGTCGGCGTCAGCCAGTGCCGCTCCGACCGCCTCGGCGGCAGCCAAGAGCGCGCCGGTGTCGGGCGAGCCGTCCTCGTCTGTCGGCGTTGGGGAGGCAAGCATCGTCAGGTCCGTCTCCAGTATCGCCGCGTGGTCCGTCGTCGCCGTTAGTCCGCGGCCGGCGTAGGCGGTCACCATCGGGCCGAGCCCCGGTTCATCGACGGGGGTCTCGCCCCGCGAGAGCGCTTCAACAGTCGCTTCGTCAGTATCGACGGCGGTCACCTCGTGTCCGAGGTCGGCCAGACAGGCCGCAACGGTGGTCCCGAGGGAGCCGCTGCCGACGACGCTTACGTTCATGTCACCCCGTATCGGGGCCCGAGGTTTGAGGGTTTGCTTCCCGCGGCGGCGGCATCAGGCCAGTCCGACAGCTTCCTCGTAGGCCCCGTAGTGGTCCTCGAAGACGCCCATGATCTCGCCCATCGTCGCGTAGGCTTTCACCGCGTCGATGATGGGCGGCATGACGTTGTCGTCGTTCTCGATAGCTGCCGAAAGCGCCGCAAGCGCCTCTTCGACGGCATCGTCGTCACGGTCGTTTTTGACCGCTTCGAGGCGGTCCCGCTGGCGACGCTGGACCTCGTCGTCGACGGTGAGAATCTCCGGGGACGTCTCCTCGTCGATAGTGTAGTCGGTCACACCGACGACTGTCTCGGTGCCATCCTCGATGCGGTTTTGGTATTCGTACGATGCTTCCTGAATCTCCCGGTGGAAGTAGCCGCGCTCGATACCCGCCAACACGCCGTCGCGGATGGAGCCGTCGCCCATCTCCCGTATCTCGTCGAGGTAGTCGACGATGTCGGACTCCAGTTCGTCGGTCAGCGACTCGACCGCAAAGCTTCCGCCGAGCGGGTCGACGATGTCGGCCGCTCCGGACTCCTCGGCGAGTATCTGCTGGGTGCGGAGCGCGACCCGGACCGCCTCCTCGCTCGGCAGCGCCAGCGCCTCGTCGTAGCTGTTGGTGTGAAGCGACTGCGTGCCGCCGAGCACCGCCGCCATCGCCTGTACTGTTGTCCGGACGATGTTGTTCAGCGGTTGCTGGGCCGTCAGCGACTGACCTGCCGTCTGGGTGTGGAACTTCAGCCGCCGGGCATCATCGGTCTCAGCGCCGTACCACTCAGCGAGCAAGCGAGCGTAGACGCGGCGAGTCGCGCGGAATTTGGCGACCTCCTCGAAGATGTCGTTGTGAGAGTTGAAAAAGAACGACAGAAGCGGCGCGAACGCATCGACATCGAGCCCACGGTCCATGCAGGCCTCAACGTAGGCAAAGCCGTCAGCGAGCGTGAACGCGGCCTCCTGCGTTGCCGTCGACCCCGCCTCGCGGATGTGATAGCCGGACACCGAAATCGGGTGGAACTTCGGCGTCTCCTCGACGGCGAACTCGACCGTGTCGACGACGATATCCAGCGACGGCTCCGGGGGGACGGCCCACTCCTTCTGTGCGATGAACTCTTTGAGCATGTCGTTTTGGAGCGTGCCGCGGATCTCCGACCGTGGGACGCCCTGTCTGTCCGCCAGCGCGACGTACATCGCATAGATGACCGGCGCAGAGGGGTTGATCGTAAACGAGGTTGAAACCTCGCCGATGTCGATGCCGTCGAAGAGGATCTCCATATCCCGGAGCGTGTCGACGGCGACCCCCTCCTTGCCGACCTCGCCGTCGCTCATCGGAGCGTCCGAGTCGATACCCATAAGCGTCGGCATATCGAAGGCCGTCGAGAGTCCGGTCTGTCCCTCATCGATGAGGTAGTGGAACCGCTCGTTGGTCTCGGCGGCAGTCCCGAAGCCAGCGAACTGCCGCATCGTCCACGTTCGGCCGCGGTACATCGTCGGATAGACGCCGCGAGTGTAGGGCGGCTCGCCCGGATACCCGAGGTCGGCCGCATAATCGAGGTCAGCAACGTCTGCTGGGGTGTACAGCCGGTCGACCTCGCGGTTGGAGACTGTCGCAAACCGCTCCCGCCGCTCGCTGTCGTCGTGTGTCTCCGAGGCCCACCGCTTTCGCTCCTCCCGTATGGTCTCGAGGTCCTCCTCGTCGAACATAGCCGAACTTCGTCGGGCGAATGCATGAATGTTGGTGACGGATACCACACGAGGGCAGACAAAAGCGGCCGCGTTCCCGACGGCAGCCGGCTACTCTTCTTGAAGCCGCTCGGTCGTCTCGACCAGCGGGTGGTGGGCGTAGTCGACCTCTTGGATATCCTCGATGCGTTCGAGGTCGCACTTGCGGGCCGTTTCGGCCATCCCGAGCTCAACCCGCCGGTCCAGAACGATAACGTAGGCATCCATTTCCTCGATACCGAGCCGGCTGGCGGCCTTGACCCGGTGGTGGCCGTCGGCGAGCAGCAGCTCGCCGGCGTTGTCGATTACTACGAGCGGCTCTGCAAGACCGTTTTCCAGCTCGTAGCTTCGCCCTTCGAGTTCATCGGTGTAGACCTTCGTCTGTGTCGGCGTCAGCGAGTTCAGCTCGACCGTCCGTCGGTCCTCCGTGGCTTCGACGCCGTGGATGTTTTCCAGTGTCTCCTTCAGCTTGCCGACCTTCTCCGGGGTCGCCCGCTCGATCTGCGAGCGGATGACGTCGGCATTGGAGATGATACCGACGAGATTGCCGGCATCGTCGACGACCGGGAGCTGCTGGATGCCCGACCGGAGGATGACGCGGGCAGCATCAGTGAGCTTCATGTCCGGGTGAGCGACGATGATATCTTCGGTCATCACCTTGAAAATCGGTTCGTGGTCCTCGGCGAGCAGTAAGTCCCGGGCGCTGACGAAGCCGTCGACTGTCCGGCCGTCACAGACCGGATAGCCGCTGTGAGAGTCACTGTCGGCAATGCGCTGGGCGACGTCTTCGACGGTGTCGTCGGGCGATACCGTCGCGACATCGCGTGTCATGTAGTCGTCGACTTTCGGCTTATCCCTGCTGTCGAGGCCGTCGTCCGGGGCGTCCATCGGTACTGATGAGGGCCCGACGCGGCAAAAAGCTCACTCAACGCCGCCGAAGGTGTCGGCGTAGACAAACGGGACATAGTCCGGTGTCATCCCGACGGCCTCGAAGAACCGCTCGGTGATGACGTCCTCGATAACGCTCCGCCGCTCCCGTTCGTCGGCGTCATCGAGGAGAATACCGACCGGTATCTGGGCGCCGGCCATGTCCGCGTGGCCGCCGGCGCTGCCGATTTGCCCGAACGCTTCCCGGAGTGTTTCACCGAGGTCGAGGTCGGCTGCTCGCGCCCGCGCGGAGATAAACACCGTCTCGTCGGTGTAGCCACAGACGAGGGTCGTAGAGATGTCCTGCATGTTCAACAGCTTGTCCGCAGCCTGCGAGAGCGCGTCTCTGTCGGAAACCTGTCCGACACAGGTCACCAGTACGTCGTCTCTGACGGTTCGGTTCGAGATGGCCCGCTGGACGGTTTCGAGCGTCCCGGCAGTCACGCTCGGCGATTCGATTCGCTGCAGTGCCTCCCTGTCGGCGGTCTCGATGAGCGCTGCCGCCGCCTCGAAGTCAGCCCGGGCGACCCCTCGGCTGAACGACTGCGTGTCCGTCCAGATGCCGTACAGGAGGCCGCTGGCGAGATTCTCGTCGATGGGAATGCCCAGTTCGCGCAGGTACCCGGCCACCAACGTACAGGTCGCGCCGACATCGCTTCGCAGGTCGACAAAGCGCGCCTGTATCGGTTGGCGAGGCGGGTGGTGGTCGATGACAATGTCGATGTCCGCTTCGGGCGGCAAGCCGTCGTTAGCCCCCGGCCGCGAGTGGTCAACGAGTGCGATACCACCGAACGACGAGGGGTCGCAGTCGGCATCGAGACTGCGAAGGTCGAACTCCAGCAGGTTGACCAGCGCCCGGTTTTCCTGATGATTGATGTCGCCGTAATAACAGGCGGTCGCCTCGACGCCCGCGGCCTCGGCAATGCGTTTGAGGCCGATGGCCGACCCGATGGCGTCGGGGTCGGGGTTGTCGTGGGCAACGACCGCGAGCGGCCCGTCGATAGTCCGGAGTACGTGCTGGAGCTTTCGGGTCCGGAGACCGCCCTCGCCGACGGCCGCCAGTAGCTTGTCACGCGTCTCCGCGAGTCCGTCAACGACACGGTCAGCGACAGCCGCAACCTCCGACCGAACCGGTTCGGATGGTTGTCGGCCAAAGCAGGCGAGCAGAAAGGTATCCGGGTAAGCACTGCGCGCCGCGTCGGCGATGGCTGCCGCCTCTGGACTCGCCTCGGGCGCGACGACGACCGACGCAGCGTCGCCGGCGACTGTCCTGATAGCGGCCGGGTCGGTGGGGTCGACCACCCGGGTGTCGATGCCGCTGTCCCGGAGCGTGTCGGCGCGGGCTTCGTCGCCGACAAGCACCAGCAGCGATGCCGGCTGCTCGGCGAGTTGCTCGACGAACTGCCGGGTCCCCGGCGCACACCCCAACACCAACCGGTCCATAATCAAAGCGTGCGCGCTCGATAGCCTAAAGTATGCTGGAGGGCGCTACAGCAGCGCCGCCGCCGCGTCGAAGGCGGCCCCGTCGAAGACAAATAGACCGGGCAGCAACAGCACCGTCACGGCTGCTGCGGCCATTACGGCAGCATACAGCGCGGTGGGATATCGCTCGATGGTAAGCGACTCCGCCGGCGATTCTATCCACATTGCCTTGACAACCCGACTGTAGTAGTACAGGCTCAAGGCGCTGTTTATCGCCAGTACGACCGCGAGCCACCAGACGCCGGTGCCGACCGCGCCGACGACGAGGTAGTATTTCGAGAGGAACCCGCCGCCGACCGGAAGGCCCGCAAGCGAAAACAGGAAGATGGTCATCGCCACGCAGGCCAGCGGCGCCTCACGGGCAAGCCCGTTGTAATCCTCGAAGGTGCGGCCAACGTCCCAGTGTTCGACCATCGCCACAAAGAGGAACGCGCCGGTGTTCATAAAGCCGTAGACGAGCAGGTGCAACATGCTCGCGCCGAGCACCGTCGCCTCCGCGGTGGGGCCGCCCACGTTCGTCAGTGCCGCCAGTCCGATGAGGACGTAGCCGGCGTGGCCGATAGACGAGTACGCGAGCATCCGCTTGACGTTCGACTGGGTCGCTGCCGCGAAGTTCCCGACCGTCATCGTGACGACGGCGAGAATCTGGAAGAGGAGCACCCAGTCGACAGTCGCTGCGACTTCCTGAATCGGGAAGCCGACAAGCAGCACCCGGAAGGCGATGACGAAGCCAGCGGCCTTCGAGGCCGACGAGAGGAACGCCGCGACCGGTGCAGGGGCTCCCTCGTAGGCATCAGGTGCCCAGAAGTGGAACGGCACCGACGCCGTCTTGAACGCGAAGCCGCCGATGACCATCAACAGCCCCACACCGAAGACACCGGGATGGGTGCTTGCCGCTTCGCCGACGCTGGCAGCGATGTCGCCAAGCAAGAAGCTGCCGGTCGTCGCATAGATGAGCGAGATACCGTACAGCATGATACCCGACGACAGCGCTCCGATGAGGAAGTACTTCAGACCCGCCTCGACGGAGCCGCGGTTGTTCTTCAGGTACGCAACGAGGGCGTACGACGGCAGGCTCGCGAGCTCAAGCGAGATGAAGACGACCACGAGGCTGTTGGCCGAGGCCATAAGCGACATCCCGGTCGCCGCAAGCGAGATGAGCAGGTAGTACTCGGCCTTGTGGGGCAGGTCACGGATGTAATCCAGCGACGCGACCGCAACCAGCGCGGTCACGCTGCCGAAGATGAACGTAAACAGGAGGCTCATCCCGTCGACCACTAGCTGGCCGCCGAACAGCTCGACGCCGCCGGCCGCCGTCTCCGAAAGCAAGAGCACACCGGCGATGGCGGCGGCAGCGAGCCCGCCGGCGGTAGTGACCCCCGACAACAGCCAGCCGCTCGTTTCGTCGGACGAGATGGCGTCGACGACGAACAGTGCCAGGGCTGCCGTAATGAAGGCAGCCGGCGGTGCAAGCAGGAGCCAGTCGGATACCATCAGAGGTCACCTCCGAAATCGTAATCAATGACGCTGTGTGTCGCATCCCGTATCATCTCGAAGATGAGGTCGGGGGCGACACCGAGTGCGATGATGAGCGCCACGAGCGTCAACAGCGGAACGATGTCGTGAACCGGTGCTCGCTCCAGTTCGTAGTCGGTCTCCAGTCGGAAGGGGCCGAAAAGCGACCGCTGCATCGCCCACAGCAGGTAGCCGGCAACGACGACGATGCCGAACATCCCCGCTGCGGTAATGACAGGCGCGTAAGGGAGAATCGCCGACTGGAACGCGCCGATGAAGACAAACAGCTCGGCCATGAAGCCGGCCATCAGCGGCAGCCCCATGTAGCCGAACGCGCCGGCGATGAAGATGCCGGCCGTCACCGGCATCCGGTCTGCGAGCCCGCCCATGTCACCGACCATCCGGGTGTGGGTGGCGTTGTAGAAGACGCCGACCGTCATGAACAGCAGCCCGGAAATGAGGCCGTGGGCGATCATCTGGAAGGTCGCGCCACCGACCCCGTAGACGGTGTAGGCGACGAGCCCGAGGATGACATACCCCATCGAGGAGACCGACGAGTAGGCGACGATACGCTTGAGGTCTTTCTGTGCCAGCGCCAACAGCGCTCCGTAGAGTATCGAGATGATGGCGATGAGAGCGATAGGGACTGCGAACGTCTCGACTTGGTCCGGCAACATTGTGAAGTTGAACCGGAGCAGCGCGTAGGTACCCATCTTCAGCAGGACACCGGCCAACAGCACCGACACCGGTGTCGGCGCTTCAACGTGGGCGTCCGGCAGCCACGTGTGGAACGGCACGACGGGGACCTTCACCGCAAAGCCGACAAACATCGCGAGGAAGGCCGCCATCGCCAGCATATCAGGCCCGATACCGACCGCCGCGGTGCCGAGATAGCCGAGCTGGTCGGCACGAAGCGCCTGTGCGACCGCCGGCATCCCCGTCGAAGAAACGGCGTCGCCGAGGCCGAAGACCAGCGCGAAATAGCCGATGAACATCACAAGCGAGGCGATGTTCGTGTAGACGAAGAACTTGATAGCGGCGTACTTCCGGCGCGGGCCGCCCCAGACGCCGATGAGCAGATACATCGGAATCAGAACGGCCTCCCAGAAGACAAACCAGAGGATGAAATCCAGCGCGGCGAAGACGCCGATGAGGCTCCCCTCAAGCAGCAGGACCAGCCCGTAGAACTCGCTTTGGCGCTCGTCGATGGGCGTCCACGCGCTCAGGATGGCAAGCGTCGTCAGCACCGTCGACAGCACGACAAGCGGCAGCGAAATGCCATCGAGGCCAACGTGGTAGGAGACCGTGTATTGGCCGAGTTGGAGCCATTCGGTGGCCGTCTCGTAGGCGATGTCGCCGCCGAGCAACGCGTTACCGCTGCCGTCGAAGGCGGCGTACATATACAGCGAGACGACAAGCGGCGGCACCGAGAGCCCGAGCGCGAGCTTGTGGGCATACCGGTCCGGAGCGATGAAGACGGCCGCTGCGCCGACCAGACACAGGAGGATGAGCGCTTCGATAAACATTCAGAACCACCCCCCAAGCACGGCGAAGAAGACAAGCAGCGCCAACAGGCCAAGGATGATGAGCGCTGCGTAGTTGGTCACGAGGCCGGTCTGGAGCCGCCGGACGCGGTCGCCGGCCGCGAGGCTCACACTCGATGTTGCGTTGACCGCGCCGTCGATAACACCTTGGTCAAAGGTGTCGGCGGCCTTCGAGAGGCGGACGGTAAAGCCCTCCGCGAGCCACACCTGATACTCGTCTTGGTAGTAGTTGTGCATGAGAACCGTCTGGAGACTGCCGAGTTTCGCCGTATGTCGAACGGGGTCGCTACCGCGATAGAGGCCGTAGGCGGAGCCGGCACCGAGAAGCGCAAGCCCGAGGCCGAGGCCGGCACCGAGAAGCACCGTCATCTCTTCGCCGCCACCGAGATAGCCCGTCTCGTAGCCGGCGTAGGCGGCCGTTTCGAGTAGCTCGCTGTAGTGGGCATTGTCCGTGAGTAGCCCCACATCGCGGCTCAGGAACTCAGAGAGGAAGGACACCTCAAGCCCAGTGAGCTTCTCGACCGGAACGAGGTTGATAACGCCGGCGACGACCGCCAGCACGCCGAGCACCGAAAGCGGCGTCTTGACGTTCCAGCGGACACCGTGTGGGTCCTCGGCGGTATCGCTCCGTGGCTCACCGTGGAAGGTGAGCATCACCATCCGGATGGTGTAGAAGCCGGTCAGGAAAACCGCCCCCAGCGCCATGATATAGGCGCCGAGCAGGAGGGTGCTTCCACCGAGGGCGTGTACCAGCGTATCGAAGAGCACCTCGTCTTTCGACCAGAAGCCCGAGAAGGGGAAGATGCCGGCCAGCGCGAGCGAACCAGCCAGGAACGTGAGGTAGGTCACCCGCATCTCGTCTTTCAGGCCGCCCATGTCCCACATGTTCTCGTTGTGGTGCATCGCGATGATTACCGCGCCAGCCCCGAGGAACAGCAGCGCCTTGAAGATGGCGTGGGTTGTCAGATGGAAGAACGCGGCGACGTAGCTGCCAGCGCCCAGTGCGACCATCATGTAGCCGTACTGGCTAATCGTCGAGTACGCCAGCACCTGCTTGATTTCGTTTTTGACGACGCCCATCGTCGCGGCGAACAGTGCCGTGAAGCCGCCGACGAAGGCGATAATCGCCAGCACCGTCGGCAGCAGGGCGTAGAAGCCGTACATCCGGGCGATAAGGAAGACACCGGCCGCCACCATCGTCGCGGCGTGAATCAGCGCTGAGACGGGGGTCGGACCTTCCATCGCGTCCGGCAGCCATGTGTGCAGCGGGAACTGCGCGGACTTACCGAGAACACCGCCCAAAACGAGCAGACCGAGAACCGACAGCCAGCCTTCAACTGAGAGGCCGAAGGTCTGGATGGCGGCTTCGCCGTCGAGGGCGGCTTGGGCGAGCGCCGGGAAGCCCTCCGCGCCGGCGAACTGGGCGGTGCCGAACGTCACGAGCACCCCGACGACGCCGACGAGGAAGAAGTAGTCGCCGAAGCGGGTGACGAGGAACGCCTTCTTGGCCGCCGACGGCGGCGCGTCCTCGCGGAACCAATGGCCGATGAGCAGGTAGGAACACAGCCCCACGAGTTCGAAGAAGACGAAGGCCATGAACAGGTTGTCAGCGATGACGAACGCGAGCATGCTCGCCGTAAAGAGGCTCAGGCCGGCGTAGTACCGCGGCAGGCCGGGCTCGCCCTCGTCGTTCATGTAGCCGAGCGAGAAGACGTGAACGAGGAAAGCGATAAGCGAGACGATGACGAGCATCGACGCCGACAGCTGGTCGATGAGGATACCGAAGCTCAACTCGACGATTTCATCGCCAGCAACGAGCGTATACCACGTCTGATTGTGCGGTTCGCCAGTGAGGACGAGCCAGCC
Organism: Natronomonas pharaonis DSM 2160; assembly: GCF_000026045.1. Classification (NCBI taxonomy): domain Archaea; kingdom Methanobacteriati; phylum Methanobacteriota; class Halobacteria; order Halobacteriales; family Natronomonadaceae; genus Natronomonas; species Natronomonas pharaonis. The sequence continues at coordinate 1,120,641 of NC_007426.1, read as the reverse complement.
GAGCGTCACGACAGATAGCCCAAGCGTCGCCGCCGTCGCGAAGATACCGGCGATAGCTCCCTTCTTCGGCATCCACTGGCCGAAGACGAGACTGATAATAAACGTCGCGAGCGGCACGAGCACGATAGCCGGAGTGAGTTGGTATATCAGATCCATCTTACCACCGCAGCGTAGCTGCCTCCGTCACGTCGACGCTGTCGAAGTTCCGATGCAACACGAGGATGATACCGATGCCGATGGCGACTTCGGCGGCCGCAAGCGCCATCGTAAACAGCACGAACACCTGTCCGGTCACCTCGCCCCAATAGAAGGCGAAGACGACGAGGTTGATGTTGGCGGCGTTGAGCAACAGCTCGACGCTCATCAGGAACATCAACGCGTTGCGTCGGGTCAGAATGCCGAACAGGCCGATGCAGAAGACGGCCGCCGAAAGGACCAGATAATACTCGGCGGGGACGGTCTCAAGTACCATCACTCCTCACCCCCTTTAGCGAGCATGATTGCGCCGTCAAGTGCAGCGTCCAGGACCAGCGCGATGAGGATGAACGAAACGAGGAACCCTTCGCTGTCGATATCCCCACCGGGCAGGTCGAACATCGCGTAGCCGATGGATTCTGTCACCGACCCCTCCGGGAACGCCCCCGACGTTCCGAATCCGGCGGTCAAAAACACCGCCGCGAGGAAGGCAAAGAGCCCGACGGCCAACACGCCGGCGAGCTTCGACCCCCGGTAGAGCCGCGGTCGCGTCGTCATGTCAGGGCCTCCCCGCCGGTGTTATCCTGGCGGACGAGCATGACCGCGAATGTAATCAGGATTAATACCCCACCGACGTACACGAGCACCTGAATCACCGCGAGGAACTCGGCGCGTAACATCACGTAGTGGACCGCGACGGAGAACAGCGCGGCGCCGAGAAACAGCGCCGAATGCCACACGTCACGGGCCAACACGACGCCCAGGCTCGCCCCAACCGTTAGCAGGGCGAACAACAGAAACGCCAGTGTCTCAAGCGGTACTACAGCCATTACATTACCCTGCACCCGGCGACCTTTTGAAGATTTCCGTATTCGGTCGCCGGCAGGGCTCTACGCGGTGCGCGTGTACAGCCGTCCGCCGAGGCAGCCGAGCGGAAACGCCAACCAGCCGGTGTAGGCGACGGCTGCTCCGCCAGCCGCCGCTGTCACCGCTGCGCTGTCGGCAGCCGCCGGCAGAAGACCAGCGCCGGAGACGAGGCCGGCAGCAGTCAGGCCGAGAAAGCAGACACCGAGCCCGCAGGCGTAGGTCCCGGCCGTTGCTACGCCGCCGGCGAGGATGCCGGCACCGGGAACGGCCGGGACAGCGTTCCGGACGAACCACCCCATTCCGAAAGCCGCCGGGAGCACAACGACACCTGCGGCGACGACGCCCACAGTCAGGCCAAGCGGGTCGACCGACGGGCCGAAGAGCCCGGCGACATCGGCGACGACGAGGGCTGGAACAAGCGAGACGAGTACACAGGCCGCAACGGTGGCTGCGGCGAGGCCAGCGTCGACACCGGGGGAACGGGAGCGAACACGGTCGCTACCGCTGTCGGCATCGCGAGCGAGTGGAGGGCGCATACTACCACCCGCAAACGGGAACAAAAAATACCTTTCGAAGCGAAAGAAGCGTCGGAGGGGCTACTGGTAGTCGACTTCGCCGTCGCCCTCGCCGACCCACGCTTCGCGGTCCGGCTCACGCGACGCGAGCGGGTCGATGTCCTTGTACCACGGAACGTTCTTGAGTTGCTCTTTGTTGTAGGCCAAGTCGTCCTTCGTGTCGCCGGTGAACTCGAAGTTCTGGGTCAGCAGGATGGCATCGACGGGACAGACCTCCTCACAGAGCCGGCAGTAGATACACTGGCCGATGTGGAGGTTGTACTGTTCGCCGTTCCGCATATCGTCGGTGACGATTTGGATGGTGTCGTTCGGACAGACGTTCTCACACTGGCGACACCAGATGCAGCGCTCCTGTGAGAACTTGTGGACACCGCGGAACCGCGGCGACACCTCCGGTGTTTCTTCAGGATACTGGACGGTGAACTTCTCGCCGTCCAGCGCGTGCTTCATCGTCGTTGCCATCGATTTGAGCATTCCGATCATTAGGCGAGCACCCCCACAATAATGGCCGTCAGGATGAGGTTAGCGAAGGCCAACACGAGCATTCCCTTCCACCCGACTTCGATGAGCTGGTCGATACGAAGCCGCGGCAGCGCCGAGCGAGCCCACTGTGTGAACAGGTAGACGGCCCAGATTTTGACGAGGAACCAGACGATGCCGAGAGCCTCGGGACCGGGGCCGGCCGGACCGCCGAGGAACAGCGTCGCGATAATCGCGCCGCCGAGGAAGATGTGGAGGAACTCCCCGAGGTAGATGAGCACGAAGTAGACGCTGGAGTATTCGGTCTGATAGCCGGCGACAATCTCGGTCGGTGCCTCCGGGATGTCGAACGGGTTGCGACCGACCTCCATCAGGTTCGCGATGAGGAACAGCACGAACGCGAAGGGGTTGACGAAGGCATACCATTGCGGAATCGTCGCAACACCGAGGTCAACGAGCGGCTCGGCCTGTGCGGCGACGATTTCGCTCATCTGCAGCGAGCCAGCGAAGATGACGACCGAGACAGCGATGAGCACCAGCGGAATCTCGTAGGCGAGGTTCTGGGCGACCGCCCGCAGCCCGCCGAGAAGCGAGTACTTGTTGTTCGAGGCGTAGCCGGCCATCACGAGCCCCAGCGAGGCAATCGAGGCGATGGCAAAGACGTAGACGAGCCCGACTTCGGGGTCAGCCAGATGGATACCGCTTCCCATCGGGATAACGGCGAAGCCCAAAAGCGCCGAAAAGGCCAGCACGATGGGCGCGAGGTCCCACGTCGGTCGGTCAACGCCGTCAGGAACGATAAGCTCCTTTGAGAGCAGCCGCACCGCATCGGCAACGATGATAATGATGCCGAACGGGCCGAGCCGGTTGACCGCATACCGGTCGGTGAACGCTGCCGTCACCTTTCGCTTTGCCCACGGGCCGGCAACGGCAGTCATCGTCATCATCAGTGTCCCAACGATTGCGGCACCGAGAAGCGCCGCGAGAGCAGTGCTCCCGGGGCCGGGACCGAGCCCGAGCAGTTCCGCGAGCCGTTCCGGCAGCGGCGCGCCCTGCAGCATTATCGGTCCACCTCCCCGAGGACGATGTCGAGACTCCCGAGCGATGCGATGAGGTCCGGAATGTACTCGCCTTCGGTCATCTCACGCAGCGTGTGCAGGTTACAGAAGCACGGGCTCCGTATCTTGAACCGCGCAGGCTTGTCCGTGCCGTCGGCGCGCATGTAGATGCCGAGTTCGCCCTTGGCGGCCTCGACGCCGCGGTAGACTTCGGTGTCAGGGTCCGGCTTGAGCGTCCGGGGGACGTTCGACTGAATCTCCCGGTCGTCCTCCGGCCACTCCTCCAGCAGGTCGACACACTGCTCGATAATCTTTGCCGACTCCTCGACTTCGCGCATCCGGACGAGTACTCGGCTGTAGTTGTCACAGCCATCCTCGGTAACGACATCCCAGTCGAGTTCCTCGTAGTAGCCGTACGGGTCGTCCCGACGCAGGTCGATGTCGATGCCGGAGCCGCGGGCGACCGGCCCGGTCGCACCGTACTGCTTTGCGACCGCCGGCGGCAGCTCGCCGGTGTTGACACAGCGTGCCTGGAAGATTTCGTTGGACGTGATAAGGTTGTGGTACTCCTTGGTCTTTTCCGGCAGGTCGTCGAGGAAGTCCCGAATCTTCTCGAAGAACGCCTCGCGCGGCTCAGGAACGTCCCACGCGACGCCGCCGAGCCGGAGGTAGTTGAACATGAGCCGCTGGCCGGTCAGGTCCTCCAGGATGTTCTGGACGACCTCGCGGTCCCGGAAGGCATACTGGAAGACCGCGGTGAAGTCGCCGAAGACGTCCAGCGCGAAGGTCCCCAGCGCGAGCATGTGGCTCGCGATGCGGCACAGCTCCGCCGACATCGTCCGGATGACCTGTGCGTACTCCGGAACCTCGATATCCGCCATGTCCTCGGCGGCGCGGGCGTAGGCCCACTCGTTGAGGATACCGGCGGAGACGTAGTCCCAGCGGTCGGGGTACGGCATTATCTGGTGCCGATACGTCGACTGCTGGCACATCTGCTCCTCACAGCGGTGGAGATACCCGATGTCCGGTTCCACGTCGGCGATCTGCTCGCCGTCGAGGACCGCTTTTACGTGAAGCACGCCGTGTGTCGCCGGGTGGTGTGGCCCGACGTTGAGCAACATCGTGTCGGATTCGGCGCTGTGTTCGTCCGGCTGGAGCGGGTTTTTGTGCTCGCGGAAGGGGACGACCTGCGGCTTTTCGGGGTCGTAATCCAGCCCGAGTGGGTGGCCCTGCCATGTCTCCGGCAGGAGAATCCGCCGCATATCGGGGTGGCCCTCGTACTCGATGCCGACGAGGTCGTAGGCCTCACGCTCGTGCCAGTCGGCGGTACGGTAGACCGGCTCGGCGGTCTGGCTTACCGGCTCGCCCTTGGCTGCCGGGACAACGACGCCGACCTCCTGTGTCGGGTCATCGTATTTTTTCAGGTGGTAGATTGACTCGTAGCGGTCCTCGTACTCCTGTGCGGTGACGTTCGAGAGATAGTCGAAGCCCGCCTCGTCGCGCAGCGCGAACAGCACATCCTGAACCTCGTCGGGACGGACGACGAACGCGGGCGCGTTGACGTGCTCTTCCCGGTCGATGACGTGCTCGCCGAGCAGCGCTTCGAGTTCGGCGTAGTCGACCTCGCCGTCGGCCGTCTCTCCGATGTCGGAGGCTGGCTCCTGCAGGCTCATGGCGAATCAGCCCAGTTGTACCGCATGACAAGGTCCTCCTCGTCGATTTGGTCTGCGAGGTGCTGTACCAGTTCGTCCCGTTCGAGGTCGCCGAACTCCTCCAGTTCGTAAGGCTTGACCGTCACGGGAGAGGTTTCGCCGTTTCGGATGCGCTCTTGAAGCTTGGCGATGCCGTAGATGAGCGCCTCCGGCCGAGGGGGGCAGCCAGGAACGTGGATATCGACGGGGATGACCTCTTCGGCCCCCTTGATGACGTTGTACCCCTCCTGGAAGGGACCGCCCGAAATCGTACACGAACCCATCCCGACGACGAACTTCGGTTCGGGCATCTGGTCGTAGACACGCTTCATCCGCGGGGCGAACTTCGAGACGATGGTCCCGGGAACGATGATAACGTCCGCCTGCCGCGGCGACGCCCGGGGGACCCCCGCCCCGAACCGGTCGAGGTCGTGTTTGATGGCGTAGGTGTGAATCATCTCGATGCTGCAGCAAGCGATACCGAACTGCAGCATGAACATCGAGTTGCCCCGCACCCAGTTCATGAACTTGTCGAACTTCGTGAGGATGAACGGCGTCGAGCCGAACGCCTCCCGGAGTTTGGAGTTGAACCGGTCGTCGACGCCGTCACCCATCCGGGCCTGTTGCGTCGAAGTCGTATCGTGGAGTTTTTCGCTGCTCATAGTTCAGTCTTGATTTCCGCGCGTTCGCTTCTAACCCAGCGAACGGCACCGTTCCGCCACGCCCACCCGAGTCCGATGATGAGGATAGCGAGGAACACGAGCATCGGTACCAACACCCGAACGAGGCCGAATTCGGCGACCGCGTCGCTGTATATCAGCGCCCACGGGAAGATGAGCGCTGTCTCAACGTCGAAGACGAGAAACAGCAGCGCGACCATATAGTACTGGATGTTGAACTGGATGCGCGTATCCCCCGTCGGGATTTCGCCGGACTCGTAGGTGGCGCTTTTACCCTGCTCGGGGACGCTGGGGCGAAGCAGGCTCGAGATGACAATCATCGAAAGCGGAATCGCGAGCCCGACGACCGCCAGCGCTCCGACGGCGATCCATGGATCACTCATACGGTCTGTATCGTACGTGACTTCGGAAGTCTGCTACATAAGGGTTGTTGAGTCGGCCACCAACCGTCGATGAGATGGTCGAACGCCGGGCCGTGCTACCCGCTCACCGGGACTCGCGGAACCGGTCGGTGCCTTGTTCGTGGAGCCGCTTCGAGACCGCACCGACGTTGTCCTGCAGGTCATCGTGATACGCTTCGAGTCTGGCTTCGAGTTCCGGGTGGCCGCGGGCAAGCATCTGGACGGCCGACAGCGCAGCGTTGAACGACTTGCCGGCGTCGACAGCGACTATCGGCGCGCCGGTCGGCATTCCAATGACCGAACTGACTGACTTTTCGTGGACCGGAACGCCGACGACCGGAAGCGGGTACGCTATCGAGGCGGTCATGTTCGGGAGGTCAGCCGACTTACCGCCCGCGCCGGCGATGATGACATCGAGGCCGCGGTCGCGGGCCGTCTCGCCGTAGGCGTACATCAGCTCCGGCGTCCGGTGGGCCGAGACGACGAACGTCTCGAAGGTAAACCGGCTCTCCGGCGGGTCGTCGTAGTCGGTCACCTCCTCGAAGCCGAGTTCCGTCAGCGCCTCGTAGGCCCCATACATCGTATCGAGGTCCGAATCCGACCCCATGACGATGCCGATATCGGGCGTCTCCGCATCGGAGCGGTCCCGCTCGGCTTCGGCTTCGAACAGGTCGATAAGCGCCGCCACTTCCTCGGAACGTGTCATACGAGGTCCACCGCGCCGGTGGCGCTTGGACGTTGTGGTCCACATCGGCAGGGGCCTACGGTCTCAGGCCGTCCTCAGGCCTCGTCGAGCGGATAGTCGCGGTAGACGTGTGCCTCTTCGGGGCCGAACTCGTCGAGGCCGACGATGTCGTCGGTCGTGAGGTCCTGATAGGACTCGACGTAGGAAACAGCGTCGTCGCGGTCGGCGAAGGGCTTCGGGTTCGACCCCATCGGCTCCGCGTGTCGGCCGTCGTCGGTGTCGAGCACGAAGTACGCCTCAGCGGCGTCAAGCAGTTCCGTCGTCTCGAAGTCCCGGACCCAGACGCCCTCAATCTCTGCTGGTGGCCCGTCATAGAAGGTGTGGTGCTGGTAGTAGGCGACCAGACAGCCGGGCGTGTCGAAGAACGCACCCTGCCCGTCGGCGTGTGCAACCTGTGCGTTCCAGTCGGGATACTCCGCAGCCACCATCCCGCAGGGACCGTCACAGCGGCGACCTTCAGGTGGGTCACGCGGCTCCGTCACCGGGTGGTCGGGAAATGACTGGTCGGACACTTCGGGCGAAGCATCGTCTTCGGGGTCGTTGCTGGAGCCGCCGTCCAGACAACCCGCAAGTCCCGCTGCTCCCGCACCGATGGCTGCCAGTACCGTCCGCCGACGCCGGCTGTCTGATAGCCGCTGTTGCATCGGTACGCAGTTCGGGTGGGAGCCGCAAAAACCCCTCTATCGAGGGGGTACGGAAAATTCGAGGCGAAAGCCTCGCCGTCCTACGTTTCGAACGTTAGCGCGTCGTCGAGTTCGCGGGCGGTTTGTAACAGGTCGCCGCGGTTGGCGTCCGCATCAGTGGCCGTCACGTGGCCCATCTTCCGAAGCGGCCGGACCTCCCGCTTGCCGTACCAGTGGAGCGACGCGGAAGGAGTCGACAGCACTTCGCCGGTGCCGGCGAGCGACGCAGCCTCCGGCTGGTCGACGTCGCCGAGGATATTCCGCGTCACGGCAGGGCTGCGGGCCTCGGCGGAGCCGAGCGGCCAGCCGAGCACCGCACGGACGTGCTGTTCGAACTGCGAACACCCCGCTCCTTCGATGGTCCAGTGGCCGGAGTTGTGCGGGCGAGGCGCGATTTCGTTGACTAGAATGCCGCCGTCGGCGGTTTCGAACAGCTCGATACCGAAGACGCCGCGACCATCGAGCATCTCCAGCACGTCGAAGGCGACCTCGCGGGCACGCTCACGGACGGCGTCATCGACGCGGGCCGGGGCGACAAGCTCACGGAGAATCTCCGCTTCGTGGACGGTCTCGGTGACCGGATAGGCACAGGTTTCGTCCGCGCCGCGGACGCCCATGACCGCAAGCTCCCGCTCGAAGTCGATGAGCTCCTCTGCCAGCGCGGCCCCGCCGACGGCTTCGAAGGCCTGGGGTGCTTCCTCGGGCCCCTCGACGGGGCGGTTGCCGCGGCCGTCGTAGCCGCCTTCGCGGGCCTTGAGCATCAGCGGCCAGCCGAGCGCTTCGCCGGCCGCCCTGAGGTCAGCCACGCTATCGACCTGCCGGTAGGCCGGAATCGGAATCCCGGCGTCATCGAGCGCGCGGTTCTGGACGAGCTTGTCCTGAATCGTTCGCAGCGTCTCCGGGGTCGGATGGACCGGCGTGTCGGTGGCCTCGCTGACCGCCGCCATCTCGTCGGGGTCGGCAAGTTCGATTTCGAACGTCAACACGTCAGCCCGTTCGGCGAGTTCGTGGATGGCGTCGTAGTCGTCGAAGTCGGCGACAATCTGGTCGCGGACGACCGGCGCGGCCGGACAGTCCGGCGTCGGGTCCGAGACCACCAGCTCAACACCGAGCGGACCGGCGGCCTCGCCCATCATTCGTCCGAGCTGGCCGCCGCCGACGACGCCGACGGTCGCTGCCGGGGTCTGATGTCTCATGTCCGGGGTTGTGCGGGCGACTGAATAGAAGGTTGTTGTTCGGTCCCGTCGAGCCGCTCGGCGTCGACGTAGTAGACGAACGGCGTATCCGTCGTCCGCATCATCACGGTTCGGTCCTCGTAGCGGTCGTCGACCCGGTTGTCGACGCCGAGGCGGTCGTCCTCGTGGGCAATGACGACCGGCGGGTCGTGGGTTTCGAGCGCCGACGAGAGGTCGCCTTCGATGGGCGCACACGCGACGGTTATGTCGTCGGCCTCGAAATACCACGCCAGCGGCAGCGTCTCAAACCAGTCGACACACGCCGGCCGACGGTCGAGTTCCGCATCAGGCGTCGGGTCCGAAAGCTCCTGTCCGTAGACGATGACATCCGGCCCGGCTTTGTTGTCCTCGGCCAGCCGTGACATCTCATCGAGCGACTGCCGGAGGTCGTTGGACGGCTGTGCGTACTGGACGAGCGGGTTGTCATCGTCGGTGGTGTTGACGGCGCTTGTCGCGTAGCCGGTCCACGCCATCGACCCGACAAGGACGACCACAAGCGCCACAGCAAGGGCGGCACTCGCCGTGTCGCCGTCCCGGGTTGCCTCAATGCCTGTCTCGCAGAGCGCCCCGAGTGCGACCGCGGCAGGAACGGCGAGCGGCAGGACGATGTGGACGACGAGCCACGACGCGCCGCCGATGTCGGTAATGAACGGATACCCGACCATCGAGGCAGCCCCCCAGTAGAACGTAAAGGAGACGAGGTCGTCCGGGGGGCGGGCGCGGAAAACCGCCAGCCCGAACCCGGCGAGGGCGAGGACGGCGAGCGTCGTCGAGGATTCGAGCGTTATCAGCCCCATCTCGTGGATGAACTCCAAGAGCGGGTTCGGGTCATCCGTCCGGGGCGTTATCCACTGGCAGGCGTAGAGTTCGGCCGTCGAACCGACCGAAAACCACACCAGCCGCGGCAATAACAGGGGGTTCGTGGCAGCCTCGCCAAGGGTCGGGGCGGTCGCGACATCGAAGTACGGGTCGTAGTCGGTACAGGAAGCGTAGTACAGCCCCTGCGACGGAAGTTCGCCTCGGGGGGCGTGGATGTACGTTATCAACAGCAGGAACGTCACGACGCTTGCGACCACCGAGCGAATGTGGCGTCGCAGCCCATCGTATCCCCATCGGAGGTACTGGACAGCCACCGTTGCCGGCGACCGGCCGTCGAGGTAGCCGAAGACGAGGCGATGGCCGAACAGCAGCCCCGCAGCACCGACGAATGCGAACACGTAGGCGAGGGCGTTCTCCTTCGCGCCAAACCCGAGCGCCAGCGCACCTGCCGCCACAATGAGGTAACGACCATCGTCGAAGTCGATAGCACGCACAAGACACGCGAAGGCCAGAAACGAGAACGCAGCGACCAAGATGTCATTACGCATGAATCGCGAGTAGTAGAGCAAGACGGGGTTGAGCGCGAGCAAGAGCGCAAGGGAGACGACTGCCGAATCGCGGAGTCGGTGGCGAAAGAGCAGTGCCGAAAGCGGCAACAGCGCACCGACAAGGGCGGGAAACAACCGCATAGCGAAATCGGTCGCGCCGAGCAACTCGAAAAGCGGCGCATTAACGAGTTTCAGCAGCGGCCCGTGGACGATTGGGCGATAAAAGAGCACGCCGGTGTCGCCGTATTCGAGGACCCAGTAGGCGACCCGCCCCTCGTCCCAGTGGGCGACCCGCGAACCGAGCGATACCGTCCGGAGGATGACGGCGACGACCGTCAGTCCGACGACGGCCTGTACGGTCCGGTCGCGAAGGTTCATCGTTCGGCTACTGCAGAGGCGGGATTAGAATCTTTCTGGTCTACGGCGGACACGGGGAGCCCTCCCGCACAACAGCAGTGGCTTACGGGTAGTGTCGCAGCAACAGAGAAGCGTTCAGACCGAAACTTCAGGCGTAGCGTTCGAGTTCGGGGCGGTCGAGCGATTCGAGAACGTCTTCCGCGGTCTCGTCGAGGAGCGCACGCCCGTCACCGGTGATGGTCCGGCCGCGACCCTCGGCGGTTTCGATGTAGCCGGCGTCTTCGAGCTGCTGGAGGGCGGTCCGGATGACGTTACCGGAGCCGTCCTGCTTGTGCTTGGGTCGGACGCGGTAGCGCGTCGAACCGTTTTCGGAGTTGCCGTAGGCCGTTCGGAGTCGCTCGACGCCGACGGGGCCGTCGACGGCGACCTTGCGGAGAAGGCTGGCGGCACGGCGGCTCCAGAAGTCGTCCTGTTCGGGCGGGAGTTCGCGGCCGGTGCCGGTCTTCGAGTAGGCGAGCCACTCGGGGGCTTCGAGTTCGTCTTCGAGCTCGTCGGCGACCGCCTCGATGAGGTCTTCAGCGGGTACGTCGTAGAGTGTCGTCATTACGTCCCGGTTCCCGTCGGCCGTGTTTAACGCTGTTGGTCTTCCCCGGCCGCTGGACCGCCATCTGCGTCGGACACTGCCGTGGGAGACAGCGGCACCGATGGGCCTATTGACACTCGGGGCGACCGGCCGATATGGATGAACGGGCGGCACTCTCGCTTGTCGGCGACCGCGTTGCTGCGGCGGGCGACGACTGTGCGGTCGTCGACGACCTCGTTGTGACGACCGACATGCTCCACGAGACGACCGACTTTCCCGACGGCACGAGCCGGTATACGGCCGGCTGGCGGAGCGTCGGTGCGTCACTCTCGGACGTTGCAGCGATGGGAGCCGAAGCGACGGCGGCGGTTGCCGTCTACGGTGCTCCCCAGTTCGATGCGGACGAAATAGCGGCGTTCATCGAGGGCTGTCTCGATGTCTGCGAGGCGGTCGACGCCGAGTACGTCGGCGGCGACCTCGACGGCCACGAGGAGTTCACTGTCGCGACGACGGCGTTCGGGCAAACGGACGCGCCTGTCTATCGGTCGGGAGCGTCCCCCGGAGATGCCGTCTGTGTAACCGGAACGCTCGGCCGGAGTGCTGCGGCCCTCCGACGGTTCGAAGCCGGCGACACTGAGCGCGGAAACGAGCTGTTCCGATTCGAGCCGCGTGTCGCAGCCGGGCGGGGGGTAGCTCCCCACGCGACGGCGATGATGGACTCCAGCGACGGCCTCGCCCGGTCGCTTCACCAGCTCGCGGCAGCAAGCGGCTGTGGGTTCGCCATCGAGGCGGACGCGATACCGGTTGCGCCGGCCGTCGAGGAGGTGGCTGATGGTCCGAGCGACAGACGCGAACTCGCTGTCCACTTCGGCGAGGACTTCGAACTCGTCGCGACGATGCCGGAGACAGCGGTCGACGCCGCGGCTGAGGCATCACCGGTTGCACTGACGCGGGTCGGCACCGTCACCGAATCCGGGGTTACGATGGACGGCGAAGCGCTTCCGGACAGGGGATACACGCACTGAGGAGACCACTGCGGACAAGAGCGTGGGTCCCTACGCCCCGACCAGCTCTATCGGGACGGGGGTAAAACAGAGCACGCCGAGGACGAACGTAATCGCGCCGACGGCCATCCGGGGCGTCCCGAGCGGTTCGTCGAAGACCGGCTCGGCGTGGCCGACATACGACAGCACGAGCGCGATAAGCCCCCAGAACGCCCAGAGGACCGACGCATTAGAACTCGTGCCGCTGATGAACAGATAGGCGGCGAGCCCGAAGAGACCGACCGGGACGACAGCGGCGACTGATTCGGCCCGCTCGCCGAACATCGAGCGGACGACGTGGCCGCCATCGAGCTGGCCGACGGGGATGAGGTTGAGGAACGTGACAAAGAGGCCGACCCACGCGCCGAAAATGACCGGGTTGGCGACGACAGTCGGGTCTTCGTAGGTGAGTTGCTGGCCGGTCGCCCACGCGAGAAACTCAAGTAGTGGCGGATAGCCAAGCTCGATTTCGACGGCTTCCTCGGCCTCGAGCACCCGCTGTGGAACCTCGACGGGGTCGAGATGCAACCCGACGACGGCGACTGCGACGGCAGCGACGAGGCCAGCGAGAGGACCGGAGACGCCGATGTCGAACAGCGCCTCCCGGTCGGGGATACGACCCTTCATGCTGATGACGGCTCCGAACGTCCCGATAAACGTCGGTACAGGGATGAAATACGGGAGGCTCGCCTGTACGTCGTGGTAGCGAGAAAGCGCATAATGGCCCAGTTCGTGGACCGCAAGCACCCCGAGGACGGCAGCCGCGAAAGGCCAGCCAGCAAGGAGGTCAAGCGGTCCGCCGACGGGCTGGTAATACCAGATGGTGCCGGCGTATAGCGTCGTCAGCACCGTCGCGACGAACATTACGACGTTCGTCCACGGGACCCCGTCGACGCCGACACGCCGTGGCTCGGCGACAAGCGCCTGTCGACGCTGGCCGACCTCGACGCCGGTTATCGGGTCCGGCGTGCTGTCGACGACGACATCGAACCGGACCTCGTAGCCGTGGTCGCGGAACTGTGGCCAGACGTGCCGTTCGAGGCTGTCCGAATCCATCTGCGGACGGCCGTAGTAGACTATTGACCCGTCGTCGCGACGCTCGACGTCGGTCGTCCGGAACGCCGGCAGCAGCGATTCCGGCGACGGTCCGTCGCCCGCTACCGACTGGTCGGTATCCATCGCTAGTCCGGTAGTGTCTGACGGAAATAAATCTCTTGACAGCGGTACGGTCTATTGCTCCGGCAGCGGTTCGGCCGCTTGACCGGGGGACGAACAGAAACCGAACTCGACAGGGCGGCGAGTCGGTGTCAGTCTACGGCCGGGACACGCGCCACGTGGTCGCGGAGGTGTACGACCACTTTTCGATTTCGATGTCGGCCGCTGAATCCCGCAGTTTCACCATCAGCGCACCGATTTCCTTCGGCGAGAGGTCGACATCGTCCGCAATGAACTTGCTTTTGATGTAGACCTCCCCTTCTTCGGCGCGGTTGCGGAGGTAGCGGCGAAGGCGCGTTTCCTTGCTGTCGGCGGAGGGTTCCGTTGTTGCGCTCATATCTGACACCTCACTACCCCCTTCCCCCCGAGAGAGTATATAAAGGAAGGAAGCTTCGGATGCCTTCGGAACGATTCGTGTGAGCTAGTGGTTTTGAGTGCTTTTTAGAACTCTTTTAGGAACTCTTAGAAATTTTACAAAGCTCTGAGAAGCTTTTATTCTGTAAAAATGCTTTGAACCATACAACATATAATACTTCTCAATTCTCGCGGAGTAAAGCTGGGATACGGAGAAAATTGCCCTGTTTCGGTTGCTTGGGGCTACCGGTCGTCGCGTTCGTGGACCCAGAATGTCTCCGCTTCGGTGACCTCCTTTTTGAACAGCGGCACCTCGTCTTTCAGCCGGTTGATGCCATCCTCGACTGTCCGGAAGGCCTCGTCCCGGTGCCCGGCAAGGACGACGACGAAGACGATGTCTTCGCCGTCGGGGACGCGGCCGGTTCGGTGGTGGAGAAGAACCTCGAAGACGCCGTCGCGCTGTTCCAGTTCGGTAGCGATGGTGTCCATCCGCTCGTCGGCGACGGCGTCGTACTTTTCGAACTCCAGAAACCGCGTCCGCTCGTCGTCTGCGTCCTCTTTGGCACGGACGCGGCCGGTGAACGTCGCAATCGCGCCGGCGTAGTCGGCGTCCGGTGAGCGCTTGACCGCTGCGACGAGCGACTCCAGCGTCTCGTACGGTTCGGTCTCTTGGAGACCATCCTGTATCTGTTCGGCATCGAGGTCGGCGGCGCGTTCGGCCGCTGCGAGCAGGTTCTCCGGGTCGTCGTCGTAGTCTCCAGCGACGACTGTCGGCCCGCGGACACCGTCGACGCCGACGACGAGGGCGTAATCGTGGTCGGGCGCAAGCCGGTCCAGCGCCCCGTCAACGGAGAGGTCGCCACCGTCGGCCCGCCAGCCGTCACCGAGCGTGTAGGTCGTCGCGCCGACAGCCGTGCTACCGTCGGCCGGGTCGGCCGCCTCGCGGACAACGCCAACCCGCCCATCGAGTGTCGAGACGAGCCGCTCCGCCGCCGCATCGGCGTCGGAGCCGACAACTACGGTCGTGTACATACCGGTGTAGTTCGTCCGCGGCCGCTTGTAGGTGTCGGAGCGCTTGACAATCCTTAAGACCGGCACAGGGCAACCTGAACGTAATGAGGATTATCGTTTCTATCGGCGGGAGCGTCCTCGCACCCGACCTCGAAGCCGGTCGGGTCGAGGCTCACGCCGACGCTATCGACAGTCTTGTCGCGGACGGCCACGAGGTGGCGGCGGTGGTCGGGGGCGGCGACGTCGCCCGCCAGTACATCGACTCCGCCCGCGACCTCGGGGCCACCGAGTACGACCTTGATGCCCTCGGCATCGACGTGACACGGCTGAACGCCCGGCTGCTTGTTACCGCACTGAACAGCTCCGCCATCCCGGAGCCGGCCGAGTCCCACGAGGACGCCCGCGCTTCGATGCGGCGCGGCGAAGTCGCAGTAATGGGCGGGACGGTCCCAGGCCACACGACCGACGCCGTCGCCGCAATGCTGGCCGAGATGGTCGAAGCTGACCTGCTGATTTACGCCACCAGCGTCCCGGGCGTCTTTTCCGCCGACCCGAACGAAGACCCGTCCGCAGAACGGTTCGACCGCCTCGAGGCGAGCAAACTCGTCGATGTCATCTCCTCTATCGAGACGACGGCCGGGTCGAACGCACCGGTTGATTTGCTGGCCGCCAAAGTCATCGAACGCTCCGGGCTTCGGGCCATCGTCCTGGATGGCACCGCGCCGGAGCGCATCGCTGACGCCGTCGACGGCGACCCCGTCGGGACGGAGGTCCTTCCCAATGAGTGACCTCTATGACCTCGGCACCGGCGAAAAGCGGCCGTTCTGGGCGGATGCTGCCGCTGACGAAGTCGAGGCCCGCGACCCGGACGAACCGGTGACTATCAAGGGCGGTGTCTCGCCGTCCGGCGTACCACATCTCGGCCACTTCAACGAGATTATGCGCGGCTACTTCGTCGCGGAGGCGCTTCGGGAACGCGGCTACGAGGTCCGACAGGTGTTCACGACCGACGACAAGGACCGCCTCCGGAAACTGCCGCGGAAGCTCGCGGACCTCGATTGGAACGTCGTCGGTCTCGGGGAGGTCGACGCCGGCGCGCTCGGCCGGAACCTCGGCCGTCCCTACACGGACATCCCGGACCCTTTCGGCTGCTGTGACTCCTACGGGGCGCACTTCACCGAACTGCTCCGCCGGTCGGCGGAGGCAATCGGTGTTCCCATCGACCTCGTGTCGAACACCGAACTCTATGCCGGCGGCGACTTCGATGCCGCCGTCGAAGACGCGCTCGCAAACCGGGACACCGCACGTGAGGTGCTCAGTGAGTTCCAAGACAAGGTCGACGACGAGTACGTTCCCTTCTTCCCGCAGTGTGCCGAGTGTGGGCTCCTGACCGAGACAGTCACCGACATCGACCTCGATGACGGGACGGTTGGCTACGTTTGTTCGGATGTCGAGGCCGGCGACGATGTCATCGAGGGCTGCGGCCACGAAGGCCGGGCCACATTCAGAGCGGGGAAGCTTCCGTGGCGCTTCGAGTGGCCTGCACAGTGGCGTGTTCTCGGCGTCGATTTCGAACCGTTCGGCAAAGACCACGCCGAGGGGTCGTGGCCGTCCGGAAAAGCGGTCTCGCGGGAGGTCTTCGATACCGAACCGCCGGTGCCGATGGTCTATGAGTGGTTTACCCTCAACGGCGACGCGCTGTCGTCGTCAGCCGGCAACATCATCACTGTCGATGAGGTACTGGAGCTGCTCGAGCCGGCCGTCCTCCGGTATTTCTTCACGAAGAACCCGAAAAAGCAGCGCGACTTCGATGTCTCGAACCTCGACCGCTTCGTCGACGAGTTCGACCGCTTTGAGGCGGGGTATTTCGGCGATGAGTCGGTCGAGGACGACGAGCGCGCCCGTGCCGACCGCGCGTATCCGATGGTTGTCGATGAACTCCCGGAGAGACAGCCGGTTCGGATTCCATACACGTTCGCAGCGGTGCTCGGGATGACCGACGACCGCGACCTTCGGCTCCAGATGGCACAGCGCTCGGGCCACATCCCCGACGATGCGACCGACGACCAGATCGAGCGGGCGCTCGAACGGGTTGAAAAGGCCCGCGCGTGGGCGGTCCGGACCGACAACGAGTTCAACTACCGGCTCGCGGAGACGCTCCCAGCCGTCGATTTCGATGCCGAGACCGCGGCAGCACTCGACGAGTTGGCGGCGTTCGTCGAGACCGAGTCACCGGACGACGAAACGCTCCAAGGTGAGATTTACGAGACTGCAAAGCGCAACGACGTTGACGTTGGGGACCTCTTTTCGGCCGGATATCGGCTGTTCCTCGACGAATCGGAGGGGCCGCGACTGGGGCCGCTGCTTTCGGCGATGGACGAAACCTTCGTCGTCGAGCGGCTGCGGCGTGAGGGGTAATACCGGCAACGACCTACCGCCGACGGAACGACTTTTCAGTACCGACCCCTGTGTAACTGACAATGAGTACGCTGCTTTGGGTGCTTGTCGGCATTCTACTTTATACATCCGTGGCGATGGCCCTCAAATCGAGGGGCGTGCTGCCTGACGCGGTCTCGGTGTCCGGGCCGCTGTTGACGGTACACACGAAACGTGGCAGGGCCTTCCTCGATTGGCTCGCCACCCCGAAACGGCTCTGGCGGGCGTGGGGGAACTTCGGTGTCGGCATTGCGCTTGTCATCATGGTCGGGTCGTTCCTCGCCGTGCTGGCCTCCGCAATCGGCGCGCTGGTCGAGCCACAGGCGACCGGCTTCGTCCGCCCACAGGACGCTCTCGTCATTCCCGGCGTCAACCAGTTCCTTCCGTGGGCGGCAGCTATCGATATTGTCATCGGGCTGCTCGTCGGCCTCGTCGTCCACGAGGGGGGCCACGGCTTGCTGTGTCGGGTCGAAGACATCGACATCGAGTCGATGGGCGTGGCGCTTTTCGCGTTTATCCCGCTCGGCGCGTTCGTCCAGCCTGACGAGGAAAGCCAAGACGCTGCCGACCGTGGCGGCAAGACACGGATGTTCGCCGCCGGCGTCACGAACAACTTCCTCGTGACAGCGGTCTGTTTCGCCCTCGCGTTCTGGATGGTCGCCAGTTTCATCAGCGTCGCACCGGGGGTTGCCGTCGGCGGCGTGCTTCCCGGCTCGGCGGCGGACGACGCCGACCTCGACCGTGGGGACGTGCTGACCGCCGTCAACGGACAGGGGGTCGAGAACGTCTCCGAGTTCGACGCCGCACTGTCGGACGCCGACCGCGAAGTGACCGTCGAGCGGAAAGACGCCGCGCCGGTCGATGTCCAGCGCGAACTCATCGTCACACACGCGGTCAGGGACGGACCGATAGAACAGGGTGCGGTCGTAGCAACCGTCGACGGTGACGCCGTCTACACGGAGTCAGCGCTCGCTACAGCCATCGAGGGCACCGAGAGAATCGAACTCGGGCTCAAAGATGAGTCCGACCCTGTCGACATTCCGGTCGGTACCTTCGTCAGCACGGTCCCCGACGACGAGCCGCTCGGTGCGGCCGGCGCACCGGATACGCCGATGGTAATCCACAGCATCGGCGGCGAGCAGACCCCGACCCACGAGGCGCTGTCGGACGTGTTAGCCGAGACGGAACCGGGCGAAACCGTCGAAGTCGTCGCCTTCCACGACGAGGACGGCGACCCATGGAGCGGCGATCGGCATACCTACGAGGTGACGCTGTCGGCCCATTCGGACGGCGACCACGGATTCCTCGGCGTCGGCGGCATCCAAGCCGGCATCAGCGGCTTCGTCTTCGACGACTTCGGCATCGACACCTACCCCGCAGAACAGTACCACGAGATGCTTGGCGGGGACG
Source organism: Natronomonas pharaonis DSM 2160 (assembly GCF_000026045.1). NCBI lineage: Archaea > Methanobacteriati > Methanobacteriota > Halobacteria > Halobacteriales > Natronomonadaceae > Natronomonas > Natronomonas pharaonis. The sequence goes on along the minus strand of NC_007426.1, from coordinate 1,102,255 downwards.
GTCTCGGTGAGAATCCGGTGGCGACGTTCGTCTCGCAGACGTTCGGCGCGCTGGTGTTGCCCTTCATGAACATCATCGACCCGACGGTCGGCTACAATTTCGCTGGCTTCAACGGAGAAATTACCAACTTCTACGACGTCTCCGGCCCACTCGGAGCCGGCATCGTCTTTGCGCTCGTCAACGTGCTGTTCTGGACTGGCTGGGTCAACATCAACCTCGGCATCTTCAACTGCATCCCGTCGTACCCGCTCGATGGCGGGCACATACTGCGGTCCAGCACCGAAGCGGTGTTGGCTCGACTCCCCGGCGAGGCGAGTCCCGCGCTCGCGGGCGCAGTAACAACCGCGGTCAGTCTGGTGATGATACTGAGCCTGCTGGGGCTGCTCTTTATCCCGTGGCTGCTCGGCTGATAGGCGGCCGACAGAACGCGGGAGAGCACGCAGAAACCAGTTCAGGGTCGGCTGACGCGCCAGACCGTCCGCGAGCCGCTGGGGTCGGTCCGGATTGACAATCCCGGAACTCGGTCGGAGAGCTGTCTGAGGAGCCGCTCGACCTCCAACGGGGGGAGGCCGACATCGTCGGCGATACGGTCGCCGGTGACATAGAGCGCCTCGTCGGCGCGTTCGAGTTCAGTACGGAGGTATTGCGCGAGGCGCTTGGCCGCGTGGGAGCGGTAGGGCGACTCGGACGGCCGGTTCGGGGTCGTCGTGGAGGGTGATTTAGCGTGCGTGTTCATTGGTGGAGCGGGGACGTAGTCATTGTTCGGGGGAGTGGCCGTGGCCGACGACCGCACAGACGACGTTGAGCGTCAACACACCGGCGAGCAGCGCCGGCGACTGCGTGAGCGAGCCGACGACGAGCGCCGCGAGGACGGCAAGCGGCAGCAGCGCCGCAAGCCAGAAGGCGGCCGCCCGGACGACGGCGGCGAGCTGTCGGCCGAGTGCCGAGAGGGCTGTCTGCAGTTCAGGGCTATGGACGGTCGAGCGGGGCGGGGTTGCGCTGGACATGAATGCTCTCCTCACGTTCCACTACGGATCCCCAACCCCATATAAACGCCAGAGCCTTCGGTCCAGTTCAGCGCCGTTTACGCCGATGGTCGGGATTTTGCGCATCCCGCCAACGTTTAATGACGTTTTCAGAGACGTTTAGAGAATTTATACGGCCCTCTAATCCTATATTCTTGTTTTGACGGCTGTATCCCGCTGGATGAGAGAAAACACAAAACCCCATTACTCGGGCGGCCCAACGAGTGGCTATGCCACAACGCCAACCACCGGGCACCGAAGAAGGCTGGTATATTCTCCACGACTTCCGCTCTATCGACTGGGACGCGTGGCGCGATGCGCCCGACCGAGAGCGCGAACGCGCGCTTGAGACCGGTACTGACTATCTGCAGGCACACGTCGACCTCAAAGACGCGGAGGAGGGCGCGTCGGCGGTCTTCTCGATTCTCGGCCATAAGGCCGATTTCATGGTACTGCACCTGCGGCCGACGCTCGACCACCTCGACCACGCGGAACGTCGCTTCGAGTCGACGGCGTTGGCGGAGTTCACCGAGCAGTCGAGTTCGTACGTCTCGGTGACGGAAGTTTCCGGCTACATGCACGAGGAGCTGACCGACGGCCTCGACGACCTCGAAGACGAGGGGATGCGCAACTACATGAAACAGCGCATCTATCCGGAGCTGCCCGACGCCGACCACGTCTGCTTCTACCCGATGAGCAAACGTCGCGGTCCCGACCACAACTGGTATGACCTGCCCTTCGACGAGCGGCGGGAGTATATGTCGAACCACGGCGATGTCGGCCGGCAGTATGCCGACAAGGTCTCCCAGATAATCGCCGGCAGCATCGGTTTCGACGACTACGAGTGGGGTATCACGCTCTTTGCGGACGACCCGACGGATATCAAGGACCTCCTCTATGAGATGCGGTTTGACCCCTCATCCTCGAAGTTCGCGGAGTTCGGCCCCTTCTACATCGGCCAGCAGTTCGAGCCGTCGGAGCTGTCCTCACTCTTTGCAGCGGAGCCGCTGACGAGCGAGACTGGCCACGGCGGCGCGGACAGCCAGACCAGCTCCGAAAGCAGCGGTGGCCGCCCGTCGACCGACCCGTCCCACGACGAGATAGCCGCCGAGGACCTCGAAAGCCGCTTGGGTCGGTTCGGCGTTGACCTCGAGGAGTATCCGGCAGCCGGCTACGCACTCTGTTTCGAATCCAGCGCCGACGCCGAGGCCGTATCCGACGAGGTCGACGGGCTCCGAGAGAACTTCGACCACTACGACACCCACGTCATGACGACGGTCCGTGCCGAAGGCGGCGAAACGGCCGCCATTTCGCTGTGGAAAAACGAGCGGGCGGCCACCACCGCGTCGGGCTTCCTCGGCGACCTGCCGGGGGCCGCCGAAGGTGTCGGCGCGCCACTCGATGGGAGCGGCGACGCCGCAACCCACGGCACCGACGAAGACGACGAGATTCGCGGCGAGCTGGCTGACGCTGACATCTACGCCGGGCAACCACACGGCGAGGATGTCTACGCACTGGTGCTGTACTCGGAGGCCGACCCCGACGAGCTACGCGACGAGCTTGGCGCTCTCGCGGAGCACTTCGAGCGCTACGATACCCACATCAAGTCCGCTGTCTACGACGCCGAGGTCGGCGGCGACCGGACGGCGGTCGTCTCGCTGTGGGACGAGAAAGACGCCGCCGACACAGCCGCCGAACATCTCTCGGACCTGCCCGACATCGTCGCCCGCGCCGGCGAGGACGAGGAGAGCGGCTTCGGGACGATGGGGATGTTTTACACTGTCAAGCCCGACTACCGCGAGGACTTCGTCGAGACCTTCGATGAGGTCGGCGGGCTGCTCGCCGACATGGATGGACACCTCGAAACCCAGCTTATGGTCAACGAGGACGACGAAAACGACATGTTCATCGCCAGCCAATGGCGCGACAAGGAGGCGGCGATGGCCTTTTTCCGCTCTGATGCCTTCCGGGAGACCGTCGAGTACGGCCGGGAGGTCCTCGCCGACCGACCCCGCCACGTCTTCCTCGCCTGAGCGCGGGGGCAGAGCGGCCGCACCTCTGTGAACGTAGGCACTCTCGTTCAGTTTATTAACATTTGAAACTGATTCTGGGCAAACCTTTTACGTGAGGTATCTGCCCGAGTAGTAGCTTTAACGTGGTGGGGGGATAATGGGGGAGTGTATGAGTGACAACACGCCAGTCGTGGTTAAGGCGTATCGCACCCCGTTCGGAAAGGAAGACGGTGTCTTCGCGGACGTTCGGCCCGAAGACCTCTCCGTTCCGCTCATCGATCAGATTCTCGACGAGACCGGCCTGACCGGCGAGGACGTCGACGACCTCAAGTGGGGCTGTGCCCAGCAGCGCGAAGAGCAGGGCAACAACATGGCCCGCGTCATCGCGCTGATGAGCGAACTCGGTGAGGATACGCCGGCGACGACCATCAACCGCTGGTGTGCATCCTCCGCGGAGGCCGTCATCAACGCCGCCGACGCCATCCGCGCCGGCCAGCGCGACTGCATCATCGCTGGCGGCGTCGAGTCGATGTCGATGGTCAAGATGGGCGAGAACAACAAGGTCCACCCCGGCCTCAACGACCACCACAACATCGCGGCGCTGCAGATGGGAATGACCGCCGAAGAAGTCGCCGAGCGCTACGATGTCAGCCGTGAGACACAGGACGAGTACGCCGCTCGGTCCCAGCAGCGAGCCGTCGAGGCGACCGAGGAAGGCCGCTTCGACGACGAAATCGTCCCCATTGAGGGCCACGACGACGAGGGCAACGAAGTGCTCGTCGAGGAAGACGAGGGGCTTCGGCCGGGCACGACCGCCGAGAAGCTCTCCGGACTGCCGACGGTGTTCAAGGCCGACGGGTCGGTCACGCCGGGCAACGCGTCCCAGACGACCGACGGCGCGTCGGCGCTGCTTGTCACAAGCGAGGCCTTCGCCGAAGAGCAGGGCTTCGAGATTCTCGCCGAAATCGGCAACAACGCCGTTGCCGGCGTCGAGCCGGAGGTTATGGGCATCGGCCCCATCCCGGCCTGTGAGAACCTCTTCGAGCGCTCGGGGACGAGCGCCGACGACTACGACCTCGTCGAACTCAACGAGGCCTTTGCCTCCCAGACCGTCTACTGTCAGGAGCAGCTCGGCTTCGACGATGAAATCTTCAACGTCAACGGCGGTGCCATCGCCATCGGCCACCCGCTCGGCGCGACCGGCGCGCGGCTACCGGTGACGCTCATCCACGAGATGCGCAAGCGCGACGACGCTGAACTCGGCCTCGCGACCGAGTGTGTCGGCTTCGGCCAGGGCGCGGCTATCGAGTTCGAGCTCCGGTAGAACCTCCGGATTCGCCGTTTCTCGTTTCGCTGTTCCTACAGCTCTCCTTTCGTGCTCGGCGTATCGCTTCGTCGGTCGTCGACGCGTGTGGCGTCGTCAAGCGACCGCGCAAGCGCCTTGAAAAGCGCCTCGACCTCGTGGTGGGCGTTCTCCCCCTCAATGGAGAGATGCAGCGTCAGCCCCGCGTTCAGCGCCAGCGATTCGGCGAAATGCCGGGCCATGTCGCTTGTGAACTCACCGATATAGGGCTGTGAGAACGCGCCGTCGAAATAGAACCGAGGACGGCCGGAAACATCGACGACGACATCGGCGACGGCTTCATCGAGCGGAACCGCTCGGTCGGCATAGCGAACGATACCGCGCTTGTCCCCGAGGGCGTCGGCCAGACACTCCCCGAGGACGATACCGATGTCCTCGACCGTGTGGTGGTCGTCAATGTCGAGGTCGCCGTCACAGCGGACCGTGAGGTCGAAGAGGCCATGCTTGGCGAACGCTTCGAGCATGTGGTCGAAGAAGCCAATGCCGGTGTCGACGGTGCTCTCGCCGTCGCCGTCGAGGTCGAGCGTGACCTCGATTTCTGTCTCGGCCGTTTCGCGGGTCGCGGCCGCCGTCCGGTCTGTCATGTCGGCACCTTTGTGCGCTCGGTTAAGTCGGTTGCGGGGGCCGGTTGCCCCCCCGCGCAGGCGGCTGATTTGGGTCGCGGCCGCTGGTGCCGGGACGGAGGGCTTTTTATTCGGCGACGACGAGCGGGGACCAATGGCACGATACTTCGAGGACGTTGAGGTCGGCGAGATGTACGAACTCGACGGCCGCTATGAGATAACCGAAGACGAAATCACGGAGTTCGCGGAAAAATACGACCCCCAGCCGTTCCATCTGGACCAAGAGGCGGCCGAGGAGTCGATTTTCGGCTCGCTGGCGGCGTCGGGCTGGCACACCGCCTCGGCGTGTATGCGGCTCTTTGTCGATGAGTTCCTCGATGCCGAGACGTCGATGGGTGCCCGCGGTATCGACAACCTCCGGTGGAAGCAGCCGGTCTATCCCGGCGACGAAATCCGAATCGAGGTCGAAATCGTCGACAAGCGACCCTCCGAGAGTCGGCCGGGGATGGGCCACATCAAAACGCGGCTGCGAGGCTACAATCAGGACGACGAGGAGGTCATCGAGTGGACGGCGCTTGGGATGACCCGCCGGCGGAATCCGGACGCGTAGTCGGCCCCGCTGGCTGGCCGGTCACTCGTCCGGGAACGGGATATCGACGGTGTCGCCGTCCTCCGGAACGAACGCCTCGCCACCGAAGGCGTCGTCGGCTTCCCGTTCAATGGGGGAGGGGTCGCCGGCGTACCGCGAGGAGATGTGAACCAGCGCGAGCCGCCGGGCGTCCGCTCGGCTGGCGATGTCGGCGGCTTCGGCGGCCGTCGAGTGGGCAGTCCGGGCCGCTCGGTCGGCGTTGTCGGTGGCGAAGGTCGCATCGTGTATCAGCAGGTCGGCGTTCTCGGCGACCGTCACGGTCCGGTCTGTGGGTCTCGTATCGCCGGTGTAGACGACACGGCGGCCGGGGCGTGGGTCGCCGACGACCTGCTCCGGTTCGACGACGGTTCCGTCTTCGAGTTCGACGGCCTCGCCGGCGTGGAGCTGCTGGAATTTCGGGCCGACCGGAACGCCCAGTTCTTCGGCCCGTTCGCGGTCGAAGCGCCCCTTTCGGCTGGCTTCAATGAGCGCGTACCCGAGCGACCGGGCGTCGTGGTCGGTCTCGAAGGCTCTGATTTCGTAGTCGTCAGCATCGACGACGACCTGTCCGTCGGAGACGCCGTTGACATGCACCGGAAACGACGGCGCTCCGGCGGCCGTGTCGATGAGGTCCCGGAGCTCTGCCTGTTTGCCGCTCGGAACGTACACCGACAGCGGCTCCTCGCGGTCGTTGAAATCCATCGTCTGCAGGAGGCCGGGGAGGCCGAGGATGTGGTCGCCGTGCAGATGGGTAATAAATGCCTTCGAGACCGCAAAGCCGGTCCCGAACCGCATCATCTGTCGCTGTGTCCCCTCGCCACAGTCGAACAGCATCCGGTCGCCCTCGCGGCGGAGAAAGACTGCGCTCGTGTTCCGCCGGGTCGTCGGCACGGCACCGCTGGTTCCGAGAAAGGTCACGCGAAGGGACATATCCGAACACAGCGGCGACGCGGGTAAACCGACTTCGATGTCGGTCGGCGGGGGCGGCAAAACACAGTTCACTGCCGGTCGGAAGATAGCTTCCGACGGGCTTATACCCCCAGCGAGGCAAGGTTTGGGGGAATGAGCAGCCCCGAACTGGACGTCGTTGAGTTTCTGCTGACTGCGGCCATCTATACGGACAACCGTGACCTCGACGAGCGGGACCTCCCGCCCCGCTATCGGCGCGTCTTCTGGGAGGACGGCGAGGTCGAGCGGCCGCTGACGACCACGACGAACACTGCGGCCGCCGCGACCGGCGTCGACCGCCCATGGGAAGCCATCTCCGGGCTCATGTTCACCGACCGAGATGACTTCTCAGGTAAAATCGAGTTCACCGACCGCGAGATGGCCGAATCGTGGTTCCTCGAGCGGGTTTCCGTAGAAGCGCTGCGCGACAATCCCACCCTCGCCCACGCCTTTGGCGACCAAGTCGACGCTGAGGTCGACTACGAGACGGCGCGGTCGAAGAACCGACCGATTCACGCCGACCGGGTCTGGATAGACTCGCTGCTGGAGGAGATGTTCGACGAGGACGAAGAGGAAATGCTTGACCTCGTCGAGATTCGTGCCCCCGAGGAGATTGAGACGACGTTGGATGACCTCGTGTTGACGACCGACCAAGAAAACGAGATTCACAAAATCGTCAAGGCCATCGAACACCGCGATTATCTGGCCGAAATCGGGCTCCGAGAAATCGGAAAGCTCCTCTTTGTCGGCCCGCCCGGCACCGGCAAGACCTCGGTCGCCCGCGCGCTGGCACAGGACCTCGATTTGCCCTTCGTCGAGGTCAAGCTCTCGATGATTACCAGCCAGTATCTCGGCGAGACGGCCAAGAACGTCGACAAGACGTTCGAGGTCGCAAAACGGCTCTCGCCGTGCATCCTCTTTATGGACGAGTTCGACTTCGTCGCCAAGACCCGCTCGTCGGACGAACACGCCGCCATCAAACGTGCGGTGAACACGCTCCTGAAAAGCATCGACGAAATCTCGCTGATTCAGGACGATGTGCTACTTATCGGGGCGACGAACCACCCCGACCAGCTCGATGCGGCCGCATGGCGTCGGTTCGACGAGATTGTCAACTTCCCCAAGCCGGACCGTGACATGCGGGCCGACATCCTCCGCATCGTCACCCGCCGGATGGACGTCGACGACTTCGACCCCGAAGCGCTCGCCGAGGCAACCGAGGGGCTGACCGGCAGCGACCTCCGGCTCGTGTTGCGTGAGGCTGTCCTTGATGCGCTGACCGAGGAACGGACCACGCTGACACAGGATGACCTCCTCGAGGCCATCGAAGGCTTCGAGGAGCGTGACAACCTCAAGAACATGGACATGATAGAAGGCGACGCCGACGCGCTCATCGCCGATGGGTCGGACGGCCACGACCACGACCACGACCACGACCACTGATGGAGGTCACGCTGCTCGGCACCGGCGATACGACCGGGACGCCGACGCCGAGTTGCAAGTGTGAGACCTGCCAGCGCGCCCGCGAACGCGGCGTCGAGCGGTCGCGGTTTTCCGTCCACGTCCACAACGACCGCACCGGCGAGTCGCTGCTCGTCGACGCCAGCCCGGATTTCCGTTCGCAGTTCCTATCGAACGATGTCGACCTCCCCGACGCTATCGTCATCAGCCATATCCACTTCGACCACCTCGACGGCCTCGGGAACGCCTATCGACTGCTCGAAGACGTGCCCGTCTTTGCGGCCGATGAGGTCGACCCAGCAACCGGCGAAAGCGTCGCCGAGACCGTCGGCGACAAATACGATTACCTCGACGCCATCACCGTCGAACCTCGGTCGCCGTTCGAGCCGTTCGAAACCTGCGGCTTCGAGGTGACGCTCGTGCCGGTGGAGCACCCGCCGCTGGTCTGTTATGGGCTACACATCGAGGACCCCGAAACCGGAGCGACACTCGCACTGTCCGGCGACAGCAACTACGCCATCGACGACGCCTCCCGCGACGTGCTCCGTAACCCGGACCTGTTTTTCGCCGACGGCATCGTCCCTGCAGCGTACTGTGAGTACCACCCTGCCGGCGGCGACCACGCCGATGCCGACGGCACGTACCGGACGTTCGGCACTAAGCACATGACCGTCGAGGGGGCACGCCGACTCGCCGACGACCTCGACGCCGACGACTACCGGCTCGTGCACCTCTCACACTACATCCCGGCCGACGAGGCGTTCGACGACGACATGGCCGTCGACGGCGAGCGCTTCGAGCTTTAGAAGTCGTCGAGGCTGGTCTGTGTCCGTCCCGCACCGGGTGGGTCCGGCTCCCACGGCGTCTTTTCAGCACGGACGGCGTCGATATCGGCCGGCGGCGGCTCGGCGGCCTCGTGGCCTCCACAGTCGGGGCCACACTCCCGGGTCGGATGCACGAACCGCCCCTTCCACTGGCAGTACGGAAGCGCATCGTCGGACGCAAACGGTGGCCCACGAGCGTCGGCTTGCGTGCAGGGAGGCAGGCCGTCGGGCCGCCAGCCTTTCCCGTAGGCGCGCTCCGCAAGGCGTAGCCGAAGGGCTGTCTTCCGTTCGGACGGGATGGGCTCGATGTCTACTCGGGCCGGAGAACGCTCGCCGATGGCGATTCCCGTTGTTTCTGTAGACAACGGTTCGGCGTCACGGATGACGGTCGTCTCGCCGTGCTCGGCGTCAAAACGAACAATACCGACCACCTCGGGGATGCGGTTTCGATGCGCGCCGGTCACATACGAGTCGGTAACGAGCGTAACGGTGTCAAAAAGCGCAAGCGAGACGTCCTTCCGGAGCTGGCGTTCGAGGTCGCCGGGCCGGTCGAGGTCGGGTTTGTTCTCGTAGGCGTGGAGGCCGGCGAACCAGTCGGGGTAGCGAGCCGTCTGCCGGACGTGCCGACGGCTGCCGCGGCGCTCGGCGGTAAAGAATCCGGCCTCGATGGCTTGGTCAGCGACGGAACGGGCGTGGTCGGGGTCTGTATCGATTGCCTCCACTGGGTCGCGGGCGGTCCCAACGCCGACGGCGCTCTCGATTGCTAGCGGTGGAATCGGCTCTGCAGTGAGGCTGGTTCGCTCGGAGAAATCCGGCCCGGGCTCGATTTCGACGAGGTCGACAATGCGGTCGCGGGTGCCGAGTTGTCTGGCGACCAACCCGTCCGTTGCCGCCTCCAGCGATGCCGCGACCGCGAGTTCGAAAGCGAACTCCCGCAAGCCTCAGGCGAACGCGAGGTCCTGTTCGGCTTCGAGCAGTTCGTGATAGCGGTTCCGGATGGTGACCTCGGAGATATCCGCAACCTCGGAGACGGCCGCCTGCGTCGTCTTTTCGTTTGTCAGCAGCGAAGCGGCGTAGACGGCGGCTGCGGCAAGGCCGACCGGCGACTTGCCGGAGTGGACGCCCTGCTCTTTGGCGTTCTGGAGGAGCTGTCGGGCGCGGTTTTCCGCCTCCTCGGAGAGTTCGAGTTCGCTGGCAAAGCGCGGGACGTAGCTTTCGGGGTCGGCGGGTTGGACTTCGAGGCCAAGCTCGCGGACGACGTAGCGGTACGTGCGGGCGATTTCGCTTTTCTCGACACGGGAGACGCCTGCGACCTCATCGAGACTCCGCGGGACGCCGGCCTGTCTGGCGGCGGCGTAGACGGAAGCCGTTGAGACGCCTTCGATGGAGCGTCCGGGGAGCAGGTTCTCGTCGAGCGCGCGGCGGTAGATGACCGAGGCGGTTTCGCGGACGTTATCGGGAAGCCCGAGCGCGGAGGCCATGCGGTCGATTTCGCCGAGGGCTTGCTTGAGGTTGCGTTCTTTGGAGTCGCGGGTGCGGAACCGCTCGTTCCACTTGCGGAGTCGCTGCATCTTCTGGCGCTGCCGGGAGTCAAGCGAGTTGCCGTAGGCGTCTTGGTCGCGCCAGTCGATGTTCGTCGAGAGCCCCTTGTCGTGCATCATGTTGGTGGTCGGGGCACCGACACGCGATTTTTCGTCCTTTTCGGCGCTGTCGAAGGCACGCCATTCGGGACCGCGGTCGATTTCGTCTTCCTCGACGACGAGGCCGCAGTCCCGGCAGACGGTTTCGCCGTGCTCGGTGTCGGCAGCCAGTTTGCCGCCGCACTCGGGACAGCCAGACGTCTCAGCTCGTTCGTCTTCCGTTTCCGTCTCGGTCGTTCGTGTTCGGATATGTTCGCTCATTGCTAACGTGGCGGGAGCTACCAGGTAGGGAAACGCCCCAAAAGAACCCGGTCAGCTATCAGTACCAGAAAGAGGGCCGAAAGGCATTTAAACACTTCGGTATTTTCGACAGCGAGACTCCTGTTTCCGGCGGCGACAGGTGTCGGGCTACTCACTCCTGTACCGGCGCGTCAGCATCGACATCGTAGGACTCTTCGACGGCGGTCGTCAGCGAGACGTTGAAAAAGACCGCCGAGCCCACGCCGCCGATGACCGTGACAGCGTTTTTGATTGCGTGGTCGACGATGGCGGCCGCAAGCGCCACCGGCCACGCGACCGGGGTAAGGGCGACGACGATGAGGGTGAAAGCCCCTTCATAGAGGCCGATACCGCCGGGCGAAAGCGGCAGTACCTTCGCGAGATTGCCGACACTGACCGCGAAGAACCCGACCGAGACCAGAAGCCACAGCGGCAACTCGATGCCGAAGGCCGCAAAGACGATGATGGCGGTCACGATGTCGATTGCCCACACCAGTACGCTCGCTGCGGCGACAACGAGAAACGTCCACGGGCGCTCGGCGACCGTCTGGACATCAGCGGCGAACCGTTCGATAATAGCGACAACGCGGTCAACGTAGGAGTCGCCGCCGAGACGGCCGAGGACGCCTCGAACGAAGTTCCGTTCGGTGCGGGCGGTGGCGATGATGCCAGCGACGGCCACAAGCGCAGCCGCACCGACAGCACCGGCGGCAAAGACAGCGGTCCGGCCGCTCTCGGCGGTGCCACCCCCTGCGTCGGCCGTTCGAAGAGCGGCCACATCGACACCAGCGGCAGCAAGGCCGAGCAGTGTCACGCCGGCGAGAGCGGTAATCGTCAACAAATCGAAGACACGCTCGATAGCCAGTGAGGCAAACCCCGACGGATACGGGATATCGCGTCTCGCCTTGACGATGTAGGCACGGACGGCGTCGCCGGCACGGGCCGGGAATATCAGGTTCCCCGTCTGGCTGATGAATATCGCGCCGGTGAGAAATCCCACCCGCTCGCGGTAGCCGAGCGCGGAGAGAATGTCACGGTAGCGAACGCCACGAACGGGCCACGAGAGGACATAGAGCCCGGTCGCCGCGGCCAAAAGTGCCGGGTCGGCATCGCGGATAGCATCGAGTACCGCTGTCGGGTCCAGATACTGCGACAGCCAGAAAACGGCGAGGACAACCAGCAGTGTCCCGAGAACCGTCGTCGTCCGGCGGTCGATGCGTGGCCTGACGCTCAGTTGCCACCACAGCCGGAGAATCTGGCTTCCCATCCCGAAGACATCCCGGGCGAGGTCGACCTTCGTGTCGCCTTTCGGCTCCCAATCGACCGGGAACTCCTTGATGTCGTAGCCGGCTCGCTGGGCCCGAACCAGCAGTTCCGTATCCCAAAACCAGTGGTTGTCCTCGATGTCGTCGGCGAGAGCAAGCAGCGCGTCACGGTCGAAGGCTTTGAACCCGCACTGGTGGTCGTACAGCGGCGACCGAAGGAACAGCCGCACGAGCGCATTGTAGCCCGTTGAGGCGATGCCGCGTTCGGGCTCGCGCCGCTGGCGCTTGCCCGGCATCCGACGGGAGCCAGTCGCGATGTCGTAGCCTTCAGTCCGGACTGACTCGACGAGGGCTTCGAGGTGGCGCATGTCAGTCGCCAGGTCCGTATCGAAGTAGACGAGCACCTCGCCGTCGCTGGCCTCGAAGGCCCGTTCAAGTGCGCCACCGCGGCCAAGCCGCTCGTCGCTGTGGAAGTGTCGAACCCGGTCGTCTGCATCGGCCATCCGGCTGGCAATGTCGGGCGTGCGGTCGTCGCAACCGTCCTCGGCGACCAGCACCTCGAAGCTGTCGGCCGGGAGGAACGACGAAAGCGTCTCGAGCGTCACGTTGACCGTCCGCTCGATAGTGTCCGCCTCGTTGTAGGCGGGCAAAACGACGCTTACCTCCCGGTCTGTCATCGGCCGTGTGTCCGGCAGCGCCGCGTATCAACCTTCTGTCTGCGCGCCGACCTGCGGTGCGGGCACAACCGATTTCAACGCCCCCCGCGAACGGCCGGTCGATGGTGCAATCGCTGGTCATCGGTGGTGTCGTCGCCCTGGTCGTCTTCGTCATGCTCTTGGGACTGTTCCGGCGAAGCAGAACGCCGAAGACGGCGGCGCAGAAAAAACGAGACGCTGCCCACCGGGAGGCCCAGCAGCGCCCGCCGGAGGAGGCTGCCGAGAAGGGCAAAACCTACGAACTGGTGGTGAAGGAAACCCAATACGACCGCGTACCGCCGGAGGTCCGCGGGACCATCAACGGCCTCCAGACGTTCGTCCGCGACATCCCCGACCCCGGCGGCAGCGGCGCGCTCTCGGTCGGCGACACGATACGGGTACAGGTTACTGATTACGGGAGCAACCGGACGACCGCACAGGCCCGGTTTATCGGGCGGGCCTGAATCGGCCGAGACACAGCGACTGCGGCGACCGGTGAGGCTTTCACCGGTGGGCTACACACCCCGGCTATGGCGATTCCTTTCGAGACGTTCACCCTCGCGGCCGCGACGGCTGACCTCGGTGACGAGCCGGCAGCCCGCGAGCACGCCGACTGTGTGGAGTTCCGGATGGACCTCGCGGCGGAGCCCCGCTCGGCGCTCGGCAGCTACGACGGCGAACTGCCCCTCTTGGTGACAAACCGGCCGACGTGGGAGGGCGGCGAGGCAGACGACGAGGGCCGACTCCCGGCACTGGAAGCCGCCGTCGAACACGACGCCGTGGGCGCAGTTGACATCGAACTGGCGGCGCTCGAAGACAACGCTGCAGCACGGTCGTTGGCTGACCACGCCCACGGCAACGACGCCTCGGTCGTCGTCTCGACGCACGATTTCGAGGCGACGCCGGCACGGTCGACGCTTGTCGACCTGCTAGAGCGAGCCGGCACATACGGGGATGTCGCAAAGCTCGCCGTGACAGCGACGGACAGAAGCGACGCGCTCGATGTCTTGGCAGCGACCCACGAGGCGACACAAAAGGGGACGACGGTGGCAACGATGGCGATGGGAGAAGCCGGGAGCCACACCCGCGCGGTCGCGCCGGTGTACGGGTCACAAATCGGCTACGCGCCGGTCGACCCCGCTGAGGCGACCGCCCCCGGGCAGTACGACCTCGCGACGCTTCGGGAACTCGTGTCGTCGCTCGCGTAGCTACTTTTCGATAATCGACTCTTCGACGGCTTCGCCGAAGTGGCGAGCCACGTCTTCGTAATAAATCAGGAGCTCGTCACCGGCTTCAAGTTCAGTTACCGACCGGCGACCCTCGTCGGTAGCGACCTTGATGGTCTCGGCGTTCTGCAGCAGGGTCTCGATGCGGTCGCCGTTTTCCAGTTCGGCTTCGATGCGGAACATCGGCCGTTTCTCTATCTTGGCGCGGCCGACGATGGCCTCGCGGGTGTTGCCGTCGGTGTCGACGACTTGGACCTCGTCTCCGGAGGAAAGTTCCGCGAGGTATTTCGTGCCGCCGTCGGGCGTCCGGACGTACGCGTGGACGGCCCCGGCGTTGACGCGGAACGGGCGGCTGGCGACGTACGGTGAATCCGCCGTTTCCGCATGGACGAAGAACAGTCCGCGGCTCATCGAGCCGACGAGCATCCCCTCGTCGTGTTCGAGCATCGAGGCGGTATCAACACAGACACGGTCTGCGGAGCCGGTTTCTTCGATTTCAGTGACGGTCGCCCGCTGAAGGTCGAGTGTCTCGCGTTCGGTCGCATCGCGGGCTTCGACGGTCGCCCGAATCTCATCGGGGTTGTCGGTGTCGAGCAGAACGGCGTCGGCACCCAGCTCAAGCGTTTCGAAGGCGGTTTCGGCTTCTTCGGCGGTCTGGACGCCAGCGATGAGGTCGGTCTCGTCGCCGATGCGAGCGATGAGGTTCTCCAACGGAATAATCTGCCAGTCGTCGCCGATAACAATCGTGTAGTCGGCATCCACGGCAGCGGTTTCGGCGAAGGACTCGTAATCTTGGTCCAGAATCCGGACGTACGCGCCGGCCGGGGCCTCGGCCCGGCGGAGCGTCGTCAGGTCGGCGGACCCGGAGAAGTCGGAGGGGAGGTCGACAGTCCCATCGCCTTCTCCCTCCTTGCCGACGATGACGGCGTCCGGCTCGGCATCCGGCTGTTCCTCGGCGTCCATCACATGAACATCATCGCCGGCGAAGGCGGCGACGTTCACCTGTCCGAGTTCGCGGACGCGGCTGACATCGCGTTCGTCGACGAGTACCCAGTCAACGCCGGCCTCAAGCCCGGCGGTGATACGGCGCTTGCGCGCCTCCCAGTCGCCGACTGCATCGTCGGCTTTGAGCCACACGGAACGTGTCATACTTCCCCGGTTGTGGGGGCGG
Organism: Natronomonas pharaonis DSM 2160; assembly: GCF_000026045.1. NCBI lineage: Archaea > Methanobacteriati > Methanobacteriota > Halobacteria > Halobacteriales > Natronomonadaceae > Natronomonas > Natronomonas pharaonis. Next base: position 1,087,155 of record NC_007426.1, on the reverse strand, counting down.
CTATTGAACGTGGCGGGACCGGTTCGCCAGCGCCGCCTCCAGACCGGTGAATTACTATCAGAAATACACAAAGCTATATGGATATCTGGCAAGTATTTCCGACCGATGACCGACGGGAACACGGGGGCGACACGGCGACGGCTGGCACAGGAACTGGCGGTCGTGGCCGGGTTTGAGGACCCGACTGCTCCGCTCGAGCAGTACCACACGCCGCCGGACCTGGCGGCGCATATCGTCCACGTCGCGGACCTACAAGGCGACATCGTGGACCGGACGGTGCTCGATTTGGGCTGTGGAACCGGCATGTTGGCCCTCGGTGCCGCCCTCCGGGGGCCGGAGCGCGTCGTCGGCGTCGATATCGACGCCGACCCGCTTTCGACCGCGCTGGAAAACGAGCAACGCGTCGGTGCGATGACCGACGTGGCGTGGCTTCGCGCCGATGCGACCCAACTGCCCGTCTCGCCGCCGGACCCAACCACGGTGCTGATGAACCCGCCGTTCGGCGCACAGTCCGGAAACGAGGGGGCAGACCGCGCGTTCTTGGAGACGGCAGCCGATGTCGCCGCTGTCTCCTACTCCGTCCACAACGCCGGCAGCGAGTCGTTCGTCGAGGCGTTCGCCGACGACAACGCTGGCGAGGTGACCCACGCCTTCGCCGCGGAGTTCGATATCCCTCGGCAGTTCGACCACCACACCGAGCAGTCTAGCACTATCGACACCGAAGTGTTCCGTATCGAGTGGTGACCGCGTCCGCGTCAGGAGCCACCCGACCCAGCGGCATCAGCCGTTGACGACGAAGACGCCCGACTCCGTCTCGACGGTCAGGTCGATGTACTCTTCGAGAACGTTCAGTGCGGTCGAAAGCTGCGGCCGCGGCTCCGCGTAAATATGCCAGAGGGCGTCGGCCTCCGAGAGCCGCGAAGAGAGCATACTGACGAAATCGTGCGTCGTCTGGAGGTCGAAGGAGCTAACGATGTCATAGAGGATGTCGAACCCGACGGCGAGGCGCTGGTCGGGGGTGTGGTGGGCGTCGATGACGCGGGAGATCGTCTCACCGAGTTGGCTCGGTCCGAGTCGGCGGTCGAGTTCGACGACTTCGACAGGGGCATCCGAGAGATCGATATCAAACGCCCCGGCAAGCGGGCGGCGCTTGGTGGTCATGACGACGGTCCGGTCGGGCCAGCCGTTGAATCGGTCGTGAAGCAGCCGGAGCCGCTCTTTCGGGCTCTTGGTGACGATTATCGACAGGTCGCTACGTGCGGTAAACTGCAGGCGAGCACTGTCTGCTGCGGCGCTGTCGGCGGCTGTCTGTACGAGGACGTTGCCGCTGTTTTCGACCTCGTCGGCAAGGTGGGCGTTCGACTCGATGCTGTTTCCGGCGTGCCAGTCGAGATGGTCTTTGAACGCCTGTGCGGCGGCGCCCTTGTCGTGGGCAGTCTCGCCCGCATCACAGTACGGACAGTCCCAGGCGACTCTGAAGTCGGCCTTCGAAAGCTTCGACGAGTGGTGGTCGAACAGGTGCGCACCGGCGTTCTTCCGCAGCCGTTCGTCGCTGTTCGACCAGGCCGAGAACGCACAGTGGCGGCAGTCCCATCGATATACCATCCTTAGTGGACCCTTGTGGACCCGTCTCCGCTCTGTCGTTTAATCGCTCCGATTGTTTCGGCGGCCGAAAGGCAAACGACAGCCGCCAGTGGCCCCACAACGGCGTAACCTTGATTGTCCGGTCCGTCGTACGCTCGCGGGTGCAGACGCCGATACGGGAGCGGTCGCGGACGACGGCCAGTGCGACCGGGGAGCGCTCCGAATGACCTCAGAGGATACTGACGCGGACGGAACGTGGCTGGATAGACTCGAAGACTCGACGTTTTCTGCCGACGATGACGGGCTCGCGTACTCGGTGCTCGAACCGCCTGTCGACAGCAGCGACATCCCGGAGCTATGTCGGCTGTTACGGGGTGGCGACACGCCCACAGTTAGACAAGCGGCGGCGAACGCGCTCGGCCGCATCTCGACATCGTCGGACGGCGACGAAGTCGAGCAGGCACTCGACGAGTTGATGGGAGCGGTCCTCCGAGACGACAGCGAAGAGGTGCGCGGGGAGGCCATCGATGCGCTCTACCGGTACGGGAGCGAGCACATCGACCGGCTCGCGACCCGGCTGGCAGAGGCCGTCCGGACCCGCGGTTCCGAAACGCCGGGGGCGTTCTTCCGGCGCTGGCTCGGCTCGGACGTCCCCCAGTTCCGGTTGGTCGCCGCCGCAGCGATGGCGACACGCGCCGACGAGCGGGTCGCCGACGAACTCGAAGCCGCCTTCACCGACTCCGACAGACGCGTTCAGGCGCGAGCACTCGAAGCCTACGGGAACGTTGGCGACGCGGCTGCTGTCGAGCCGGTCCGGCAAGCGCTTGAGACGGACGACCCGATGGTCCGACGGGCGGCGGCGACGGCTCTCGCAAATATCGGGACCGAAGAGGCACTAGAAGCAATGTTGCCGCTCGCGCAGGCAACGGAGAACCGGCTCCGGCGGCTCACCGTCGAACAGCTCCACCGGCTCGACCGACGGCAATCGGCGGTCGTGCTCGTCGGAGCGCTCGATGACCGCTCCGAAACCGTCCGACGGCGGGCGATGGTGTCGCTCATTCTCCTGTATACGTCCTCGCGCCCCGTCGAACCGGACACGGTCAGAGACTATCTCATCAAGGAACGAAACCACGAGGAGCTCGTCGACTTGGCGCGGCTGCTGTCCAACATCGTCGCCGACGACGGCGAGGGCACGAGCCGCGAAAGCCAGACGGTAAAACGCCACGCGGTGTGGCTGCTCGGCGAAATCGCCGGGACGCTCGACGACGAGGAGGTTCACTGCTGGCTTGCCGACTCGCTGCGGACGCCCGACCGCGCCGCGACCGAGATGGCGGCGGCGTACCTACGACAGTTCGAAGGCGAGAAGCTCGAATCGAAGCTCCGGTCGATGAGCCGCGACGCGGACTGCTCGGCCGAGACGCGGACAATCGCCTCTTCGGTGCTCGAACGCATCAAGGAGGACATGGCGAAAGACACCGAAAAACACGACGTCGACTACACCTACGTCAGGCAGCCGTCGGATTACACCGAAAAACACGGCTCCTAGGAGCGGTCGGCCCGCTGTGCGATTCGGAGCCGCGTGTCGCCGCGCTCGGCGAACAGCGACCGGTCGTCGCGCTCGAACTGTACGCCGCCGGCAGTCACCGATTCGCCGTCGGCCGGCACGGCAGCCGTTCCGAGCGTCTCATTGTCGCGTGTGACCCGAAGTTCGAAGCCGCTGTCGGCCGGTGCGACAGAGACGTTCCGGCCGTCAAGCCGGGCGTCGGCCTGTGCCGGCGGCGACTGGAACAGCACCGACCGCTCGTCGGCCGTCTCCGCCTGTGCTTCGACGAGGTAGCTGGATTCGGTGCCGGCAACCCGCCACGTCGGTCGGGTAACGTGGACATCCTCGTTCCACGTCAGGCTCCCGAGCCGGAGCGTGGCCTCACCGTTGGATGCGAGACGGCTTTTCGAGACCTCCTGCCACCAGATATCCCGCTCCGCGGAGACGATGATGATGCCGCTGGCCTCGATGCGGTCGGCGGTCACGTTCCCGTCGCCCGGAACCGGTATCGCCGGCACGAACTGGTTTTCGACGTCCTCTGCGTAATAGACCGTGTAGTCTTCGACTTCGATTCCGCTGTCGGCGTCGAGTCCCGCATCGGGGTCGTCAATCGTGTAGAGATTCAGCGGGACGGCGACGAGGGCGACGGCCAGCAAGGCGGCTATCAACAGTCCGTAGGCCGCCTCACGTCGAGACAGGTCGATGCGGGAGAGTAGGTCACGAGGGGTCGCAACCGCCGCCCCGGCAACGAGGGCGGCGATACAGAACACGGCAGCCAGTCCGAGCGCGCGGAAAAGCCGGAACGTCTCCGGACCCTCCGGGAGATACACCGCCCAGAGTCCGCGGTCGACCGCAAAGACGAGGGCGGCAAGCCAGATGTGGGTCGGGTTCGGCCGCACGCCACGGCGATACAGCAGGGCCGCTCCGAAGACGGCACCTGCAAGCAGGCCAAGTAAGTGTCCCTGCAGCGAGATACCGGCCCACCACGGCTGGGAAAACGTTTCGCTTGCGACGTGGACGCTCTCCGGCGAACGGACGGCGTTGTAGAGCTGTGAGACGACACCGGTCGTCAGGGTGGCAACGGCGGTCGCGAGCGGAAACCGGACGAGAGCGAAACCGACGAAGGCAAAGACGACCCCGGAAAAGCCGATGACCGGTCCAAGCCCGAACGCCGCCGAGACGATGCCGAACGCAAAGACGGCGGCCGCGAACGCAGCGATTCTCGCGAAAGGATTCATCCGGAGCGATGAAAACGATGTCGAGCCACGCTCAGTCGGAAAATGGCTCCACGCGTATTCGGCGAGCGAGCCGAAAACGAGCGTGCCGATGAGATTACCGACCAGATGGCCGAGGCTCGCGTGTGCGAAGCCGGCAGTCAGCACGCCGAGCGGGTAGGTGTATCCGTAGGCGCGGAACGGAATCTGAACGGGGGCGTTCGGATTCGCGAGGCCGTCCTGTGCGAGCAGATAGAACGCGAGGACGCCACCGACGGCCAGCAGCGTCCCCCACGGCAGCCCCAAGAGCAGCCGCTTGCGGACGAGTTGGCCCCACCGGCCGGCTGGCTGTGAAAGATAGTAGACGGCGGCGAGAGAGACAGCAAGCGCGGCCGCGAGCACCGGATACCAGACGGCGGCGGGCAGAGGCATATCCCAGCCGACGGCCCGACGGATAAAATAAGCCGACGGTTCCGGCGACGAGAGGGCACCGAGCCGTGTCGTGTGGGATACAATGGCTTTTCACTGTCGGGACATTCGGTACAGTATGACGATAGCTACTGGCGATGCGGTGACGCTGGAGTACACCGGGCGACTCGACGACGGAACGGTCTTTGATACGTCCCGCGAGGACGTTGCCGAAGAGGAAGGGCTGGCGGATGCGCAGCCGGACCGCGAGTACAGCCCGCTGACAGTCGATGTCGGCGCACAGGAAGTCATCGAGGGGATGGAAGAGGGACTTATCGGCCTTGAGGCCGGCGCGGAAACGACGCTGGAAATCCCGCCGGAGAAGGGGTACGGCGAGTGGTCCGAAGAACGCGTTCAGACGTTCGACACCGAGGAGCTACAGGAGATGCTCGGCGGACAGCTCCCCGAAGAGGGCGCGTATCTGGAGGCACAAAACGGACAGCACGGTGAGGTCACCGACGTCAGCGACGACGTCGTTCGAGTCGATTTCAACCCCGAACTGGCTGGCGAGACGCTCACCTTCGATGTCGAAATCGTCGACGTCAACTAATCGGAAAAGCAGCCGGAGTTACCGGAGGTCCGCGACGAGCGGTGCGAGTACTTCTTCGCGGTCGTAGCGTTTCCGCCGGCCGCCGTCGGCACGGATAGTGTCGTCTGTACGGTCGTCTGCCGGCATTATCGGGACCATCGGAGCCGTCTCGTCGCGGGTCATCTGTTTCGACGAACATCCTGCATGGTCTTTAATGTAATGATTGTTTATCGACAACCCGGCAAATGCTGCCGGTCGCCTACAGCGTCATTTCGCCGTCGATGATGTCCAGCGCCTGCTCGGCCAGCGCGGGGACGCCGTGTTCCATCTTGGGGTACATCGGGTCGGCGGAGTTGCCTTCCAGATACCGCCGGAAGAACATCTCGCCGAGCCCGGCCAGCTTGTAGGTCGCAAGCACCCAGTAGAACCGCCAATTGTCGAACTCGAAGCCCGTCTGTTGCTCGTAGCGGTCGACGAGTTCGCGGCGGGTGGGGTAGCCGTCTTCGGTCATAAAGGTCTGTGTCAGCGACGGCGTCGGCGGCTCGGGGTCTTTCGGCTGCCGCCAGTAGGAGAGCATCCAACCAAGGTCGGTGAATGGGTCACCGAGCGTCGCCATCTCCCAGTCGAAGATGGCGGCGATTTCCGGCTCGTCCTTCGGCGCGAACATCACGTTGTCGAGCTTGTAGTCGCCGTGGACCAGCGTGTTCGGATACTCGTCGTCGCCGGGGACATTATCGTAGAGCCACTCCATCACGTCGTAGAGCTCGTTGACTTCTCGCTCGTCGGACGTGACCTCGAAGGCCCACGTCAGCTGCTCGGACCAACGGCGGACCTGTCGCTCGGTAAAGCCCGGTGGATAGCCGAAATCGCCCTCTTCGAGGCCAACTGCCTCGTAATCAACCTCGTGAATCTCGACGAGGCGGTCGACAAGCTCGTAGCCGATCTGTTCGCGGGCCGCCGGGTTGGCAAACCGGTCTGGCTCGGCGTCGCGGAGCACGTCGCCTGCCTCTTTTTCCATCGCATAGAAGTCGCTACCGATGACCGAGTGGTCATCACAGGCCACTACTGTCGTCGGCACACGGACATCCGTGTCCTGCAGCGCGTCGACGACCCGATACTCCCGGAGCACGTCGTGGGCGTTTTCGGCCGTGTCGCCCGGCGGGGGGCGTCGGATAACCAACTCCCGGTCACCCCACGTGACAAACAGCGTCTCGTTGGAGTGTCCCTCCTGGTGGTGGCGGACATCGAAGCCGTCGGCCGGCCCGAGCGCATCCGTTAGATACGCCCGGAGCGCCTCCTCGTCGACGATGCGCTCGAAATACTCGGGGTCAGTGTCAGTCATCGACACTCACCACCGAATTTCACTAACATTGTAAGCCACATTGGAACGTCCGCCCCCAAATATCTGCCGGGAACCGGAGAGCCACGGGGCAGTTTGCGGAAATCATGCTTACAATGTTTCTGAGCATCCGGAGCGGCCGGTTCAGAAACTAAAGAGGTCGATGCCGCCGGTGACGCCGACCACCTGTCCGGTGATGTAGTCGGCCTGCTCGGAGGCGAGGTACGCAACGAGGTTTGCGACGTCGGCTTCGGTGCCGAGCCGGCGCATCGGCGTCGCCTTCGCAATGCGGGCGAAGTGTTCGTCAACCGTCTCAAGCTGGTCGATCGGAAGGTCGGCCAGTTGGCCGACAACGATGCTCGGAGCGATGATATTCGATGTAACGCCGTGCTGTGCTCCCTCGAGCGCAAGCGTCTTGCCGAATCCGATGAGAGCGGCCTTCGTTGCGGCGTAGGAGGCCTGCCCGAAGCCCCCCTGCCAGCCGGCCATCGAGGACATATTGATAATGCGACCCCAGCCCCGCTCTTTCATATTGGGATACACCGCCCGTGTGACGTTGTACGCCCCGGTGAGGTTGACCGAGATGTCGCGGTCCCATATCTCGTCGTCGAACTCCTCGATCCGGTCTCTGGCGTCGACCATCCCGGCGTTGTTCACGAGAACGTCGATGCCGCCAGTCTCGGCTTCCAGCGCCGCGATCGTGTCTTCGACATCCGCCCGGTCGGTCAGGTCACACTCCACGGCGTGGGCGGTGCCGCCGTCGGCTTCGATCTCCTCGACGACGTTCTCAGCGGCACCGAGATTCACGTCAAGGGCGACAACCTCCGCGCCCTCCGCAGCGAGGATACGACAGTCTTCGCCTCCGATACGCCCGCCGCCCCCCGTGACGAGGGCGGTCCGTCCGTCGAGTCCGAGGTCCATTGTGTCCGCCGTATCCGACCGCCACCGAATAAGCGTTCGGAAATTGTGAACTCGTCACTAGACAACTGTTGTCAATTACAGCCCCGTTTACATATCGGCAGTCAGGGCGAATCTGCCGCTTCGCCGGCCACAGAATTTAAGTCGCTGGAACGACAATAGATTAGAGGAAGCGAACCCCCAGCACCCGCTGTCTCACACCGACAATGACTGACACCACTGTACGGCAGTATCAGCGAACCGACGAGAATGAATCAACCTCGGAAGACGAGGACGACCTCACCTGTCCGGAGTGTGATGGCCGGCTGCAGGCGGATACCGAGCACGGTGAAACCGTCTGTGCCGACTGTGGCCTCGTCGTCGAGGAAGACGAAATCGACCGCGGTCCCGAATGGCGTGCCTTCGACAGCGCCGAAAAGGACGAAAAATCGCGTGTCGGTGCCCCCACGACGAAGATGATGCACGACGAGGGGCTCTCGACGAACATCGGCTGGCAGGACAAAGACGCCTACGGCAACTCCCTGTCGAGCCGCCAACGCCAGAAAATGCAGCGACTCCGCACCTGGAACGAGCGGTTCCGCACCCGCGACTCCAAAGAACGCAACCTCAAACAGGCCCTCGGCGAAATCGAACGCATGGCCTCGGCGCTCGGCCTCCCCGAAAACGTCCGCGAAACCGCCTCGGTCATCTACCGCCGCGCGCTCGACGAAGACCTACTCCCCGGACGCTCCATCGAAGGCGTCGCAACCGCCTCGCTGTATGCCGCCGCAAAGCAGGCACGGACGCCGCGAAGCCTCGATGAGGTCGCAAAAGTCTCCCGCGTCGAAAAAAGCGAAATCGCTCGCACCTACCGCTATGTCGTCCGCGAACTCGGCCTCGAAATCCAGCCTGCCGACCCGAAAAGTTACGTCCCGCGCTTTGCCAGCGACATCGAGTTGAGCGACGAAGCCGAACGGCGGGCGCGACAACTGCTCGACAACGCGCAGGAAGCAGGCGTCGTCTCCGGCAAGTCGCCGGTCGGCCTCGCTGCGGCCGCTGTCTACGCCGCCTCGCTGCTCTGCAACGAGAAGGTCACACAGAAGGAGGTCAGCGAGGTCGCAGATATTTCCGAAGTGACCATCCGGAACCGCTACCACGAACTGCTCGAAGCCGAACAGGAATCCGGGTCGGCCTGAAGGGCTCGCTGCAAGAATTATATAGTGTGACACACTATATCTAGGGTGAGATGGAGGGGTTCGGCTGGCTAGTAGCGGCAACCGTTCTGTTCGTCGCGGTACACATCGTTATCGCCGTGTATCTGTACCGTAAGGGGAACAGAAAGGCCGAAGCAACAGCCGCCCCGACGGACAGCGCCGACGAGCCTCCGGACCAGGTGACCTGTCCGACCTGCGGGACGCCGAACGCCCCCGGCTTCCGATACTGCCGCCGCTGTGTCTCCGACCTTTCAGGCGGCGGCACACCTGACAATAAACGTCCGGCAGCGGAACAGCCGGGAAGCTAGACGGCCTCGAACCGCGGCGTCACGTTTCCGGTGTCGTCCTCATCGTAGCCAGCGACGGCGACACTGTCGCCGATGTCGACATCCTCCTCGACCAGCCGTCCCATCACGCGGGCCTCACCGACCGCGACGACCGCGACCTGATAGCCGCGCTCGTCGATGTTGATGGGCGGGACGTTGATGGTCGTCTCGGTGTAGACGGTGCCTTCAGTCGGAAGGGCAACTGTTTCGAGGTCCCGTGAGCCACAATGCGGACAGGCAGCCTTCGGCGTGCCGTGTGTCGCCCCACAGTCGGGGCAGGTCTGGCCGAGCAGTTCGCCGTCTTTGACCGCCGATACCCACTCGTTGTGTGTCAGGTCGCTCATTGTCGTGCCTCCATGACGCTGACGACGGTTGTCGCTGAGTCGCCGCCGAGGTTGTGTGCGACGCCGCAGTCGGCGGCGTCGAGCTGTCGTTCGCCCGCCTCGCCGCGGAGGTGCTTTGTCAGCTCGACTATCTGTGCCGTTCCGGTCGCACCGATGGGGTGGCCCTTGGCCTTCAGACCACCAGAGGGATTGATTGGGATGTCACCGTCGCGGGCGGTACGGCCCTCCTCGGCGGCGACGCCACCCTCGCCGTCTTCGATGAGGCCGAGCGCCTCGCTGGCGAGGATTTCCGCACCGGTAAAGCAGTCGTGGACTTCCGCGAAGTCGACAGCGTCCGCGTCGATGCCGGCTTGTTCGTACGCTTCCGCGGCCGCGTCGCGGGCGGCCTGCGTGACGCCGATTTCGCGCTTGTCGCCGATGGGAACGACATCGGTCGCGTGGCCGACGCCTGTCACGTCAACGGGGGCGTCATAGGAGTCGGCGAGGTCGTCGGAAACGACGACGACAGCGCTCGCACCGTCGGAGAACGGACAGCAGTCCATCAGCCGGAACGGGTCTGCGACGATAGGACCGTCAAGCGCTTCCTCGACGGTCGTCTCCTTGCCGAAGTGCGCGTTCGGGTTCAGCGCGCCGTTGCCGTGGTTCTTGACCGCGACGTGGGCGAGCTGTTCTTCGGTTGTCCCGTGTTCGTGCATGTGCCGCTTCGTTAGCAGCGCGAAGACACCGGGGAAGGTAAGCCCCGATGGCTGCTCGTACTGCCGGTGGGAAGCCGACCCGAAGATGCGGGTCATCTCTGGGGTGTCCTTGCCCGTCTCGGGAGTACAGCGCTCGACACCGCCGACGAGGACGGCGTCGTGGACGCCCGCCTCGACGGCCTGGACGGCGTTTTTAAACGCGTTGGCGGAGGTGGCACAGGCGTCCTCGAACCGCTGGACAGGGGTGCCGGCCATTCCGATGTGAGTTGCCATCTTGGGGCCGAGATGCGTCTCGTTTTCCGTCTGTCCGCCCATCGCGTTGCCGAAGTACAGGGCTTCGATTTCGCCGGCCTCGATGCCCGCGTCGTCGAGGGCCTCGAAGGCGGCGTCGGCGAAAAGCTCCTGCATCGGTGACTCGTGGACGCCGAACTTCGTCATGCCGGCGCCGACGACGGCTGCTCGTGACATACGGCAACGAACGGAACAGATGTTTATAATCTGTGCGGAAACGGCTCGGTGGGCGAGCCGTCGGCTGTTTCGGGCTCAGGGTCTACTGCTCCGAGAAGTAAAACGGCAGCCGGTCCGACGACCGACAGCGTCAGTCGCCTGCGGTGGCTTCGTCGTCAGTGTCGTCGACGATGGTGACCTCCTCGCCGGCCGCGACGGGGATGCGGTCGACCTCTTCGCCGGCCTCGTCGGTGATGACGACGTAGTAGGCGATGTCTTCCTCCTCGTCGGCCGGCTCAGTACCGACTTCGCCGACTTCCTCGGCCTCGTCGATGTCCTCGACATCTTCGCCCTCAATGAAGTCGATGACAGCTTCAGTGTCGTGGAGTTCGACGGCCGCGCCGCTGTGTGCGGAGACGAAGACGTTTCGGGTCACGTCGCTGTTGTCGGTCGGAACGACCTTGCTGTGCCACCACAGCTCCTCGTCGACGACGACGGGGACAGGCTCGACGGCGCGGAACTCGCCGTCGGAGCCAGCGGTGTCCCAGTCGGTCCGGGTGTCCTCAGCGCGAACAATGTCTGTCGCCCGTTCCGGACCGAGCAGGGTGTCACCGCCGGTCTCGTAGTAGACTGTCTCACCGGTCTCGGCGTTGAAGAACCACACCTCATCGAGGCCGCGGGTGTCCTGCCCGTACGGTTCCATCGCCATCACGTAGGCCATCTCCTCGCCTTCGAGGTCGATGGTAAAGGGCTGCTCGTTGCCCGCGCCGGACGGTAGTCCGGCCGGCTCGATGACTCCCTCGAAGGTGCCGACAATCGGCAACTGGTTGACAATGCCGTTGCGGAACCGGAGCGATTCGGCCTCGCGTTGGGCGTTGTAAATCGGGTAGAGCCGCTGGCCGTCCAGCACCTCGGAGTCGGCCGCCTCGTCGGCATCGAAGTGCTCGATGGTACCATCCTGATGGACCAAGGCGACGCCTTCCCAGACGGGAACCGTATGCGGCACCGGCGTCAGCCGCCATTCGTGGCCCGTCTTCGGGAAGGCCATGTAGGCCTCGCCGTCGTGGACGAACTCGACGGGGTCGTCGCGGTACTGAGCCCAGTAGTCGGATTTCTTCAGCCCCCAGTCTGCGCTCCGGTGGAACAGCATCGCTTGTCCACGAGCGAACTCGTGTTCGTCGAAGGCCTGCATCTCACGGTCCTCCATCGCCGTCATGTCCGAAAGCAGCACGCCCCGCTGGTGGCCGGAGAGACGGACCTGGAAGGGGCCGGGCTGTATGGGATAGGACCACGCCAGCCGGCCATCCTCCGTGCGGGCGATGTCGCTGGCACCGAGTTCGTGCTGCCGGTAGGAGACACTCCCTTTCGTCTGGACGTTAGCGACAGCCTCCGGGACGATTCGCGGGTTCTCCTCGTTGACGGTCGGGAAATCCGTGACCGCCTCCGCGTCGGCTGTCGCGTCTTGGGCGAGAGAGCGCTCTTCGGCCATGCCGGCGGGAATCGAGTAGGCGACCGAAAGCACCAGTGCGGCGACGACAATGGTGCCGAGAATCGACCACTTCGTCACCGCCGATTCGAGCGGGTCTTCGCCCATGCGCGGCCAAAAGACCAGCGCGATGCCGGCGACAACCGTCGTGCCGACGAGGATGAGCAGGGAGGGGCTGTAGGCGACGCGGTAGATGAGGCCGTGAAACAGCGGCCGCCAGACGTAGATTACGGCCGCGACCACGGCGAGCAACGCCAGCGGCACGAGCCGCGAGGCGTCGCTCAGCCGGCGGATGAGCTGTTCGGGGATTCCTTCATTCATGTGTCGACTTGCCTCCCATTTCGACCGGGGACATTTCGGTCTTCCGTTCGCTCAATCCCACTCGAAGCGACCACGGCCGGAGGACCCGGCAGTAGTTTTATTAGCTGGTTGTATTACTAGATTGTTGATGACGACGCAACTACAGCACGCCCGCGGCGGCACCGTCACCGACGCGATGGAGCGGGTCGCAGAACGGGAAAACCGCGACGCCGAATTCGTGCGGCAACAGGTCGCCGACGGACAGGCGGTCATCCCCGCCAACCACGGCCACGACGCGCTCGACCCGATGATAATCGGCCGGGAGTTCGCCACGAAGGTCAACGCCAACATCGGCAACAGCGAGCCGGCAAGCGGCCCCGAAGCGGAGCTGCAGAAACTTCATACAGCAGTCCACTACGGCGCGGATACGGTGATGGACCTGTCGACCGGCGGCGACCTCGACACCATCCGCACCGAGAACATTGCTTACTCGCCGGTGCCGGTGGGTACCGTCCCGATCTACGAGGCGGTCACCCGCGTCGACGACGCGAGCGACCTGACCCCCGAGTTGCTGCTCGACGTTGTCGAAAAGCAGGCCGAGCAGGGAGTCGATTACATGACCCTGCACGCCGGCGTTCTCGCAGAACACCTTCCGCTGACCGACGGCCGGACGACCGGCATCGTCTCCCGCGGCGGGTCGATCCTCGCACGATGGATGGAGGAACACGGCGAGCAAAACCCCCTCTACGAGCGCTTCGACGACCTCTGTGAGATTCTGGCCGCCTACGACGTCACCGTTAGTCTCGGCGACGGGCTGCGACCCGGGTCGCTGGCCGATGCGTCCGATGCGGCGCAGTTCGCCGAACTGGACACGCTGGGAGAGCTTACCCGCCGAGCATGGGACCACGGCGTGCAGGTGATGGTCGAGGGACCGGGACACGTCCCGATGGACGAAATCGCCGACAACGTCGAGCGCCAGCAGGACGTCTGCGATGGTGCGCCCTTCTATGTGCTCGGGCCGCTGGTGACAGATGTCGCGCCCGGCTACGACCACATCACAAGCGCCATCGGCGCGACCGAGGCCGCACGCGCCGGCGCGGCGATGCTCTGTTATGTGACGCCGAAAGAACACCTCGGGCTGCCGGACGCCGAGGACGTCCGCGACGGGTTGGCCGCCTATCGAATCGCCGCCCACTCGGCCGATGTCGCCAACGGCCGGCCGGGCGCACGCGACTGGGACGATGCCGTCTCCGAGGCCCGGTATGCGTTCGACTGGCGGCGGCAGTTCGAACTCGCGCTCGACCCCGGTCGGGCGCGGAACTACCACGACCAGACCCTCCCGGAAGACAACTACAAGGAGGCCCGTTTCTGCTCGATGTGTGGCGTCGAGTTCTGTTCGATGCGTATCGACCAAGACGCCCGCGAGGCCGGTGACGGAATGGATGGCCTCGAATCGAGGACCGACCTCGATAGCTCCGCTGCCGCCGCGGTCAACCGGCCGCCGACAGGGGTCCATCGGGCGGAAAAGCTGGACGACATTCCCTGTCCCGTCGCTGAAGACGACGTGGCTGCCGACGACTAGCCGTCCGTCGGTGCCGACCCCGAATAGTCGTCGTCGAGGACCTCCGAGGATTCGATGTGCTCTCTGGACAGCTCGACATAGCGGTCGCCCGCGTAGGCCCACGGTGACTCCTCGACATCCTTGAGTTTCTCCGCCGGCGTCCCGGCGTACAGCGTCTCCGGCTCGATGTCGGTCCCCTCTGTAACGAGGCTGTTAGCGCCGACCATGGCCCGTTCGCCGACCACGGAGCCGTCCAGAACGGTTGCACTCATGCCGACGAGTGCCCGGCGCTCGACGGCCGCGCTGTGGACGATAGCGGTGTGACCGACAGTCGCGTACGGGCCGATTTCGGTCCCCTCGTGGAGCACGGCGTTGTCCTGCACGTTGGCTCCCTCCCGGAGGATGATTTCCCCGTGGTCGCCACGGAGCGTGACGTTCGGCCAGACGCTCGCGTCCTTTTCGATTGTTACGTCACCGATGACGACCGCCGCAGGGTCGACGTAGGCGTCCTCGTGAACCGTCGGTTCCATACCGTCGAAGCTCCGAAGCATAGCGGTCACTCGGTGCGGGGGCTGTTAACGCCCCCGGTTCGGTGTGTCCCCGTCGGAAAGGATAGCCGACCGACGGTGGATGTCCGTCAACTTCGGGCCGCGCGCTGCGGCGGCAAATGTTTATATCCACTATATAGGGAGAAATTATAGCAGGTTTCCGGCGTCGTCGGTCATCGACTGCCCCACCGCTTGCGGGACCGTAGCAACGGTTTCGCGCTTTTCAGTGTCTGTAGCCCCACGGAAGGCCGTATGAGACCTATCCGAGATGGGGTCGAGTGATGGGGTAAATTTAAATACCACGAGTGCCCTTGACTCACTTGCAATGACACAGCACGAGGATACGTCGCCTTCGGCGGCGGATCGAGTTCTTCCAGGGCACTCTAGATAGTACCTCAGAGATAAGTGAGGCCCGGATTTTCGATACGACCCTGCGCGACGGCGAACAGTCCCCGCGAACCTCGTTCAGCTACGAGGACAAACGCGAGATAGCGGCTATCCTCGACGACATGGGCACCCATGTCATCGAGGCCGGCTTCCCGGTGAACTCCGAGGCGGAGTTCGAGGCCGTACAGGACATCGCCGACGCGACATCCTCTACGGTGTGCGGGCTTGCCCGCGTCGTAGAGAAGGACATCGACGCCGCGTTGGACTCCGGCGTCGAGATGGTACACGTGTTCGCGTCTACCAGCGACGTTCAGCTGCAGGATTCGATGCACGCTACTCGTCAAGAGGCGCTCGAACGCTCCGTAGAGGCCGTCGAGCGCGTCAAAGACGCCGGCGTAACCTGCATGTACTCGCCGATGGACGCGACGCGGACGGATGAATCGTTCCTGATCGACGTCATCGAGGCCGTCTCCGATGCCGGGACGGACTGGATAAACATTCCCGACACCTGTGGGGTCGCGACGCCCCGGCGGTTCTACGATATGGTCGAGACCGTCGTTTCGCATACGGACGCCAACGTCGACGTCCACACCCACGACGACTTCGGGCTGGCAGCGGCCAACGCCCTGTCCGGCTACGAAGCGGGCGCCGCACAGGCGCAGGTGTCGGTCAACGGTATCGGCGAACGCGCCGGCAACGCGGCCTACGAAGAGGTCGTCATGGCGCTGGAGTCGCTGTACGATGTCGACACGGGCATCAAGACCGAACGCATCACAGAACTGGCCCGCGTCGTCGAGGAGAAAAGCGACATCCCGGTGCCGGCGAACAAGCCCGTGGTGGGGAACAACGCCTTCTCCCACGAATCGGGCATCCACGCCGCCGGCGTCATCGAGAACGCCGACACCTTCGAACCCGGCGTCATGACGCCCGAGATGGTCGGTGCGACCCGCGAGCTGGTGTTGGGCAAACACACCGGCACCCACTCGGTTCGCGAGCGGCTGGAAGACGCCGGTTTCAAGCCGAGTGACGCGGAGGTCCGCGAGGTGACCCGCATGGTCAAAGACCACGGCGCACAGAAAGAGCAGGTCACCTTCGAGCGGCTCAAGGAGTTCGCCCGCGAGGTGGGCATCGAGCGCGAGGAGGTTCGCATCTAGGGATGCCCGCTGCGGACGCCTGCCCCCCGGAACAGCGGCCGGTACACGGCATGCGGCCAGCCGCGACACCGGGCGAAACAACGCGGAATATTTATGATAGTCGACGACGCATAGCCGACTGTCATGGCCGACGCGATAGCTGGCGTTCGGACGCTCGCGGTCACGGCCAGCATCGCGGCCGGTATTGTAGGGGCAGTATAGCCCCTCATCACCTACTTTTCCAATCGCGGTTCGCACCGATTTCAGAACGCTTCACAGACAGGACAATGTACACACGAGACACCAACCGACGGTATCGCACGGGTGGTTCCCGATGAGCGGCGAACAGACACACAAACCACAGGCAGAGACGGAGACAGCCGCCGGCGCTGACGACATCGAGACCGGCGCCGACGCGGTCGTGCGGGCGCTGGAAAACGCCGGCGTCGAACACCTCTTCGGCGTGCAGGGCGGAGCCATCATGCCCGTCTACGACGCCCTCTATCACTCGGAGATGCGCCACATCACGATGGCACACGAGCAGGGGGCGGCCCACGCTGCCGACGCCTACGGCATCGTCAGCGGCGAGCCGGGCGTCTGCATGGCGACCTCGGGGCCGGGCGCGACCAACCTCGTGACCGGCATCGCCGACGCCAACATGGACTCCGACCCGATGTTGGCGCTGACCGGGCAGGTGCCGACCGACTTCGTCGGGAACGACGCCTTCCAGGAGACCGACACCATCGGCGTCACCGGCCCGATAACGAAAGCCAACGTCTTTGCCGACGATTCGGAGGCGGTCGGGACGGACGTCGGAACCGCCTTCGCGCTGGCAAATCGTGGCCGGCAGGGGCCGACGCTTGTCGACCTGCCGAAGGATGTCACGAAGGGCGACGCCACCGAAGACCCCGGCGCGCCGGAGCTTCCGGACACCTACGAGCCGCCGGAGACGGCCGACCCCGAAGCCGTTTCCGAGGCGGCCGATGTACTCGCTGCGGCCGACAAACCGCTCATCCTCGCCGGCGGCGGCGTTATCAAAGCCGAAGCCAGCGAGGAACTGCGGGAGTTCGCAATCGAACACGAGATTCCGGTCGTGACGACGATGCCGGGCATCGGCTGCTTCCCCGAGGACCACGAGCTCTCGCTGGAGATGGCGGGGATGCACGGGACCGGCTACGCCAACATGGCCATCACGATGACCGACTGCATGCTGGCGGTCGGGACGCGATTCGACGACCGGCTGACCGGCGGGCTTGAGTCATTCGCCCCCGATGCCGAGGTCATCCACGTCGAAATCGACCCCGCGGAAGTCTCGAAGAACGTCGAGGCCGACTACCCGCTCATCGGTGACGCCAAGGCGGTGACAAAGCAGCTGGCGACCGCGATGAACCGGTCGCCAGCCGCCGACCAGTGGCGAAAGCAGTGCCAAGAATGGAAGACCGAGTACCCAATGGATTACGCCGCGCCCGGCGACGACCCGGTCAAGCCGCAGTACGTCGTCGAGCGCTACGACGAGTTTACCGACGACGATACCATCGTCACCACCGGCGTCGGCCAACACCAGATGTGGGCCTGCCAGTACTGGACCTACAAGGAGCCCCGCACGTGGGTTTCCTCCCACGGCCTCGGGACGATGGGCTACGGCGTGCCGGCGGCCATCGGCGCGAAACTGGCCGCTCCCGAGAAGGATGTCGTCTGCTTCGACGGCGACGGCTCCTTCCTGATGACGTGCCAGGAGCTTTCGGTCGCGGTGCGTGAGGACCTCGATGTCACGTTCGTCGTGCTGAACAACGCCGCTATCGGGATGGTCCGCCAGTGGCAAGACGCCTTCTTCGGTGAGCGCCACATGGCCTCGGAATACCCGTGGATTCCGGAGTTCGACACGCTCGCCGAGGCGTTCGGCGCTCGCGGGTTCCGCATCGACACCTACGAGGAAGCCGACGACGTGATTCAGGAGTCGCTGGACCACGACGGCCCGTCGGTTGTCGACGTCCACATCGACCCCGAAGAGAACGTCTACCCGATGGTGCCGAGCGGCGGGGACAACGGACTGTTCGCCCTCTCGGAGGACCAGCTATGAGCCGCCGACAGGACGAACGCCGCAACGGGCTGGAGGGGCCGGAGCCCAGCGAGCGGCAGCGACCAGTCGGCCGGCGCAACGAGCAGGGCATCCGCATCGACCCCGAGGTTGCAGCCGAACACGAACCGCGGCGAACCATCATCTCGGCGTACGTGAAAAACGAACCGGGCGTCCTCGCGCGGGTGTCCGGGCTCTTCCACCGCCGGCAGTTCAACATCGAGTCGCTGACCGTCGGCCCGACGCAAAACGAGGGGTATTCTCGAATTACCCTCGTTGTCGAGGAGCCGGACCCCGGCATCGACCAGATAAAAAAGCAGCTCCAGAAGGTGCTGCCGGTCGTTCACGTTCGGGAACTGGACAACGACCCGGTCGCACGCGAACTCGTCATCCTGAAAGTCGACGGCGACGAGCCGGACAAGGTACAGGCTATCACGGAGATGTACGACGGCGAGACGTTGGACGCCGGGCCACAGACCATCACGGTCCAGATAACCGGCGACGAAGGCAAAATCGACGACGCCATCGACGCCTACGAGCAGTTCGATATCCGAGAAATCGCCAGAACCGGCCAGGCCGCGCTGGCACGCGGCGCTGAAGAGACCGCACGTGTTGACGAGAAACATACATGACTGACGCAACTATCTACTACGACGACGACGCAGAAAGCACCGTACTCGACGACAAGACCGTAGCTGTTCTCGGTTACGGCAGCCAAGGCCACGCCCACGCCCAGAACCTCGACGACTCGGGCGTTGACGTGGTCGTTGGACTTCGCGAGGATTCGTCCTCGCGGTCGGCCGCCGAAGCGGACGGCCTCGACGTCGCGACGCCGCGAGGAGCCGCCGAGCAGGCCGACCTCGTGAGCGTGCTGGTTCCGGATACGGTCCAGCCAGCCGTCTACGAGCAAATCGAGGACGTTCTCCAGCCGGGCGACACGCTGCAGTTCGCCCACGGGTTCAACATCCACTACGGACAAATCGAACCCAGCGAGGACGTCAACGTCACGATGGTCGCACCGAAGTCGCCGGGGCATCTGGTGCGCCGCAACTACGAAAACGACGAGGGAACCCCCGGTCTGCTGGCGGTCTATCAGGACCCGAGCGGCGAGGCCCACGACCTCGGACTCGCCTACGCGAAGGCCATCGGCTGTACGCGGGCCGGCGTCGTCGAGACGACGTTCCGCGAGGAGACCGAAACCGACCTGTTCGGCGAGCAGGCTGTCCTCTGTGGCGGCGTCACCTCGCTTGTCAAAACGGGCTATGAGACGCTCGTCGATGCGGGCTACTCCCCGGAGATGGCCTACTTCGAATGTCTCAACGAACTGAAGCTGATTGTCGACCTCATGTACGAGGGCGGCAACAGCGAGATGTGGGATTCAGTCTCCGACACCGCCGAATACGGCGGCCTGACGCGTGGCGACCGAATCGTCGACGACCACGCTCGCGAAAAGATGGAGGAGGTCCTCGAAGAGGTCCAGAACGGTACCTTCGCCCGCGAGTGGATTTCGGAGAACCAGGCCGGCCGCCCGAGCTACAAGCAGCTCCGGGCCGCCGAAAAGAACCACGACATCGAAGCGGTCGGCGAGGACCTGCGCGCGCTGTTCGCGTGGGGCGACGACTAAACAGACCAATGACAGAAAACACTGAACCAACGACAGACGACGCCGAAACGCTGGGCGAGATGAGCCACACCAACCCCTATACGGGGCGGGTGTTCGGCGACACACAGACGTATAGCCGCGGAAAGACCGTCGCCGCCGACGGTGGCACAGCCGACGCCGCCGACGCGGAGACGCTGGCGGACGTACGCCACACGCCGCCGGAAGGAAGCGAGGGCGCACAGCGCGCCTACGACCGTGGCACGAACCGATGAGCGAGGGCACGCTATACGACAAGGTCTGGGAGAACCACAAGGTGACCACCCTGCCGAACGGACAGGACCAACTGTTTGTCGGCCTCCACCTCATCCACGAGGTCACAAGCCCGCAGGCGTTCGGGATGCTCCGGGAGCGCGACATCGAGGTCGCCCGTCCGGACCTGACGCATGCGACTGTCGACCACATCGTGCCGACGGCCGACCAGTCGCGGCCGCTCGACAACGAGGCCGCCGAAGAGATGATGGCGGAACTGGAGGAAAACGTCCGCGAGGCCGGGATTACGCTTGACGACCCCACCACCGGCAACCAGGGTATCGTCCACGTCATCGGCCCGGAGCAGGGGCTTACCCAGCCCGGCAAGACCATCGTCTGTGGCGACAGCCACACCTCGACACACGGGGCCTTCGGCGCGCTGGCGTTCGGCATCGGCACCTCCCAGATTCGGGACGTGCTGGCGACACAGACGATTGCCATGGAGAAAAAGGACGTCCGGAAAATCGAGGTCACCGGCGAACTCGGCGAGGGCGTCACCGCCAAGGACATCATCCTCACCATCATCCGCCGGCTCGGCACCGACGGCGGGGTCGGTTACGTCTACGAGTACGCCGGCGAAGCCATCGAAAACCTCGGCATGGAAGGACGCATGTCCATCTGTAACATGTCCATCGAGGGCGGCGCTCGTGCGGGCTATGTCAACCCCGACGAGACCACCTACGAGTGGCTCCGCGAGACCGACGCCTTCGCGGACGACCCCGAGCGGTTCGAGGAGCTAAAGCCCTACTGGGAGTCGGTTCGGTCCGACCCCGACGCCGAATACGACGACGTCGTCACCATCGACGGCTCGGAAATCGAACCGGTCGTCACGTGGGGCACCACGCCCGGACAGGGCATCGGTATCACCGAGGAAATCCCGGCCCCCGAAGACCTGCCGGCAGACAAGCAGGATACCGCCCGGCGGGCACAGGACCACATGGGCGTCGAGCCCGGCGAGACGATGGCGGGCTACAACATCGATGTCGCCTTCCTCGGCTCCTGTACGAACGCCCGGCTGCCCGACCTGCGCTCGGCGGCGGAGATTATCAAGGGCCGCGAGGTCCACGACTCCGTCCGCGCGATGGTCGTTCCCGGCAGCCAGCGCGTCAAGGCCGCTGCCGAGGACGAAGGCCTCGATTCGGTGTTCAAGGAGGCCGGCTTCGACTGGCGTGAGGCCGGCTGTTCGATGTGTCTCGGGATGAACGACGACCAGCTGGTCGGCGATGAGGCCTGTGCGTCCTCTTCGAACCGGAACTTCGTCGGTCGGCAAGGCTCGAAGGACGGCCGTACCGTCCTGATGAGCCCCGAGATGGTCGCCGCCGCGGCCGTGACCGGCGAGGTAACGGACGTGCGTGAACTCCCGAAAGCGGAGGTGGAGGCATAATGGCCGACGAAACCGAGATTCCGAGCGTCAAGCACGTCGATGGCAGCGGCATTCCCGTCCGGGGCAACGACATCGACACCGACCAGATAATCCCCGCGCGGTTTATGAAGGTCGTCACCTTCGACGGCCTCGGTGAGTTCGCCTTCTTCGACCAGCGGTTCGACGAGGAAGACAACGAGAAAGACCACCCGTTCAACGAAGACCAGTATCAGGACGCCAACGTCATGGTGGTCAACGCGAACTTCGGCTGTGGCTCCTCCCGCGAGCACGCCCCGCAGGCGCTTGTCCGCTGGGGTATCGACGCCATCATCGGCGAGTCATTCGCCGAAATCTTCGCCGGAAACTGCCTCGCACTCGGTGTGCCGACGGTGACGGCCGACACCGAAACCATCGAAGCGCTACAGAACTGGGTCGAGGACAACCCCGACGGCGACATCGAGGTCGACGTCGAAGCCGAGACGGTCACCTACGGCGACACGACCGTCGATGTCACTGTCGACGACGCCCAACGGAAGGCGCTCGTCGAAGGCATCTGGGACACGACAGCGCTGATGAAATCCAACACCGAGGCCATCGAGGCGACCGCCGAATCGCTGCCGTACGTCGAGGACCCCGAACCGCGGAAGGGCCACGCCGATGACTGAAACCGTCCTCGTCGTCCCGGGTGACGGCATCGGAAAGGAGGTCGTTCCCGCAGCCGTTTCCGTCCTCGATGCCGTCGCTGACTTCGAGTTCGTCGAGGCTGAAGCCGGCGACCACGTGAAGGCCGAGACCGGCGAGGCGCTGCCGGACGAGACCTACGAGCGGGCTGCCGAGGCTGACGCGACGCTTTTCGGCGCGGCTGGCGAGACGGCCGCCGATGTCATCCTGCCGCTCCGGCAGGCCGTCGGCTCCTTCGCAAACGTTCGGCCGGCACGGTCCTACCCGGGCGTCGAAGCGCTCCGCCCGGAGACGGACCTCGTGTTCATCCGCGAGAACACCGAGGGCGTCTACAAGGGCATCGAGTCAGAAATCGACGACGGCGTGACGACGCTGACTCGCGTCATCACCGACGACGCTTCCCAGAAGATAGCCGAATACGGCTTCGAGTACGCCGACGAAAACGGCTACGACGACGTGACCGTCGCTCACAAGGCCAACGTGATGCGGACGACCGACGGCCAGTTCCTCGACAGCGTCGCGGCGGTCGCCGAAGCGGGCGGCCACGACTACGAGGAAGCGCTGATGGACGCGCTGGCGATGCACCTGCTGCTTCGACCGGAAGAGTACGGTGTCGTCATCTGCCCGAACCTCGCCGGTGACATGCTGTCCGACCTGGCCGCCGGCCTCGTCGGCGGTCTCGGCCTGCTTCCGAGTGCGAACGTCGGGGAGGACAACGCCCTTTTCGAGCCGGTCCACGGCTCCGCACCCGACATCGCCGGCGAGGGCGTTGCCAACCCCGCAGCGACGATTCTGTCGGGGGCGATGCTGCTTGAGCATCTCGGCTACGGCGAGGAAGCGGCGACCGTTCGCTCCGCCGTCGAGTCGGTACTCGAATCCGGTCCCCGGACGCCGGACCTCGGTGGCGACGCCTCGACGGAGGACGTAACCGCCGCTATCGTCGACGAACTGTAAACGACTGTCCTATTCGTTTTCCGCTGCTGCGGCTCTGACGTCGTCCCACCGGCCTTCGGCTTCGAGGTGTGCCTGTAGCTCGTCGGCGTAGGCGGCGACAAGCCGCTCGGCGGCCTGGACCTTCTCTTGGTCGGTGTCGCCGTCGTCGCCGAGCCCGAGCGCGCCGAGAATCGAGTCGACGACGCCGCCGTCGCTGCCCGAGCCGCCGCCCTGTTGGCTCATCGGGTCCATCTGGGACACCTCCTCTATCTGCGGCATCATCCCTTCGAGTTCGGAGGTGTCGGCAACGATGGTGGCCGCCGTCTCGTCTTCGGGGTTCCGTATCTCGAACGTCGTCGCGGTCATTATCAGTCCCCACTCCTGTCTGGTAAACTGTGAGTCGTCGACCCGAGAGGCGAACTCGCTGTCGACGGCCATCCGGTCGCCGACGACCATATCCTGCCAATCAGTCATGGCCGGCGCTACGGCCCCGTCGGTCTTATAACCGACGCGCTAGCCGGCGCGGAACGCGTAGACAGTACCGGCGTCGGTGCCGACGTAGAGCCACCGGTCTGTGAGTGCCGGACCGCCCTGTATCCCGCCGTCGACGTCGTGTTCCCAGCTCCGGTCGCCACCGTCGGTACGCAGTGCCCGAACCGCTCCGTCTCTTCCGCCGAAGAAAACGTGGTCGTCAGTCACAGCGGGGTTGCCAACGGCGGCCCCCGGCGTCGGCGACCGCCACAGCCCCTCGGGGCTGTCGTCGCCGATGCCGAGCGCGTAGAGATTGTGGTCGGCTGCGCCGACAAAGAGTCGGTCCCCGAGGACCGCCGGACTGCTGGCGACGGCGGCTTCGAGACCAAACGACCACCGACCCTCGCCGGAGCCGGTGTCGATGGCGTACACACTGCTGTCGCGAGAGCCCACGTAGAGTCGGTCGCCAACGAGGGTCGGTGCGACGCTGATTTCGCCACCGGTGGTGAACTGCCAGTCCGCCTCGCCGGAGTCAGGGTCGATGGCGTAGACGTTGTGGTCGGTCGAGGCGACGTAGACGGTTTCGTCGCCGACCGCAGGGCTTGCGAGCACCGACCCGTCAGCGTCGAACCGCCAGTGGAGTTCACCGTTGGTCCGGTCGATGGCGTAAGCGGCGTTGGACACTGACCCGGCGTAGACGTATCGGTCGTCAATGGCCGGGCTGCTGTCGACGCGGACGGCGGTGTCGAACCGCCACAGCTCCGTGCCGTCGTCGGCGTCAATGCCGTAGATGTGGCCGTCACTGGAGCCGACAGCGACCAGCCCGTCGTCGACCACCGGTGTCGTTGAGACGGGACCGTCCGCCGAAAACGACCAGCGCTCGGCACCGACGTGCGTATCGAGTGCGTAGACCTCGCCGTCCGCGGTGCCGGCATACAGCGTATTCTCGTCAAATACGGGACCACCGATAACGGCGCCGCCGACATCGAACTGCCACTCCGCGGCGACTTCGATGTAGGGCCCGGCGATACCGGCGACAGCACCCGTGTTCCCGTCGTCCCTCCCAAGCGACCGCCACGTGTTCGAGAGCGGCTCCCGCTCCTCGTCGGGGAGCGGCGTCCGAACGGGTTGGTCGTCACCGTTGTCGGTACAGCCGGCCAGCGCGATACCGGCCGCTGCAAGCACGCCGCGTCGGGTTACCCGCCGGTCCATGTCGAACTGGAAGGGCGATACGGGTAAGAACCCCACGACTGCGGTCCGAAGCGGCTCACGCCCGTTCGACAGAGGCCCGGAACAGCGTCCCGTCTCCGAGGTCGCCGTCGAGTGTTAGCTCGCGGCTTTCGCCGGCACGCAGATGTATCTCTTCCTGTATCGCCCCGTGAACCGTCCCGTCGGGCGACTCCGATTGAACGACCACCCGGAACTCACCGCTCACCCAGTGGTTGGCGACGAGGACGTTGCAGGTGTCCGGCTCCGTCCGACTGCGAACGCAGCTCATGTCCTGTACCTCGACCAGCGCCCCCGTATGACAGCCGGCCAGCGAACTGCTCGCCCCGACGGCGAGCGCCGCGAGTACCCCCCTGCGAGAAACCATATCGCAACTGGCGCGCTGTCGACCAAAAACTTTGCTACCGTGCCAGCGTTTTCGACGCGGCGACGATAGACAGCTATTTTTCCGTGGCCGAACCGGGTCCGGGTATGTTCGTCGTAGTCAACCTGAAAGCCTATCCGTGCGACCCGGTCGCCGTCGCCGAGGCCGCCGCCGATGTCGCAGACGAGACGGGCGTTCGCATCGCCGTCGCGCCACAGGCCGCCGACATCAGCCGCGTCGCCGAAACCGGTGTCGAGACGTGGGCCCAGCACGTCGACGCCGTTGACCACGGCTCCCATACCGGTTCGACGCTCGCCGAGGCCGCGGCTGAGGCTGGTGCCGAGGGAACGCTGCTCAATCACTCGGAAAAACGCCTCCGCCTTGCTGACATCGATGGCGGGCTCCGGGCCGCCGAGCGGGTCGGACTGGAGAGTATCGTCTGTGCGAACAATCCGCGACAGATCGCCGCCGCGGCCGCGCTGGAGCCGGACGCCGTCGCTGTCGAGCCGCCGGCGCTCATCGGCACCGGAACCCCGGTTTCGCAGGCCGACCCCGAAGTCGTCACCGACTCCGTCGAGGCCGCCGACGCGGTCGGCGACGTGGACGTTCTCTGTGGGGCCGGCATCTCGACCGGCGACGACCTCGAAGCTGCCGCAGAACTCGGGGCCGAAGGAGTGCTGTTGGCCTCCGGCGTCGCGAAGGCGGATGCCCCGAAGGCAGCGTTGCGGGACCTCGTCGAACCCATCGCAGAATAGCCGGCGGTTATCGCTGTTGTGTCGGCCACGCTGTCGCCGACGCGTCCGGTTTGTCGACTGTCTCAGCGGCGTCGCCGCTGTCGTCGGCGACGGAGACGCCGTCGACAAACGCCGCCTCGACGTTCTGTACCTGTTTTGCAACGGCCGTCGCAGACGGTCCCGTCGTCGAAAGCCGGTCTGACGACTCCGATTCGACGAGGGCTGTCAACGCATAATCGTAGTAGCCACAGCCGACATGGGCGACCAGCCCGCGCTGGCGGAGGGTTCGGTTTGCGGCGTAGGCCGGACCGCGGTCGCCGGAGCCGCCGGCGGTCCGGTGGGCCTCGGTCGGTTCCAGCGGCCCGGCGTCGCGGTATCGGCGAAGCATCTCCCGAGTACGGTCGTCGAGGTCGTCGATTTCGCGGCGGAGCCGGGCAACGAGCGGGTCGTCCGAAGGAGGTACCGAGGCGCGCATGTCGGACGACTGGGTTTTTGAGCCGCCGTCGCTGTTCGGCTCCGGGTCATTGTTCAGTGGCTCCGTGTCGTCGTTCAGCGGTTCCGCATCGTCGTTCAGCGGTTCCGTGCCGTTTTGGTGGGGCTCCGCTTCAGAATCGGCACCGTTGTCGCTCCCTTGCGACGCGTCGGCTGCTTCATCCCACGCACCGGCTGCTTCGGCGGCTCCGATAATCGTTCCGCCGGAGCTATCGCCTGTCTGCCCGTCCTGGGGGTCGGTATCGGCATCCGCATTCGCTTCGGAATCTTCGCTCACATTGGGGTCGGAGCCGTCCCACTCCGCGGCGGCGTCCGGGACCGGGCTTTCCGTCGGCTCCCGGTCGCCGTTCCGGACGGCGTCGAGGTCCGCCTCCAACTGCGGGTCACGGCGGACTGCCGCCTCGCCGAGTTGGCTCTGACGGCCGGGAGCGGCCGACAGCGGCCGGCCCGTTACCTGTTCCATCATCGCCCGCGAAAAGCGGTCGGCCATCTGTTTCAGGTCGCGGGCGTCGGCTAGCTGGCGTTCGAGGTCCTGAATCCGGTCTTCCTTCTGTTTGAGCTCCCGCTCGAGCTCTTCGATGCGGTTGGCCCGCCGGTTTTGCTCGTCGGTAATCTCTTCGAGTTCCTCGACGAGCGAGCCGCTGACGCTTTTCAGTTCCGGTCGCTCGAAGTCATCGAGACCGGGGGTCGCGCCGGCATCGAAGGTCCGCTTGCGCTCGAACTGGACGCGGCGGATATCCTCATCCCAGTCGGTCATCAGGAAGCATTCGCCGTCGCCCATGTCCTCGATTTCGTCGGCGTAGTCGGACCCGAGGATGCGACCGACGACCTTCGTGTCGTTGTTCCAGGTGAGCCGGTGCCAGACGAGCCAGTCACACTGGGTGATGAAGTCCTTTTTTACGTCCGCGGGCCGCTGGCTGATGCCGACGACCCCGAGGCCGTGCTTTCGACCCCGCTTGCTCACCTTGATGAGCATCCGGCCGCACTCGTCGACGCCGCCGCCCTCCGGGATGTACTCGTGGACCTCCTCGACGAGCATCAAGAACGGCTGCTTGAGCTTCTTTTCCTTGGCGAAGAGGTGTTTCGTCACCTCGGTAAGCAGCTCGCGGGCCTCGGACTCATCGAGGAACGACGAGACATCGAGGATAATGGGGACGTTCTGTTCGAGGGCCAACTCGGCTATTTTCTCGGCGTGCTCGACCCCAACGCGGAGGTCACACTCGTCGTCGGCCCCGACGTGGAGAATCTCGTATTCCTCTTTGAGCCCGTAGTACTCGCCGTCGATATCGACGATGAGGATGCCGTAGCCGCTGTCCAACAGCTTCTCGCAGATGACGCTCGCCGAGTTCGACTTGCCGCTGCCGCTCTTGCCAGTGACGAACGCCCGGCCGGTCAGCACGTCGACAACTGGTAGTTCGACGCCGTCGCCCGCTCTGTCGCCGGCGCTGACCTCGCCGACCGTAATCGTTTCCTCGCCCATCGTTGGGTGACAGACGCTGCCACCACATAGTTCTCCGTCAGACGGTCGTCTGACGGGCGAGCGGGGCCGGGGTCACCCTTTGATGTTGCAGACCGGTGCGACGCGGACGACCTTATCGCCGATGCCGAGCGCGTCGGAAACGCTGACCACCTCGTCGACGTCCTTGTAGACGCCAGGGGCCTCCTCGGCGATTGTCGCGCCGCTTTCGGCCTTGACGTAGACCTCCTGGCCGCGGAGGTCGTCCTGTACGTCGCCACCCCAGAATTCGTCTTTGGCCTGCGTGCGGCTCATCAGCCGGCCGGCCCCGTGGGCGGTCGAGCCGAACGAAATGTCGAGGGACTGCTCGCCGCCGCAGAGCACGTACGACCCCGCACCCATGCTGCCGGGGATGATGACCGGCTGGCCGACGTCTCGATACGCCGACGGCACTTCCGGACGGCCGGCCGGGAACGCCCGCGTGGCCCCCTTCCGGTGGACGTACAGCTCCTTGTCCTCGCCGTCGACGTCGTGGACCTCCTTTTTGGCGATGTTGTGGGCCACATCGTAGAGCAGCTCCATCCCGAGGTCCTCCCACGGCTCGCCGAAGACATCGGCAAAGACCGTCCGAGTCTGGTGGGTGATGAGCTGGCGGTTGACCCACGCGAAGTTGATGGCTGCACACATCGCGCCGTAGTAGTCCTCAGCAAGCTGTGAGCCGGCCGGGGCGGCCGCCAGCTCCTTGTCAGGCAGCTTCGAGAGCAGCCCGCTGTGGGCCTGTTCGATGTCGCGCAAGTAGTCGTTGCAGACCTGGTGGCCGAGGCCACGGGAGCCACAGTGGATGAGGATGACAATCTGGTCGGCTTCGAGGCCGTAGGCATCGGCGATGTCGGCGTCGAAGACATCGGTGACGCGCTGGACCTCGAGGAAGTGGTTACCGGAGCCCAACGAGCCGAGTTGGTTTCGGCCGCGGTCCTTGGCCTTCTGTGAGACGGCCGACGGGTCGGCATCCGGGCGAACGCCTTCGTCCTCACAGTGTTCGAGGTCCGATTTGACGGCGTAGCCCTCCTCGCGAGCCCAGTCGACACCCCGTTCGAGGACGGCGTCGACGGTGTCCCGGTCGCCTTGGACAATACCGCCGCCGCCGAGCCCTGTCGGGACCGCATCGAAAAGCGCCTCGACGAGTTCTTCCTCCATGCCGCTGACGTCGTCGTAGGTGAGGTTCGTCTTCACCATCCGGACGCCGCAGTTGATGTCGTAGCCGACCGCGCCCGGGGAGATACAGCCGTTTTCGGCGTCGATTGCCGCGACACCGCCGACCGGGAAGCCATAGCCCTGATGGCCGTCAGGCATACAAATCGCGTATTTTTCGATGCCGGGGAGGTGGGTCGTGTTCTTCAACTGCTGGAGCGACTTGTCGTCGGCAATCTCCTCCAGCAGCCGCTCGCTGGCAAAAACGCGAGCAGGAACCCGCATTCCGTCCTCCGGGGGAATCTCCCAGACGTGTTCGCGGACCTTGTGCAGCGTGATGTTGCCCGCTTCGAACGTGGTCATGCCAACGGATTCGGCGCGACGCGTTCAATAAGTTACGACCGGGGCCTGTCGATGCCCGACCGCCGTTAGCGTTCCTCGTCGGCGTCGGGCGAGGAACCGCCGTCAGCGGCTGCCGAGTCGTCATCGGCGGCGGGAGCCGCATCGCCCGCGGCCGAAGCATCGTCACCGGCATCGACCGCCGGGTCGGCTTCGGTATCGTCGTCCGGTCCGGCATCGTCCCCAGTGGTGGAGGCGGCCGTTTCTACCGCCGCCGTCCCGACGCCAGTGTCGAACTCGTCGGCCAACGAACGGAGTCCGGCAGCGTCGGAGGAAACGGCTCGGAGTTCGTCGCTTACCTCCGAGACAATTGCCGTTTGCTCTTCGGCTGCCGAGGCGACGTCGGTCGCGTCGTCCGTCGTCTCCGAACAGATGTCCTCGACGCGCTCCATGTCGGTCACGACATCCTCGGTCGTGCGGGCCTGTTCGTCGGTCGCCTGATTAATCGACTGCATCCCCTCGTCGGCTTCCTCGACGAGTTCGACGATTGTTTCCAGCGACGCAACGGCCTCTTCGATGGTCTCGGTTCCGCTGTCGACGCGGTCGCCAGTCTCGTACAGCAGGTCGACGGTGGTCTCGGTGGTTTCCTCGACGGACTCGATGCGGTCTGCGATTTCGGCGGTGGATTCGGCGGTCTTTTCGGCCAGCGACTTCACTTCGTCGGCGACGACGGCGAAGCCCTCGCTGTCGCCGTCGGCGTTGGCCGCTTCGATAGAGGCGTTCAGCGCGAGGATGTTCGTCTCTTGGGCGATGTCGTCGATAACCTCGATGATGTCGTCGATTTCGGCTATCTGGGCTTCGAGCGATTCGACCTGCTCGATTCCCTCTTCCATCGTCGTCTCGATTTCCTCGATGGCGTCTAGCGCCTCCGCGGCCTGCTTTCTGCCGTCGGCCCCGCGTTCGGCGGTCTGCTGTGAGGTTTCGGCGACGTTGTCGGCGGAAGCGGCGATTTCCTCGACCGTCGCCGACAGGTCGGAAAGCTCGTCGGATGCGTTACGAACGCGTGTTAGCTGTTCGTCGGTGCCGGCCGAAATCGACTGGACGGACGCGCTTACGTCCTCGCTTGCCTCCTCGACATCCTCGATGCCGACGGCGACTTCCTCGATAGTCGCCTCCAGTTCGTCGGCGAACCGCTGGACCTGTCGAACGATTTCGCGGATGTCGGTCATCATCGCGTTGTACGTCTCGCCGATTTCTTGCATGGCCTCGCTTTCGCTTTCCGGGTCCATCTCACGGGTCAAATCGCCCGCTGCGGCTGCCTCCATCGTCTCTGTGTACTCGCGGGCCTTCGTTTCGAGATGCTCGTTGAGCTGTGTCGCCTCCCGCTGTGCGGCCTCGGCTTCGGCCTGTGCGTCTTCGACCTCGGAGAGCCGGGTCCGAAGCGAGCCACGCATCGAATCGAAGGCGCCGTACAGCTCGCCGAACTCGTCGGTCCGGCCGGTCCGGATGTCGACGTCGAGGTCACCGGCTTCGAGCCGCTCTGCTTTGCCGGTCAGGTCCCGGAGCGTGCCGGTGATGTCACGGCCGACCCCGACGCTGAAGACGACGAGACCGACAGCGAAGATGCCGATGAGAACGGAGAGATATGTGATGACACTGGAGTGGAGTCCGTAGACAGCCGCCCGGGGCGCAGAGGCAACGATCACCCAGTCAGTCCCGTCGACAGCCGCCATGGCGACGACGGTGTCGTCGTCCTCGAAGCTTCTGGTGATACCGATGAGGCTCCGCTCCAGATGCTCATCGTCCGGTTCGAGTTCGTAAATCCGGTCTTCATCGACGTAGAACTCGGCCACCCCGCGGGAGTCGGTGGCCTGAATGTGAATATCCTCGTTTCGGTCTTGGAAGGTCTCGGCCCGCACGTCGGCGTTGACTTCGAGCGCGAGAACAGTATTAGAGCCGAGCCCAGTTTCCTCGTCCGCCCCGAGGGGGCTAACGAACGCGATGTACTCGGTGTCGCCGACCTCGTAATCTTCGGACATCGTTGCCTCGGAGGGCGCAAGCGCAGTCGGATGTTGCCCTTCGACCCACCACTCCGGAATCCGTTCGGAGACAGCCTGTCCTTCAGCGTTGGGGTCAGTACTATCGGTTATCTCATCGGCGTCGAGGTCGAGAACGTGGACCGACTCGACGTCGGCTGGCGTCCGGTCGAGCGCCGTCAGAAGCGCTTCATTGCCGGCCGGACCCTCTGTTCCGAAGTCGTCGTTTGCCGAGAGTACCCGTGCCGACGATGAACGCTCTTCGAACCACGCCTCCATCTTGTCGGCTTCGAGCATCGCTATCGTCTCCATCTCGTCGTGGATGTCGTCTTCGAGGTCGTCAGCGACAGCCTGCTGGATAACGATACCAGCACCGAGGGTCACTGCGAGCACGAGGACGACAGCGACGGCGAATTTGAGCAGATAGCTCTGCCGTATTCTGTCGGGGACGATTCTGGCTGCCGCACTCCGGACGCTCATGGATGGTGCTCGTACTGTCATAAAAAGTAGCCCCGGTGCGTTTTGCGTCTCGAAACCACCGTCGAATGTCATGAAGCGACGGATACACCGGTGGCTGTCCGAATACCCCCATCGCCTTCGTTATACGACTCCTTAGCAGCTAAAACGTCTTTTAAGACGACAAGAGCGTTTTTCTCTCGGGTACGTCGCTGTATGACGAGCAGTGAGTCCGGACTAGTATTGATATGTGTCGCAGGAAACGTTCTGATATGAGCGTAGCGTCAGCGCGTCGTTGCCGCGGAGACGGCAGGCGGGTCGGTCGGCCGCCAGCCGGTGATGAGTCGTTGTGTCGGCCGGGGAGTGCGCCACTGAAACAATGAGCAACAACGGGATTGCAGCCGTCGTCGTCGATGACTCGCAGTTCATGCGGACCGTCATCAGCGATATGCTTGACGACGCCGGCATCACTGTCGTCGCGACAGCCTCCAACGGCGAAAGCGGTGTCGAAGCGGTCCGAACCCACGAGCCGGACGTGGTGACGATGGACCTGAAGATGCCGGGGATGGATGGCATCGAGGCGACCGGCCGGATAATGGACGAGTGTCCGACACCGGTGCTTGTCCTTTCGGCACACGCCGACGACGGTGCGGAGCTAACCTTCGAGGCGATGGATGAAGGTGCCGTCGATTTCTTCAAAAAGCCCAGCGGCGAAGTCTCGGTCGGCATTAAACAACAGCAGGATGAACTTGTCGAAAAAGTTCGCTCCGTCGCTGGTGCCGACGTTTCGGCGACTGAGGCTGCTGCGGAACGGACGACATCGACGGCCACATCGACCACTACGAGCCGGTCGGCGTCGGAGTACGTCGACAAGCCGACGCTCGTTATCGGCTCGTCGACCGGTGGACCGACGGTCGTCGAACAGCTGCTCAGCGAGCTGCCGCTGGATGCCGACCTGCGAATACTGGTCGTCCAGCACATGCCGGACGGGTTTACCGGTCGGTTCGCAAAGCGGCTGGACGGAGCCAGCGAATACAGCGTCAGCGAGGCGACTGGCGGCGAGCGTATCGGCGGCGGCGAGGCCCTCGTCGCACAGGGTGGCTACCACCTCGAAGTGTCAGGCTACGGCGGCGGCCGGCTCCGGGTGACACTCACCGAAGACGAGCCGGTCAACAACGTCCGACCGGCCGTCGACGTGACGCTGCAGACGGCCGCCGAGCAGGTCGACGGCCCGCTAACGGCAGCTATTCTGACGGGGATGGGAGCAGACGGTGCCGACGGTGTCGAATCCGTCAGCGCCGCCGGCGGCAGCGTCGTCGCACAGGACGAGGAAACATCAGCGGTGTTCGGTATGCCACAGCGAGCCATCGAGACGGGCGTCGTCGACGACGTCCGCCCGCGAAACGAACTCGCTGACGGCGTGCTCGACACCATCATGAGGGAGTGATACCGATGAACGAAGACCACATGCATGCGTTCGTCTCCGAGTGTAGAGAGAGCATAACCGACCTCAACAATGCGCTGCTCGCGCTTGAGGACGATCCGACAGACAACGAGGCTATCGAATCAGTGTTCCGGACCGCCCACACGCTGAAGGGGAACTTCGGCGCGATGGGCTTTTCGAACGCTAGCGAACTCGCCCACGTACTCGAAGACCTCCTCGACGAGATACGGGACGGGGAAATCGACGTAACGCCCGAAATTATGGACGCCGCCTTCGATGGCGTCGACCGGATAGAAACCATCGTCGACGAAATCGAGGCCGACGGTGACTCACAGACCAACCCCAACGAGACCATCGAGCGGCTTCGGGCCGCAATCGAAGAGGGGATGGGCGAAGCAGCCGCAGCGCCACAGGACGGCTCGGACGAAGCCACAGCCGACGAGGCGGACGAAGACGGCGAAGACACCGAGAGCGCGGACGAAAGCGACGACGTGACCTTCGCCCACGCCGACGAGGAGCCGGAGTTCGAGGACGCCGACTCGATTGCCTACGCCCGCGTCGAACTTGACCCGGACGGCATGCTCGGTGTCGATTCGATGCTCGCGTTGGAACCGCTCGCCGACGGGTTCGAGCGGCTTGAAACCGCGCCGAGCCGGGACGAAATCGAGGAGGGCGACTACGATGGGACCTTCGACGCCTTCGTCGCCGACGTATCGACCGACGACATCGAGTCGACGCTGGCAGACATCGGGGCCGTCGAAGACTTCGAGACGGCAGCCATCGCCGGCGCTGATGGGGCTGAAGGAGCCGATGCCGCCGAGGCGACCGAAGAAAGCGTCGACGAGGCGGCTGAGGCCCCGGCTGACGAGTCGGCGGCCGAGAACGGGGCTGCTGAAGCGGACGCAGCCGACGACGAGCCGACAGAAGACATAGAGCAGCCGGACGAAGCGGTAGCCGACGACACCGAAAGCGACGAGGAGCCAGCAGCTGAAGACGACACCGAAGCCGATGCGGACCAAAGCAGCGACGACAGCAGCTCCGGTTCCAGTGGGAGTTCGTCGTCGACGAGCTCCGGCGGGAGCGACATCTCCTCGGTGCGGGTCGATGTCGACCGGCTGGACGAGCTCCACGGGCTCGTCGAACAGCTCGTGACCGGCCGCATCACCATCCGTCGGGCCATCGAAAACGAGGACCTGGAGACGGCACAAACCAGTCTCAACGACTTCGACAAGGTCACCTCGAGGCTCCAAAACACCGTCATGGATATGCGGCTCATCCCGCTTCGGCGAGTCGTCAGCAACCTGCCGCGGGTCGTCCGTGACGTCGCCCGGAGTCAGGGCAAGGAGATTTCCTTCGAGATGCACGGCCAAGACATCGAGCTAGACCGCTCGATTCTGACTGAAATCGAAGACCCACTCATCCATATCCTCAGAAACGCTGTCGACCACGGTGTCGAGGCCCCCGACAAGCGAGAGGAAGCAGGTAAACCGCGCGAGGGGAAAGTCGAGCTCCGTGCGTCCAGACAGCGCGACCACGTGACCATCATCGTCGAGGACGACGGCGGCGGCATCGACCCGGACATCATGCGGAACAAGGCTGTCAATGAGGGCATTCTCACGGAATCCGAGGCCGAGGAGCTCTCCGACAGTGACGCCTACGACCTCATCTTCCATCCGGGCTTTTCGACGGCGGACGAAGTGACAGACGTCAGTGGCCGCGGTGTCGGAATGGACGTTGTCAACAGCACTGTCGAGCAACTTGATGGCAGCGTCAACGTCGAAAGCGAGCTCGGCGAAGGGACGAAAGTCGAACTCCGGCTGCCGGTCTCTGTCGCCATCGTCAACGTCCTCTTCGTTAACGTGGGCGAGCAGGTCTACGGCATCCCCATCAAGAACATCGACGAGCTGACACGGGCCTCCGACACCGAGACGGTCAACGGCGAGCCGGTCGTCAGACACGACGACGAAGTGTACCCGGTTATCGACCTCGATTCGGCGTTGGAAATCGACCCCGACGCCGCCGCGGTCGACGGCGAATCCGCTGTCGCTGCCGACGGCGGCGAGCTGGGTGACATGGCTCGCCGGAGCGACGAAGAGGGAATGCTGGTCCGAATCAGAGAATCCGTCCGTCCGGTCGCACTACGGTGTGATTCCTTTAGCGACCAGGAGGAAGTCGTCGTCAAGCCGCTGGAAGGGTCGCTGAGCGGTATCCCCGGTCTCAGCGGGACTGCCATTCTCGGCGACGGAAACATCGTCCCAATTCTCGACGTGGTGAGTCTGGAGGAATGAAAGGCACGGACACGGACACCGGGTTCGAGGCGGTCGTGAGATACGTCGCTGACAATATGGCCTTCGAGCCTGACTCCTACAACGAGTCGTATCTCGACCGCCGAATCTCTGCCAGAATGCGCCGGACCGACTGTGACGACTACGAGGGCTACCTCGACATCCTCGCAGACAGCGAGGACGAACAGGAGGCACTGCTCGATGCACTGAGCATCAACGTCACGAGCTTCTTCCGCAACCCGCCGGTCTGGGAGCGGCTCCGGGACGTACTCGCGATGCTGACCGAGGAACACCGAACGGTCAACTGCTGGAGTGCTCCCTGCGCAGACGGCCGGGAACCGTACTCGATAGCGATGTTGGCTCGCGATGACCCCAACATCAGGGAGCGTGCCGTCGAAATTACGGCGACGGACATCGACGCCGAAGCGCTGGCTGAGGCACGAGAGGGCGTCTACGAGTCGACGCGAACGACCGATATCGGCAGCCAACTGGAACCGCTATCCGACCCCGAAGCCCACGTCGAGATTACCGACGACGGGACCTCGTTTGCGGTCAAAGACGACGTAAAGCGGATGGTCACCTTCGAGAAACACGACCTTATCAGCGGCCGCCCCAAGAGCGGCCACGACCTCGTCCTCTGCCGCAACCTCCTGATTTACATCGACAAGTCGTACAAGGAACCGATATTCGAGACGCTCACCGACGCACTGCGTGAAGGCGGGTTTTTAACTATCGGCAAGTCCGAGACACTACCACGGTCGTTCCGCGACGCTTACGACCCCTACGACCGGGGGAAACACATCTACCGGAGGAAATAACATGTCGCTGTATCAGCTCGAACGGGAACGCGACCTCGAGGACCTCGTCGAAGTGCTCCAGCACAGCGACAACCCCTCGATTCGCAAGCGAGCCGCCGAGGTCATCGGTGATATCCTCGATACCGGCGATGTCGAGGAGTCAGACCTCGTACTCGAATCCGACGAGACCGACGACCTCGGTCTCGAAGCACTCGAAGCCGAAGCCGACCGCGAGACGGTTATCGACGTACTGGTTCGGGCTGTCAAGGACGACGAAAACGAAGGCGTCCGCGCGGCCGCCGTCGACGCGCTTGACAAGCACAGCCAAGAGGCCCTCGAACGGGTTGTTGCTGAGCTCTCCGGTAAGGACCTCGATGCGGCCGCCGACTGGGTCGCCGCAAAGACCTTTGCGGACGTGCTTGAGGCCGACCAGCCGGAGCTACGGATGGCAGCGGCGACCGGACTCGGCCGCGTCGGCGACCCGAGCGTGACGGCGTCGCTTGTCGACCGGCTCAGCGACGAGGACCCCCGCGTCCGGGCACGGTCGGCTGTCGCCTGCGGTCGTATCGAAGACCCGCGGGCCGTCGGTCCCCTCGAAGAGTTGATAACGAGCGACTCGAACATCGATGTCCGACAAGCAGTCGCCAGAGCGCTCGGGGACATCGGCACAGAGGGGGCACTATCGGTGCTGCTCGATGCGGCCGGAGACCCCAGCGGCTCCGTCAGGCGCGTCGTCGCCGACTCGCTTGGCCAGTTCGGCAGCGTCGAACCGGTCGATACGCTCGTCGGGTTCCTCGATGACGAACACGAGATGGTCCGCCGGACGGCGATGTTCTCGCTCGTGGAAATCCTCTCGAACGCCCCACCGCAGCAGAGCCACGAGGTCAGACAGGCCGCCGCCGACCGGCTCGAATCAGCGACGGCCGACGAAGTCATCCCGCCGCTGACAGAGATTCTGACCGAAAGCTCCGGGTCACCGCAGCGCCGCAACGCGGCGTGGCTACTTGGACGCGTCGTCGGCCACCAACACCGGGAGATGGCCCGTGAGGCGCTCATCGAGGCCCTCGGCGACGACGACGGGATGACAGCCCAGTTTGCTGCGACCAGTCTCACACAGCTTGATGACCCGGGACTAGAGCGAGAGCTGCTGGAGCTCGCCCGCGACGAGACTGGAGACGAGGACGCGCGCTCGAAGGCGCTTTTCGTTCTCGGAAAGGTGGGCGGCGACCGGGCTCGTGATGAACTCGGTGAGTTCGTCGACCGGACCGAGAGTGACGAACTCCGCGAACAGGCCTTCTCGGCGCTGTCGAAACTTGGAGGCATCGGCGCAGGTGGTATCTAATGAGCAAATCGGAGCGCAAACTACTGGACACGACGGGCCGGTTTACACAGGTCGTCCGTGACGGCACGAAACTCAACGACATCTCGTGGACTGACGGGCGCATCCTGCTTTCCAATCGGCGGCTCGTCCTCGCGGGCACCGACGGTAAACAGACTATCAAGCTCACGAACGTCGACAAAATCGAGGGCCGGTACGACGTCAACCGGACCATAGCGCAGGTTACCGACTACGTGAGTATCCGCGTTGGGACGGACGTCTTCCTCGTCTCGACGAAGGAGTCGGAGAGCTTCGAGCGGACGCTCCACAAGACCATTCTGGACGGCGAAATCGTCCTCATCAAACACCCAGCCATCGAGGGCGGCGTGGTGCAGGACGTCAGCTGGCGGAAGGCCCGCATCAAAGTCGACGAGGACGCAGTCAACCTCGCCGTCGAGGACGGCTCGTTCGTCCAGATAGAAATCGACGACGTGGGGACCGTCGAGCGGAACGAGCGGCAGGTCAAATCGAAGGAACGGCCCGTTTTGGAGGCCGAGCACACGGAAGATGAAACGAGCGTCGAAACGTACCTTTCGGGGAATCGAAAACACTGCTCGGTCGTCGAGTCGGTGCTGAAGCGCGGTGCCGAACAGAACGCGTCCTCCATCGACCTCAGCAAGGACGAGGAAGAGGTTCTGATGGCGCTGTACTCCGGAGTCTCGCCGTTCGAGGTACCGGAGTTTCTCGACATGGACCCCGATGCTGTCGAAGAAATCTACGAGCGGCTCATTGACCTCGATGTCCTCCAAGAGGTCCGTATTCGTCGCGAGGTTGCGCTGAAGCCCCGTGGTCGGAACATCGCCAGCGAATCGATGAACAGCCAGTAGGCGGACTCTTCTCAGGTCGGTCTGATGTCGCTGGCTAGCCACATGATTGCGCTGAATCCGGCGAGCAACAGCCCAAGCCCCATCACACCGGCGATGAGGTACACGTCACCTTGTGTCAACGTCGGCAGGTCGGTCACGGCCCGCGAGTCGGCCATCGCGTGTAACAGCGCTATCGGGGCGGCTAACACCAGCGCGAACCCGACGACGAAACCAGCTGCCGCAAAGAGGCGTATCATCGCTGTGTCGTGTATCGGTATCTTGAGTATACCCGGAGGAGATACAAAACCCTACTGGTAAGATTGATTTTTTGATTATCGTTCCGTTATCAAGTAAACAGGAGGAAACTGAGCTATTGTTTTTGCGAACAACGGCCATACGTGAGGGGCAACGGTAGGCCGAACGCTTGTGCCGGCTGCTCAGATGTTGACATCTTCGAGCCGCTGGCTGACAACGACCTGTCCGTGTGAGGTAAGCGAGAGCCCGGTCGGTTCTTCCTCGATGAGCCCCTTCTCGCGCAGCGAGTTGACGACGTTTGTCGCCTGTGCGGCGCTGCCGTCGAGGACGTTCTTGAAGTCAATGTCGCCGCCGGTCGCATAGATAGTAACGAGGACACGCTTTTCGGACTCGCTGAGGTCTATCTGCCCCACTTCGTTGAGCAGCTCGCTGTACTCGATACGGAAGTAGCGCCCGAGCAGATTGAGCTTCCGAGAGGAGGCCGGCGACACGAGCGATGTCGCAACCTGTCCGTCGTCGGCGTGTTTGACGACAAGTGTCGGTCGGCTTTCGCCATCGGGTGCCCGTTCGGTCCGTTCGAAGTCGATGACGTTGGTGATATCGATAGTGAAGTTGTCCCCGGATGTCTTGAACCGGACCTGCTTGGACTCGATGGAGATTTTTGCCTTTCTGACGGGGGAGTCGGTCACTCGGCCACCGAGTTGAGCCGGATGTTTGACCAGCGCCTTCGTGCCGTTGAGTAGACACTTGAAAAGCACCGTCTGGAACTTCGACATCGTGCTGTCGTCGCCCTCGATGAGAACTGTTTCGACAGTTCCCTCGTCGGTCTTGTATCCAACCGTCACCGTTGCATCGAAGAGGTCACGGAGGTTCGGCGGAACGTTCCCGACGACGACATCGACGACTCGAGACAACGGCACGGTAATCCGTTCGTCGCCGTCGCCGGCGACGACGAGCCGTTTTTTGCTCATCACCGCCCGGCAAGACTGCGGCTCGCCCTGTACCCCGCCTTCGGGGTTGCGGGCGAACCGGCCGACGAAGTCAGCAACGGCCTCTTCTTTCATAGGTCTATGTCCAGTAGCATGCTAATCAGCGATTCGGTTGCGAAAGCGGTCATACAGCCAACCCACACGAGCGCGACGAAGTGTAGGAAGGCGTTGCCGTAGTGGCCCCCGTCAGCAACCCGTATCGTCAGTGCTGACATAACGGCATTGAACAGAATAACGAGCAACAGCAGGTAGCGGAGCAGCGGCACGTTGTACATCTCGGTGTGGAGCAACTGGCCGAAGTCGAACTGGGCGGTCCCCATCTCGAGGTCGAAGCCGGCCATAATGATGGCGATTTCAAGCCCAGTAAAGAAGGCGAAGGCGGACGCCGCCGAGATACCGTACAGTAGTCCGATGAGCGTCACAGTTACTTGCCGCCGCTGTTCGCGGAGCTGGCAGAGCTCGTTCATGTTCTCGCTTATCAGCTCGCCGAGCATCTTCGGGTTCCCACCCATCGAGCGGCCGATGAGGTACATCTCGCTGAATTTCTGGATAATATAGGAGTTAGTGTCCTCGGCGAAGTATCGCCACGCCCGCTCGGTGTTGATCCGCATGTTCAGCCGCCGATAGAGGTCGTCGACGTTCGGCGTCAACGCGCCGAAGTCCTTCTTTCGGAGCGTCTTCAGCACCGTCGAGGTCGTCGACTGCTTTGCGCTCTCGCTGGCCCCGAGTGCCCGAATGAAACTCGGGAACTCCTCGTCGCGCTCGATAATCGCTTTCTCCTGTCGGCGGAAGACGATGGCGGGTATCAGAAACGGCAGCGTCGGTATCGCGAGGTACAACGGCGTGGGTATCGAGGCCATGGGCACGAGCGAATCGAACGGTGCCACGCCGAACGAACTGGCCGTCATCACGAGCACGATGAGCAAAAAGAGTACGACGGCTAGGACTGAGCTGCCGACGAGCTTCTGTTTCGAGCGAGTCCGGTAGCCTTCCTCAATGTACCACAGCGGGTCGTGCGGGACGAGCGCACGGATAACGAGGAAGAACCCGACCTGTACGAAGACGAACATCGCGATGACGGCTGCGACCGTCCACGTCGGGTTCGTTGCCGTCAGAATCGGCAGGACGACGGCAAAAACCAGCGCAAACGTCATCGAGAGCACCATCGACAGATAGAGGTCCTTCATCACGTCGAGGTTCTCCAGCGACTGCTGGTAGATGGTCTTGTAGTTTTCTATCATCACGCCCTGTTCCTCGAAGAGGAAATCGGACATTTCCTGGCCGGCTCCGAGGGTGTATGCCAGCCGGTCGAACAGATCAGTCAGCGAGTCGCTGGGGACCTCTTTTGCCCGTCGCCGGAGCGCGTCGTCGAGGCTCTGATTCCACGTATCGACGAGCTGGACGATGCGGCGCATCTCGACTGTCAGCTCTCCGTATTCTTCTTCCTTCGAGAGCTTCCGGAACACCTCCATCCGGTCGATGTTCGTCGTCGAAAGCACCGTCATATGCGTCACGAGCAGGTGGAACCGGTTTTCCATCTCGATGCGGCGCTGGTCCATCGCGAGTTTCGGGTAGGCGACGCCAGCACCGAGCAGGACCGCCCCGAGGAGGGGAAACAGCAGCCGCACCAGCAGTATCGTCTGCCAGACCAACGCCAGCACGATGCTGCCGAGAAAAAGCACCGTCGTCGGCAACAGCACCGCCAAGACGTAGGTCTTGGCGTCCATCTCCATCCTGTCGTACGCATCGAGGATGGAGCCGACGAGGTCGGTCAGTTGGGCGCTGCGCTCGGCGACGCCCATTGGCTAGTCCCTCCGGGCGACGGTGAACGGAAGCCCTTCGATGCCGTCCCGCTGGAAGGAAGCGATTGCCTCGTTGACCTCGTGATAGCCGAGAATATCCTCCTGTATCATCCGCTCGATAATGTCGGCACGGTACTGGAGGTCGTTGTATATCTGCCTCGTGTCTGCGTAGCCGAGAAGCTCCGCAATCTGGTCTTCAAGCACGTAGGAGTTGTTTCGGCCCTGGAAGACGATTTCGTCCTCGACGGGGTCCCAGTAGAACACCTGTCGGGTGACTACACCTTCCATCTCCTTCGAGTAGCCCTCGATTTCTTGGACGCTTGTGACCCGGCGAAGCACGTCGTCGCCCTGCTTGACGCGGTTCTGGAACAGCGCCACGTCGGCGTTGTCCATGAACGTCTCGGGGACGTTGATGGGTTCGCCCGTAAAGCGCTGAATCATCGAGACGATGTCGGACGCGTGGAACGTCAACATCACCGGGTGGCCGGTCTGGGCCGCCTGGAAGGCCATCCGACCCTCCTCACCACGGACCTCACCCACAATGATGTACTCCGGGCGGGACCGCAGTGCTGCCTCGACGAGATTGAACATGTCGACGTCTTCGGTGTCCTCGCCGCCGCCCTCGCGGGTCAGGAGCTGTTGCCACGTGTCGTGAGGCGGGAGCACCTCGGCGGTGTCCTCGGCACTGTATATCTTCGAGTCCCGAGGGATGAACGACATAATGCTGTTTAGCGTCGTCGTCTTGCCGGATGCGGTCTCTCCGACAACGAAGACGGTCTGTTCGTTCTCCAGACAGAGCCACAGGTAGGCGGCCAGCTCCGGCGACAGCGTACCCCAGTTGGTAATCTGATTGACCGAGAGCGGCACTTCGTCACCCTGTCGAATGGTGAGGCTGGGACCCTTCAGGCTCACGTCGTCGCTGTAGATAACGTTCAGACGGGAGCCGTCCGGCAGCGTCGAGTCGACGATGGGGTCGGAGTCGCTAAGCGGGTCGCCGATGCGCTCGCCCATGTTCCGCAGCCAGTTGTCGAACTCCTCGTCGGTCCCGAAGTCGACAGTCGTCTTCAACATCCCGAAGACACCGTGGTCGACGTAGCACTCGTCGGGGCCGATGACGTGAATGTCCTCGTTGGCCGGGTCGCGCATGACCGGTTCCAGCGGCCCGAGGCCGACGATATCGCGGTTGAGCCGGTATCGAATGTCCTCGAAGGTCTCTTGGGTTATCTCCTTCGTGTTGGGGTCGAGTTTGAATTTGATGTTCTCAAGGATGCTGTCCGGCTCTTCGCCGGTAATGCGGGTCGCCTCCGAGAGCAGCTCCTCGATTCGGTCGCCGTACTCGGCTTCGCTTTCCGGGGCTTGCTTTGTGACGCTCCGCCTGAGGAGTTCATCCTTTATTTGTTCGAAGACATGCTGTTCTTCGCCGGTGAGTGTCGGCTCGATGGCGTAGTATTTCGTGTCACGGCCGACGTCACCGTAGATGTGACAGTAAATCGGGCCGCCAACCGGGTAGAGAATGTTGGGGCGTTTTGACTCGTACTCGCTGTCGGCTTCTTCGACAAACAGCGGGAACTCGCCGGTAATCTGCTTGAACTTCTTGAGATGCTCGCGAAGGTGCGGCCGACGTGACGCTGCCTCCCGAAGCTCGTCTGACGGCTTGACGGTTCCCTGTTCTGTCATCGTTTATGCGATACTGCGGCTCTCGATGACGATTCCAGTTCCCGACCGGACGGAGAATCCGATGGTGTCACCGACCTGTTCGCCCATCCCGGCGAATCGCTTGACGGATATCTGCCGCCGGACGTCGTTGCCGACCTCTATCATTTCGAGTTCGAGGAACACGTCGGCGATGGCTCGGAACGGCCCGATGGCGTCGCCGTCGACCGTCGACGGGTCGACAGTGAGAACGATTACCTTCCCTTCCGAAATCATGTCACGGAAGAAGGAGATAATCTCGAGGGCCGCCTGTCGCTCCTCGTTTTGCCGAATGAGCGCCTCGAAGGTCGGGTCGTTTCGCAGTACGGCGTCGAAGGTATCGATGATGATGACATCCGCGGTCCACATCGTCTCTGCCTCCATCAACCGGGTCAGCAGGTCCATTCGCGATTCCTCGTCGTCGCTGCCCCCGGAGAGGACCCCGCCAGTGTCGATATCGGCATGGAGGAACAGCAGCCGCTCATCGAGGACGTGGTCGACGACGTCGTAGGAGAGTGAATTCATCTGGTCGAGGAAGCCACTGACTGTCAGTTCCGTCGACAGGAAAGTGACCGTCGTCCCCTCCTCGCAGAAGCCGTAGGCCATCCGCTGGGAGAGGGCGCTCTTGCCGGCCCCGTAGTCACCCTCCGCGAGGACGATGCTTCCCTTCGGGATGCCGCCCCCGAGTTCCTTGTTGAGCCGGTCGTGGTCGTCGAGTCCGAGTGAATGAAGGTTGCGTGTCTTCTGCATGATTAGTTCCGGTTGTGGCCGCCGTTGAAGCCGCTATCTGGTTCGCCGCCTCCTGCGTCACGACGGCGG
This sequence comes from Natronomonas pharaonis DSM 2160, assembly GCF_000026045.1. Taxonomy (NCBI): domain Archaea; kingdom Methanobacteriati; phylum Methanobacteriota; class Halobacteria; order Halobacteriales; family Natronomonadaceae; genus Natronomonas; species Natronomonas pharaonis. The sequence continues at coordinate 1,043,141 of NC_007426.1, read as the reverse complement.
GGGCTCCGCAGCCGCGGGGGTCGTCGGTCGGCCACCGAAGCGTCCCCGAGTGGCCCACCCGAGCGCCGGCCGCCGTCTGATTCGACGGTGTGCCGCTCCTCCCGCTCTCGTCGCCGGCCCTGTCTGCCGGACCGACGGCCGTTTCGGGTGGCGAGGTCATCTCTACCGTCGTTCCGCTCGTTGAATGCGACCATTTCCATATCGGGATTGGCGATTCTGCTGATGTACTGCAGACTGGTGTTGTGGTGGGCGACAGTCAGCGACGACCGCGGTGCGGGGTCATCCGCGACATCGTCGCCGAAGCCCTGCAGGAACGTCTGGAGGTCGTCGGCAGCCTCGGCATCGAGCCAGTCGATAGCGCCGTAATAGGAGAGCGTCCGTGCCGCGCCATCGACGCCGGCCTCATCGACGAGGAACTCCAGCCAGTCCATGACAACCACGTCAGCGACATATCCCGACGGAAGTGTTTCGAGGTACGGCTTGCCGCCCGCAATCGGCGGTTGGCCGTCGGACTCTTCGGAGTCTGTTGTCGAGGCGGCCTCGTCTGCCGAGACGAATCCATCGTCGACACCGTCGTCCATTCCGAACTCGTCTGTGTCGTCCGTTTCTTCGAGATCGCTGTTCAAATCGTCGTCCGCACCCAAGCTGTCGTCTGTCTCCTCCAGTGCATCGTCCGCATCGTCGAAGCCCTCGTCCATCCCGAGGTCATCGCCCTCGTCTTCGTCGCCGCCCTCTCCATCTTCGTCCCAGTCTGCATCGCCGGACTCGTATTCGGCTTTGAGCTCCTCGAAGGACTTGCCGCCGCCGCCGTCGTCTTCATCGAAGTCGTCGTCGTCATCGAAGTCATCATCGCCGAACCCACCGTCGCCGAAGTCGTCGTCATCGTCGTCGTCATCGTCGTCGTCATCGAAGTCGTCGAAGTCGTCGCCGAACCCGTCATCGTCGTCTTCCTCGAAGCCTTCGTCCTCATCGTCGAAGTCATCGAAGTCGTCGAAGTCCTCATCGTCATCGTCGTCGATGTCTTCATCGAAGAACTCGTCGGCGTCTGCGTCAGCGATGTCGTCGTCAACGTCGGCTTCGTCTTCCTCCTCGTCATCGCCGAACAGGCTCATCGAGCCGCCGCCACCGCCACCGCCGCCGAAGGCGTCTCCCATCTCGTTTTCGTCAACGAAGGGGTTGACGCCGCGGGTAACCATTTCGTAGACCTCCAGCAGCTTCCGGATGTTCTCCTCGACGTCTTCGAGAGACTCGCTGATCTGTTCGTTTTCGCTCTTTACCGTGTTGACAGTCGAGGAGAGCGACGCGACCTCGTTTTCGAGTTCGTCGATACGGTTGTCCATCTCGGCGGTTGTCGTCCCACCGTCATCCATATCGCCGAAGCCCATATCGTCGCCGCCGCCCATCAGGTCGTCGTCGCCACCCATCAGGTCATCGTCGCCGCCGCCACCGCCCATCAGGTCGTCGCCGCCGGCCCCCTCGTCCTCGTCGAAGAGCCCGCCGTCCATGTCGTCGTCGCCGCCGGCCTCGTCGGCTGGTTCGTCATCGTCGTCTCCGAGTAGATTGTCAATCATTGTGGATTCCTCGTGTCTGCCGGTTGGTCGCCGGTCGGGTCGGAAAGCAGTGCCCGGCGCCAGCGTCCGCCGGACACAGACCGTCTGCCGTCTTACCCAACGATTGGTCTAGATGCCCTAATTAGGTTTGGGGGATTTCACCGTTCGTGTCACCGCTGGATTCGGCGGCCGAACCGACGTGAGTAATGCAGTTTCATCGTCGTTTGCGCAGACAGCCGGCCGTCGCCATTTCCGGGCGTTTAAGTAGGGCCTCGTGGACCACTGTCGTCCGTGCCCGGCGAGCACTCCGAGAGGCGTGTTGTCGGCTGTTCACGACGACTGCCCTCTCAGTGTCTGAAGAGATGGACGAACTCCCCGTCGCGGACGAGACAGAACCGTGCGCCGTCGTTTTTCGGGAACGACGTCGCCCGCTGCTTCGTCGAAAACAGCCGGGAGAACGGCTCCCCGCAGGCGGGGCATTCGACATCATCTCTGTTCTCGAAGAGCTTCGTGTCGCCGCTGTCTTTGAGCTGCTTGAGCCGATGGCGATTCGCATGGATGTCGAACCCGTTGTCAGTCACGTGTTGGGTCACCTCCGTCGCTTGACATAGCAGGGGTGTCGCCCGGTCGGTTCTGCCGTTCCTGTACAATCGTCCCGTCTGTGTCACGGTCGGTGCTGTCGGCGTTCCGGTCGGTTGTTCCGAACGCGACGTGAGTCAGTACGACTCGCCAGTTCGGTGGCCGGCGACGGTGGATGAGGACCCACAGCAGCGTTCCAAACGCCCAGACGAAAAGCGAAAGCGCGGCGAAGACCCCCTTCGAGGCGGCGCTGGCGACGATGTGAATCCGGATTAGGCCGCCGAGCAGCGTGCCGAGAAACAGCCCGATAAGCACCGGCCACAGAAGCGAGTCACCACCGGGGCGAACGAGCAGCGTCAGCGCGGTCACCGTCGCCGGCAGCGTCACAAGCGCCGTCCGGAACTCGCCGGCAAAGAGCTTGCTCCCCTCGCGAGGATGGACGACAACGCCAGCGGCGACGGCAGTCGTAAGCACCGTCGCCGCTGCCCACACGACAGCCGTCGGCTCCCCGTGCAGTACCGGCGCGTACAGTTCGACGACCGTCGTTGTAGCCGACACTGCCTCCCGAGCGAGCATCCACACGAAATAGAACGTGGTCAGCCACACCAGCACGACGACATCAACCAGATACGACTCCGAGAGCCCGAAACGCCCGGTTTGCAGGATACGGTGGGCGAGCGCCAGCGACGAGACGAGCGCATACGAGGTAAACATCAGCGTCAGCCAGTCGCCGGCGATAATCGGGTCGCCGACACGCCCGGCCGCGACGCCGACGACGTAGTAGCCCAGCCACAGGTACGGCAGCGCGACGAGCAGAACGGCGGCGCTCCGGCCGGGGGCGAACACGAGCGACCGGAGGAGCGTTTGACCGGCTGTGCGAACCGACGGGAGCCGTCCCAGAAGCGTCGGTTCGTCGCCGGCCGCCGACCCCGTTGCCATGCTGGACCGTATTCGACTTCAGTTCAAAGGGGTTCGGGTCGTTTCGAGCGCCGAACGGGGCGGATGCGCCCCCATCGGCCGGTGCAGACGGTGAAGACGCGTGGCCGCACCGACGCATACACGGGGCCGGAGCCACAGGGTTCGTACATGGATGGACGCCGCGTGTGGGTCCCGGTCGAGGACGAGCCACGACTGGGGACAGTCGTCGAGTACACCTACGCACCGAAAACCGGCGCGCCGCTTTTGGCCGTCGAACTGGATGAGCCGACCGAAGATACAGAACGAGTTGTCGTCAACCCCGAGACGGACGACGTACTGTTCGAGTCGACGCTGTAGACCGGACTAGTCTTTTCGCTTTACGACATCGCCCAGCGTCGTCTTGCCGGTGGAACTGCCACCCGACCAATCGTTGTCGTCGGAGCCGCCGCCCGTCGAAAGCGAGATGTCGAGTTCGCGTTCGAGCTTCCGTTGGACGCTGTCGCTCGGCAGCACCTCGCCGCGTTCCAACTTGCGGATGAGGCTGGCCTTCTCGTTGAGCGAGTTCGCCAGCTCTTCCTGTGTCATGCTGGCCGCCTCGCGAGCCTCGCGGATGCGGTCGTCGTAGTCTTGGACGACCTCGTCCATCTCGTCGAACATGTCCCGGCGGCTGCCGCCACCGCCTCCGCCCCCGCTGCCGGTGCTGGACGAGGTCGAGGACCCCGAGGACCCCCCGGAGGACGACGAGCCCGAACTGGACGTCGAGTACTTCGTCGATGTCGACGACGTATCCTGGGTCTGGACCTCGGTGCCGAAGTCGGCACAGTCGTCGCAGACATCGAGTTCCGCGCCCTCGATTTTGACCGTCTTCGGCGACCCCGTCTCGGCGCCGCACATCTCACACTGGACCATACCCGACCTTATCGGCTCGGTACAAAAGGGTTTTCTGCCTGTTTCGCCCGTCGGCTACGATAGCGCCCGCATGGAGTGGTAGAATCGCTGGAGTGCGGTGAGGTGACCGACAACCGCGAGGAAAACGAGCAACCACTCGACGAGCGAAAGCGTCCACAGCGGCTCCGGATAGCCGGCGGCGATGGCGGTCACGATGCCGATAACTGCCAGCCGGTCGGCACGACCGACGAGTCCGCCGTAAACGCGGTCGAGGCCGACCGCCTGCGCCTGCGTGCCGAGATAGGAGGTCATCAGGACGCCGGTGACCGCAAGCAATCCGAGCAGATACGATTCCGCACCGGCAGCGAGGCCAGCAACGACGACGATGTCCGCATACCGGTCGAGGACGTGGTCGAGGAGGTCGCCGGCCTTCGAGTCGGTCCCCTGCCGGCGGGCTAACGCGCCGTCAAGGAGGTCCATCCAGCCGTTCCCGAGCACGAACAGCGCGCCGAGGAGGTACAGCGCCGGGTCGGGCCCGACACCGACGACGGCAGTGCCCGCGGCGGTGTAGGCCGCCGCTGCCGCGACAGCGAATCCGAAGGCGATGACGCTGACGCCGTCCGGCGTGAGACCGACGCGGTCGGCCGCAGCAACGAACGGATTCAGGACGCGTTCAGCGACCGGGCGGAGTTTGTCGAGCGTCATAGGTGTTCGGTGAAATCAACCGTTCCGACCGCGGGAGCACGCTCGCCGTCGATGACGGCCTCGATAGCCTCGGCGACTGCCGACGGCGACGCCTCCGTCGTGTCGATTTCGTAGACCGACTCGCGGCCGTGCTCGGCGACGGCCTCGGAGAGCACCACGTCCAGCGCCTCCGCCTCGGCGTTCTCGGCGGCCTTCGCAGCCGGCTCGCCGCGGTCGACGAGCCGCTCTTGGAGTATGTCGGGCCGGCAGCGGAGCACGACGACACGGTCGGCGTCGACGTGGTGTGCGAGATGCGACTCGATGAGGGCATCATCCTCGCCGGCCAGCGCTGCCTCCACAGCGTCGAGGTCGGCAACGAGGCTGTCCCGCTCCTCGTCGCGGCCGGCATCGAGGCCCTCCTCGCGGATTCGCTCATTGAGGTGGATAACGTCGAGGGCCGTCTCGACCGCTTCCGTGGCCGTCGTCTTGCCCGTGCCGGGAGTTCCGGTGACGGCCACCCTCATAGCAGGTCGTTCACCACTTCGACAGCCCGTTTGGTCTCCTCGCGGGTACCGCAGGTGATGCGGATACACGACGGCAGCCCGAAGGAGGTCGTATCGCGGACGATGACGCCTTCCTTTTGTGCAGCCTCTGCGACCTCGCCACCGTCGCCGACCGCACAGAGGACGAAGTTGCCGGCGCTTTCGTAGGTCCGGCACTCGAGCGTCGACCGGATATACTCGCGGGCCCACCGGGCCGTCTCGACGGTTTTCTCGACGTGGGCGTCGTCTTCGAGTGCCGCGAGCCCCGCTCGACAAGCGATTTCCGAGGCCGCAAACGGCGTGTTGACGCGGGCGTAGGCATCAGCCCACTCACCGGGAACAACGGCGTACCCCAGCCGCACGCCGGCCAGCCCGTAGGCCTTCGAGAACGTCCGTAGAACGGCCACGTCGTCGCGTTCCTCGACGAGTGCGACCGCGGACGGCGAGTCGGCAAACTCGCCGTAGGCCTCGTCGACGACGACAAGCGTCTCCTCGTCAGTCCCCTCGGCGACGGCTTCGACATCCGAAAGCGACACCTCGCTGCCGGTCGGGTTGTGCGGGCTCGTGAGATAGACGATTCGCTCGCCGTCGTAGCTTTCCAGTATCGCGTCCGGTGACTGCTCGAAATCGTCGTCCTTCTCGATGGGGTAGCTGTTGACCTGTCCGTGGTGGTAGCGGGCGCTCATCCCGTAGTAGGCGAAGCCGGGGTCGGGAACAAGCACCCCGTCGTCCGGGTCGAGCATCGCTCGCGCAAGATAATCGAGTGCGCCGTCGCCGCCGTTGCCGAGCCAGACCTGTGCGGCGTCGACCGAGAGCAGGTCACCGATTTCGCCCCGGAGGTCGGTCGCGGCGGCTTTCGGATAGGAGTTGACCCGGTCGGCGTGCTCGCGGATGGCCTCAGCGGCCTTCGGCGACGGCCCGAACGGGTTCTCGTTCGAGGAGAGCTTCACGAGGTCGTCGGGGTCGAGGCCCAGCTCGCGGGCGACTTCCTCGATTCCCCGCCCGGCCTCGTAGGCGACGTGGTGGGAGAGGTCCCGTGGTTGCATGCTCGGGTGAAACGGGCGGCGGGCCTTAAGCGTGCCCACCCCGGACGACGGGACGCAAGCGGCTGGGCGATGGCGGGAACACGCGGCAGATTGATATGCGCCGGCGGCGGAACGTCGACCGATGGGAGAACGGACGGGCGTCATCGTCGCTGGCGGGCAATCGACCCGGATGGGCGATGTCGACAAAACCGTCGTAGACGTTGCCGGCGTTCCCTTGGTCCGGCGGGTCGCCAACCGACTGCTGGCTGTCGTTGACCATCTCGTGGTCAACTGCCGGCGCGACCAGCAAGAGCGGCTCGCGGCGGCGCTTGAGGGGCTGTCACCGACGTTTGCCGTCGACGAGGTTCCGGACCGCGGACCGACAGCCGGCATCATGACCGGGCTGTCGACCGTTGAAACCCCGTATGCAGCCGTCGTCGCGGCTGACATGCCGTATCTCGACCCGGAACTGCTGGAGTATCTCTTCGAGCGCGCCGACAGTCACGACGCCGCTGTCCCACGACCCGAGGAATGGTTCGAGCCGCTGCATGCGGTCTACCGACCGGAGCCGATGGCCGAAGCGTGCGCCGAGGCGCTCGAAGCGGCGGACGCCAGAATAATCACGCCGCTTTCGTCGCTCGACCACATCGTCATCGAGCGAGACGCCATCGTCGAGCACGGGTCGCTGCGGAGCTTCGAGAGCGTCGACACGCCCGAGGACCTCGAACGGGCGCGGGAGCGACTGTCGTAGCCAGCCCCTCGCCTGCCGCAGTCGCGTCTATTTTGTAACCGGGACGGGAACGAAGCGATAGCATGGTCGTCGACACTGTCATGTACACCCTCCACACCGCCTTCGGGGCGCTGTGGGCTGGGTCGGTACTGTTCGTTGTGCTTGCTGTACTACCGCTGGCGATGAACGCCAAAATCGACCCCGGCGCGTTCGCCAGCGTCGTCTCAAAGCTCCAATGGATAACACGAATCAGCGCTGTCGTACTGCTCGCTACCGGCGGCCACCTCGCCGGGACGCGCTACACAGCAGAGCGGCTCACGGGCACGACCCCCGGCTACGTCGTACTCGCGATGCTCGCGCTGTGGCTGCTTTTGGCCGCCGTCGTCGAAATCGGGAGCGCCCGTGCCAATCGCGGCCTCGCGGAGGATAAGATTCGAGAGCCGGCTCGAAACGCCCGCCCGTTCTACCTGCTCGGTGCTGTCTTCGCCGTCGGGCTGTTGGTCACGGCCGGCCTGCTCGGCGAGCCGTCGCTGATTCTGTAACCCGTCCTACGGAATCCGGACGTCGTTTTTCAGCGTGCCGATACCTTCGATTTCGACCTCGACCGTATCGCCGTCGGCCAGCGGGCCGACCCCTTCCGGGGTCCCGGTCGAAACCACGTCGCCGGGTTCAAGCGTCATGTAGCTGGTTATCTCCGCGATGAGTTCCGGCACCGAGAAGATGAACTGGTCCCGCGAGGAGTCCTGCCGGAGGTCACCGTTGACCCGACACCGAATCGCCGCGTCCTCGGGAACCGCCTCCGGCGTTGCGATGGCCGGGCCGAGCGGGGCGGCATCATCGAAGGCTTTCCCGCGAACCCAGTTCGTCTCGACGGCCTGGTCGTCGCGGTTGGAAACATCGTTGACGCAGGTAAAGCCCGCAACGACATCCATCGCATCGGCCTCGGCGACGTTGCGACACCGCTGGCCGATGACGACGCCAAGTTCCGCCTCGTAGTCGAGCTGGCGGTCAGCGAGCAGCTCCAGCGTGTCCTCAGGGGCCGCAACCGTGTTTGGCGGCTTCAAAAACAGCAGCGGACGGTCGGGGACCGCCTTGCCCTGCTCGTCGGCGTGGTCGGCGTAGTTGAGCCCGACACAGACGATTTTCGAGGGGTCGCAGGGAGCCAGCAGCTCGATGTCGTCCCGGTCGAAGCGTTCTTCGGCGGCAGTCAACCGCTTTTCCTGTTTCGGGTACGCGCGAACGGTGCCGTCCTCGAACAGCTCACCGTACCGAACATCGCCGTCCGGGTCTTCGAATCGTGCCTGTCGCATGAGCGTGCCGTCGGCCCCAGCGGCCATAACTGCCGGGGACTCGGCGGCGGCTGCGGTGGGGTCGCCGCCGCTGCCGTCGACCGACTTCCGGAACTTCAGATGCGGTATCCCCGCCTCGTCGAAGGGCTCGCCTTCCGGCTCGTAGTCGAGGCGGCGATAGAACGGCTCGACCCGAGTCTGACCGTGAAGCTGGAGTTCACGGCAGCCGAGCCGGGCGGCAGCGGCTTCGACGGCTTCCATCAGCGCCCGGCCGACGCCACGGCCACGGTACGGCTCGCGGACGGCCACCCGCTCTACCTTGCCGATGGCCGGGGCCGGGCGTCTGAGCCGGGCCGTACCGACCGCCGCACCGTCGTCGTACGCGAGAAACTGCAGTGCATCGCCGTCGTTGCCGTCGATTTCGATGTCCTCGTCGACGCCCTGTTCGTCGACAAAGACCGCCCGTCGCACGGCGAAGGCGTCCGACAGCGCCGGCTCTGTCACTGCGCGTCGTATCTCCATGGCGGACACTGGTGGTCTCCAGAGAGGTATACTAGTCGGTACTGGCCTCGGCCCCAATATTAATACGAACGCGGGAGTACCGCCGGCTGTAATGGAGCTCACTTGGTACGGCCACTCGACGTGGCATGTCAGCGTTGGCAGCACCGACCTGCTTATCGACCCCTTCTTCGGCAACCCGAAAACCGACCTCGAACCGTCCGACCTCGACAGCCCGGACTACGTGCTTCTCACACACGGCCACGAGGACCACGTCGCCCACGCCGGCGCGTTCAGCGACGCGACGCTGGTTGCGACGCCCGAACTCGTCGGCTACGCCGAGGACAACTTCGGCTTCGAAGACGCCGTCGGCGGAATGGGGATGAACCTCGGCGGCAGCGTCGAGTGCGGCGATGCGTGGGTGACGATGACCCGTGCCGACCACTCCAACGGCATCGAAACCGGCTACGAAACCTCCGCCGGGATGCCCGCCGGCTTCGTCGTCTCCGAGTCGGAACCGCAGCGAGCCTCCGACGCCGCCAACACCGCCTTCTACCACGCCGGCGACACCAGCCTGATGGTCGAGATGCGCGAGGTCATCGGCCCGTATCTCGAACCCGACTTCGCGGCGCTGCCGGCCGGCGACCACTTCACGATGGGGCCGGAGCAGGCCGCCATCGCCGCCGACTGGCTCGGTGCCGACTACGCCGCGCCGATGCACTACGATACGTTCCCGCCCATCGAAATCGACACCGACGAGTTCGTCGACGCGCTCAACGCGACCGGTGCCGACGCCGAGGCGGTCGTTCTCGACGGCGACGAATCGTTCACGCTCGGGTAAAGCGCTGTCCACGCGTCAGCTACCAACGGCTGAAGCCGTTGGCTTGTCGGTGGACTCCCGTTCAGCCGATACGTAGGTATCGGACGCCACTTCAGTAGCGTTCACGGTCATTGTCCCCGACTTCAGGGCGTACTGACAGAACGCCCCTCCAGCGGGGGACTTCTGCCCTCGCTGGAGTTTGAGTGCGAGTTTCCGAGCGATGTTTTTTGCTGCGTTGTAGTCGGCGTTTGCCGTGTACGAACAGTCGAGACACTGGAACTGTTGACCGTCACGATTCTCTTCGAGCGTACAGCCACACTTCGAGCATTGCTGGCTGGTGTAGGATGGTTCGACTGTTTTGACGACGATACCAGCCATTTCTGCCTTGTGTTCGGTTTGTTCTTGGAGTGCGCGAAACGCCCATTGTTGGAATTTTTTGTCGTCGCTGATACGCGCTCGAATCTGCTCCAAGTTCTCGAAGGCGATGTGCGTACAACCGTGGCGCTTGGCTTCGGCAACGATTTCTTTGGAACACTGGTGCAGATAGTCTTCGCTCCAGCGTCCGAACGTGTCGCCAATGCGCTGGAAGGTCAGATGGGCGCTCCGTGTCCCCGTCTGTTGGAGGCTGGCACGTCGCTTCTCGAACTCTCGGCGTTGATGGTTAAGGTAGTCGGCGTTCCCGACGAACGCACCCGTCGAGGTCACGGCAATGTGGTCATCAACGTTGCAGTCCACGCCAAGCACTCTCGAATGCTCGGCTTTCTCAGGACTGCTCACGTCGAGTTTCCGTTCCATCGCGGCGTGTAGGTAGAACTCGTCGGTTTCTGAGTCGTAGTGGACGGTGCTGGTCGAAAAGGAATAATCGTCGTTCAGCAGGTATTCGCCGTGTGGTGTGCCGTCTGGGTCGTCGGAGAGGTCGTATTCGCATTCGACCCTCCCGTTGACTGTGGCGAGACTCACTTTGTCACGGTAGTAAGTGGCCGCTCGCTTGTCGTAGACGATGCTGAACGTATCGTAATGTGGCTTGCTGGTGTTCTCACCGTCTGCAAGCCGGTCAACGCAGTTGCCAATGTCGTCGGTGGCGCGTTTGATGGCCTTCTGGACAAGGTTCGCGTGTAGGTAGTCTGTTTCTTCACGAAGGTCGTCGTAGATGGCGGCTTCGGCTTCGCTCTTGCTGGTTACGCAGCTCTCGTCGGGGTAGCGCCACGCCCAGTCTGCGGTACGGTTCGCGCAGTACTGGAATTTGGAGTTGGTGGCATGGAGGTCACTCTTGCGGTCGTCAGGTACGTCGAGACGGACGCGAACCGTTCGAGTTACCTCCCACGCCATGTACGTCACAGCAGTAGCTACTCTTTATTAATATGTTTGATAGCGTTAGGGAGTCGGCAATGTTGTAGTCGGTGGATTGTTGCATGGAGCTTACGCGCTTCCTCCCACGGCTAAAGCCGGTGGGCTTCCGCGCTGTATCCGCTGTGAGGCCGACCCGCCAGCCGTCTCCGCTTTTGCAGCGCTGGACCCCAAATATAAATAGTATCACGGGCGACCATCGAATATGCAGCCCTCCAGTTGGCTCTCGGCATCAGAAACGACTACGCGACGTGCGGAGGGGCCATGAAGCTCGTTGCTATCGGTGCGGGACAGGCCGGCGGGAAAGTCCTCGACCGGCTGCTCGAACACGACGCCCGCCACCCCGGCACGTTCCTCGCCCACGCTGTCGCGGTCAACACCGCAGAGCCGGACCTGCAGGCGCTCGATGCAGTTCCCGAGGAAAGCCGGTTGCTCATCGGCCAATCGACCGTCGGCGGCCACGGGACGGGGACCGACCCCGAAACAGGCCGCGAGTGCGCCCGCGAGGCCGAAAGCGAAATCCAATCGGCGATCGACCACGCCCCCACGAGTTCCATCGACGGGTTCGTCGTCATCGCCGGACTCGGCGGCGGCACCGGCAGCGGTGCCGCCCCGGTCATCGCCGAACGGCTACGGGCGGTCTATGCCGAACCCGTCTACGGACTCGGCATCCTGCCCACGGCGGACGAAGGCGGCCTCTACAGCCGGAACGCCGCCGACTCCCTCCAGGCGTTTGTCGGTGCGACCGACGGCCTGCTGGTCTTCGACAACGACGCGTTCAAAAGCAGCGGTGAAACCCTCTCGGAGGGGTATGGCGCAATCAACGAGGAGATAGCCACCCGGTTCGGAACGCTGTTTTCGGCCGGCGAACTCGAAGCCCTCGGCGACGACATCGCCGAGTCGGTCGTCGATGCCTCCGAAATCATCAATACGCTCGAAGGGCTCGTGAGTGTCGGCTACGCCTCCGAGGAGCTACCGGACGACGCCGGTGACGACGGCGGGCTGCTCGGTCGCGTTCTCGGCGGGAGTGACGATGACTCGATCGGCTCGGATGCAGTCGTCCAGATTCCGGCGCTCGTCCGGCGGGCCGCTCTCGGAAAGCTGACGCTGCCCTGCAACCTCGCCAGCACCTCGAAGGCGCTTTTGATAGTCGCCGGGCCACCTGAGCATCTCTCACGGAAGGGCATCGACAACGCCCGTAGCTGGCTGGAATCCGAAATCGACTGCCGGGAGGTGCGGGCGGGCGACTACCCACTGCCCGACGCCGACCGCGTCGCGGCGCTTGTCGTGCTCTCGGGAGTCACCGACGTGCCGCGAATCGACCGAATGCAGTCACAGGCGGTCGACGCCGAGACAGCGGAGACGAGCGAAGCCGAAAGCGAAGACGCGATGCAGGACCTCATCGAGTACGGCGACGACAGCGACGGCGACGGTGCGACCGACGGACATACGTAGCTCCACGTCTGAGAGTGGTTAACGGATGGCCACTGTCAGGGAGCTACTCGTTGTCGGGCTCTTGGCCGGCGCGCTCTTGGCCGGCGCGTCCGTCCTCGAATCACCGACGGGGGACGCCGAGAACGAAGCCCCCGACCCCGACACACTGTGGGAGGCGACGTTCGTCTACAGCGAAGCCCTCGAAAGCATCGAGGGCGAGCGAACGACGATTGTCGAGACCGGAAACGAGACGCGAACACGAACGGTCGCGGTTGCGGAACGGCCTTATACGGACTACCGAACGGCGGTATTGGAGGCGCCGCTCCCCGGAGATGAGGGAGAGGTGTACGTCTCCAACGCCACCGTGAACTGGTGGTACAACCCCACCACCAACAGCGCCGACTACTTCCGTCCGGCGGAGCCGTTTACCGACGCCGAGATACGCGACGCCCGGAGCGAAAACGCCGAGGAGAGACGTGCCCTCGTCGAGGTCGAATACGCCGGCACCGAGACAATCGCAGACCGAGAGGCCCACGTTCTTGACGTCGCTGCGGCCAACGAAACGGCAACCCGCGGTATCGAATTGCTCGTCGGCGACCGGGAGTTCGTCTTCGCACTCGATTCTGTCGACCCGAACGACGAACTCCTCGTCGTGGAGACGCGGGTGTGGATTGACGCCGAGTACGACTATCCGCTCAAAGAGCAGGCCGTCTTCATCGAAGACGACGACGAGCGACACGTCTACACGGAGCGCTTCGAGTCAGTGACGTTCAACGGCGACATCGGCGACGACGCGTTCGCGTTCGAGCCACCGGAGGACGCGATGGTGACCGACATAAGCGGGTAACCGACCCCTCCCTACTTCGCTCGGTCTTGCGACCTCGCTCGTTGAGGGAGGGGTTTTGATGTGGGATTCGCCCTCTGTTGTCGCCGGGAAGGAAGGTCGTTCCTCGCCCGTACCGAACGACCTTGGGGGTCGGCATCCCCACCATTCGGGGGCCGGGCTACTGCGGCCCGTGATACCGGCGACGTGTGCGACGGTATCACCGGGTATTGGTACGGCGGCCCCCGGAAAAAGTGTATCGGGTAGCGAGTCAGATGGCAGAAGCCATATTGTCCGTTCCCCATCATGTCGGCTCCCTCCCCGGCCTACTCGCGTCGTGCTTCCGACCGGTCGGAAGCCCTCGCTCTCTCCTCACGGGCCGCAGGCCCGTTCGGATGGTCAGCGGGACCGAAGGTCCCGCACGACTTGCGGCCGGGGGCTCCGCCTCGAAAGATGCTGAAGTTACAACTCGATTGTTTCGAGGTCGGCTGCAAGTTCGGCAACATGGTCGTTGTAGGCGGCCACAAAACCGCCGAATTCGGGAGCGTGCGACCGGACATCGGCCGCCGATGGCTGCCCGTACTGTGACAGCAGGTAGATGCCGTTCGACCCGCCGACGCGGAGATACGAGACGCGTTCTGTCTCACGTTTCAGCTCCCAGCGCGTGCTGTCGACACGGGCCGAGAACGTGCCGTACTCCGTACCCTCATAGCGGTAGAGCCCTTCCGCCATCCGATGGCAGGCGCGTTCGATGCCGTCGACGATTCGGTCGCGCTCGGCGGCGACATCGGCTGTCGACCGGACGGCCGGGAACTCGTCGTCGACATCGTCAAGCAATCCCGCAACGCGGTCGACGTAGTCGTTGTAGGCGGTCACGAACGCGTCGTAGTCGGCAAGCGCATCCGAGAGCGGCTCGGGGGCGGCAGGGCGCTGTGTCGAGACGACGTAGGTTTCGCCGCCGCCCTGTGGCTCATACCGGAGATACTGGAGCGTCCCGCGTTCGTGCTTGAGCGTCCACTGCCCTCGGTCGGTCGAAAACGAACGGCTCCCGTAGTCGCCGCCGTCGAGCCGGGCGATGTCGGCGGCAATCTCGCCGGCGTGGTCGGCAACGGCGGCGAGCAGTTGCTCGCGGGCGTCGGCGACTGCCGCTATGTCGGTGATATCAATGTCGATGTCGAGCCCTTCGCCGGCCATCTACAGGAACGCCAGCGGCATCCCGAACGTGATGGCGACGCCGACGAGGGCGACGACGAAGCCGAAGGCCACCTGTCCCGTTGTGTACTCGCTTTGCGGAGCAGTCGAACGCTCCGGCGGCTCCGCGTCGTCGGCGTCGGCATCGGTATCGTCGCTCATGCCGTTGGCTTCGTCGCACCGTTACTTTTGGTTACCGCTTCGACTCGTCGCGGGACCGAACGTGCTCGCGCGGGGCAAGCGTCTCCCACGGTTGGGCGGCGAGCCACTCCGCAAGGTCGGCAAGCTGCTCGCTTGCGGCCTCGAAGAGCCGCTCGCCTTTCGCCGCTGTGGCGTCAGTCGGGTCGCCGAAGGCTCCGTTGTCGCTGTTTTCGATGGCGTCGTAGAAGAGCCGCGCGCCGTTGTAGGTCGTCCGAATATCTTCGAGGGCAGGGCAGCCGCCGTCACGGGCGTCGGCGAGTTCGTCCTCGCGGACGTTGTCAGCGAGATACCAAACCATCGACGTCTCCTTGGGGCCGGCGTGGGGGCCGTTCTGTTCGAAAAGGTCGTCGACGAGGTCGGGGATAGACTCGTCCCACATCCACTCGACGGCGTAGGCGGCCCCGTCCTCGTGGAGCCGGCGGCCGACCTCCCGGAGGTGTTCGACGTTGCCGCCGTGGGCGTTGACGTAGACGATGCGGTCGATGCCCTGGTAGACGAGGCTGCGGGACAGCGACTCGACGTAGTCGCGGAAGACGGGGGCCTCGACGGACATCGTCCCGTGGAACTGCCGGTGATGCGGGCTGACGCCGACGGTGATTGTCGGGGTACAGACGACACCCGCACGGTCGGCAGCCTCGCGGGCCAGCCCCTCCGCGATGACGTGGTCGGTCGAAAGCGGGAGGTGGGGGCCGTGCTGTTCCGTCGAGCCGACGGGCACGAGCGCAACGTCGGTGGCATCGAGGTGGGTGCCGGCCTCGGGCCACGATACGTCTCCGAGATACATGTCCGGAGGTGAGAGCGGCGACGAAAAGAAGGTACGGCTTCAGGCACGGCGGAGAAACTGCACCAGACAGCCGAGCGCGGCGACGGCGGCGAGGAGTTCGTAGGGCTGTTCGTGGAAGACGAGGACGGCCGCGGCGACCGCGAGCGCTCCCGCCAGCACCGCATACCCCAGCGCCGACTCGGTCGGGCCGGCGCGTTCAGTCTTGACGGTCAACTGTCCGCGTTCGAGCCGGTCGAAGAGGCGGTCGGTTCTGGCCGGCAGCCCGGCCAGGGCCGGGAGGGACTGCTGGAGGTCGGCCGACGCCGCCGCTACCGACGACCGAAGCTCGTCTTCGAAGAGCCCGCGTTCGAGCAGGAACTCGCGGACGAACGCCACGAAGTCGAACTCGGGGTCGAGCTGTCTGCAGACGCCCTCCGCGACGGTTCCAACCCGGACCAGAAGCATCACGTTCGGGGGGATGCGGAACGGGAAGTCATGGAGCATCCCGAAAAGCTCTGATGTAATGTCTCGCCAGTCGATATCGGAGCGGCCTTCGAGGTTCTTCATCGCGAGTTCGACGACCCGCCTGACGTCGGCGCGGTCGGCGGTCGGCGCGAGCACGTCAAGGCCGACCAGCGCGTCGATGATACCGTCGACATCGCGGCGGGCGAGCGACCGGTAGAGGTCGGTTATCAGCCGCTGTGTCTCCGGGGTGAGCTGTTCGCTCATCCCGTAATCGTAGATGAGCAGTGTCCCGTCATCAGTAACTGCGAGGTTGCCCGGATGCGGGTCGGCGTGGAAGACGCCGTGTTCCAACCCCATCGTCAAGTAAATATCGGCGATGCGGTCAGCCATCTCCTGGGCATCGATACCGCGGTCGGCCAGCGCCGCCTCGTCGGTTATCTTGCTCCCCTCGACATACTCCATCACGAGCACCTGTTCGGTGGTTCGCTCCTCGTCGACATCGGGGATGTACACCCGGTCATCGTCGGCAAAGTTCTCGCCAATGCGGCGCATCATCCGCCCTTCGCGCTCGAAGTCGAGTTCCTCCAGGATGATGCGCTCGAAGTCGTCGGCGATGTTCGCAATCGAGTACCGCTGGTTTTCGTCGGCGATGAGGCCGACAACCGGAATCAGCCGCCGAATGACTTCGAGGTCGCGTTCGATTTTCGGTTTCAGCCCCGGCCGCCTGACTTTCAGGGCCTGCCGTCTGCCATCGACATCGGCCGTATAGACGTACGCGAGCGACCCGCCGGCGACGGGCGACAGCGTCTCCGTGTCGACGGCATCGCCAAGTTCGGCTTCGACGACCGCTTTCGGGTCTTGGCCCTCCGATTCGGGAATCTCGTCCTGTAGCGACGAAAGCGCCTCCGCATACACCGGTGGCACGAGGTCCGGCCGCGTCGAAAGCACCTGCCCGGCCTTGATGAACGCGGGGCCAAGCGACAGCAGCGTTGCAACGAGCCGTTCGGCGCGCGCGCTGTGGACCTCATCAGAAACCCGCCGCGAGCCGCCGACGAGTAGCCACCGTCGGCGGTCACGGAGGAAGGCAAACGCAAACGGGAGGAGCTTGACCGTGACCTCAAGCAGCCGCGTATGGAATCCTCTCATGGCTGTCGGCAGCGGAACACGGGGCGTTTCCCTACCATATCCGGGCGTTCAGCCCCCGGGACAAAATACCTGCAGGTCGGGCCGACGGCACAGCGGCCGGTCAGGGCGCGCCGGCAACGACGACCCGGACCGGCTCGTCGCCGCGGTTCGAGAGCGCCCGCCACGTCCCCGGGCCGACACGCATCGCCTCGCCGGTGGTCAGTGTCCGTTCTTCGGCCGGTGGCTCGTCGTCGCCGCCGCCGAGTGCGATGGTCAACTCGCCATCGACGACGAGATACACCTCCTCTTGGCCGTCGTCGGCATGGTCGTGGGGCTTTCCGCGGCCCTCCGGCTCCAACTCCAGCAGCGAGATGCCGAGCGCCGCACAGTCCAACGGCTCACGGAAGAACCACATGCCGCCGTATTCGTCCGGAACGACGCTGTCGATGTCGTCGGTGGTTGCGACACTGAAATCCATACAGCGGCGGTTGTCCCGGCGGACAAAAGAAACCCTTCGTCAGTCGTCGGCTGTTGCCGGTGGTGCCCCGAGGGCGTCCCGTGCCGGCGGGGCAAGCGATGTGAGGACGGCCTCACCGCGGCGTTCGCGCTCGACGAGCCCGCGAGCTTCGAGTTCCGAGAGGTGGTGTGAGACTGTCGATGGTGCGCGGTCGGTCGCCTCCGCCAGCGTTCGTACCGAGGCCGGCTCGTGGTCGGCGACCGCCGTCAGCACGGTGCCCGGCGCGTCCGTCTCAAGCACGCCGGCGACCTCCGCGTCGAGCTCCGCGGGCGCAAAGCGTAACGCACCGGCGACTTCGACACCCGCAACGAGGCCGGCATCGCGTAGCACGTCGACGTGATACCGTGCCGTCGACTTCGTCACGTCAGCCGCCGCCGCCAGTCCGGCGAGGTCGATACCCGGCGACTCGTCGATGGCTTCGTATATCGTCGCCCGAGTCGGCTGTTCGAGGACGCCGTCTGTATCGACCCGCGACAGCCCCGCCGACGCGCCCGCCCGGTAACGGTCGGTAACCGTTGCGTCAACGGTCGGGCCGGTCGCGGCAGCGACGGCTTCAGCCGGCTCCTCGGCGGCGGCGACGCCCGCCGGCACGAGCGCAAGCGCCATGCAGACAGCCACGAGAACGGCGACGTGCTGGCGGTCCATATCCGCAGTCAGCTACGGGGCCATGTATGCCTTTTGTCGCAGGCGTCGAAAGGGTTCGGAGCGAAAACAGCTCAGAAGAAGCCCTCGACGCCATCGAGGGCAAGAACGAACTCCGGTGTGAATGCTGCTGCCGGCGTCTCGAAGCCGGCTGGCGCGTCGTCGAGGATACGCGCTGCCGCCGTTGTGGCGGCGTCGACCGTCAGCGCGTACGTCTCTGGGGTCTTCAGTCGTGCGGTGACCGTTCGCTCGCCGTCGGTCGCCTCACCCCAGACGTAACAGACGCCCTCGCGTCGCTGTTTTTCGGAGGGGCCGGAGACGACCGTCTTTGCGAGCGTCTGTAGCGCGCCTTTGACCGGCTCGGCACCCAGCACTGGACTGACGATACCGCTGCCGTATTTCAGCGCGATAGCGGCCTCGCTCGGCATCGCCGTGTAGACCTCGATGTTTTCGATGCCGGTCGTGTAGTAGGCCGTCGAGACATCACCCCACGGAATCGTCGCCGCCGACCGCTCGCCGCGGCCGAAATCAATATATCGGCGCTTGTGTGCCGGCGGCACGTCGACGAGGCGACCGTCTCGGCGAACCTTGCCTCCCTCGTCGAGATGTTCGATGACCGACGCGAGCGTCCCCTTCGAGATGGTCCCCGAGGGGTCAAAGCCCAACCGCAGTTCGTCGGCCGACGGATGCATATCGTGGAGGTGACCGGCCAGACAGTCGGTTGGCACCACGTCAAAGCCCACGCCCGGCAACAGGCAGACGCCGGCCTTCTCGGCCTCTCGGTCCCGCTCCGCGATGGCTTCGAAGACCGAAAGCTCGCCGGTGATATCCAGATAGTGGGTGCCGGTCTCCAGACACGCCTCGACGAGCGGTTCATAGGTTTCAACGAACGGTCCGGCGCAGTTGAGAACTGCTTCGATATCGTCGAGGTTGTCGGCAGCGGCATCGAGGTCGAAGCGGCGGCCCTTGCAGTTCAGCCGGGCGGCGAGGTCACGGACCTTCCGTTTGTCGCGGCCAGCGACGACGACATCGAGGTCACGGTCGACTGCTTCTTCAGCAATGAGTTCGCCGGTGTAGCCGTAGGCACCGTAGATGAGCAGGGACATACAGAGCGGTTTGGCGGGGAGTTATAAAATAGCGACGGGGTCAGAGGTCGCCGCAGGTCCAGCCCAAGACTTGGTGCCAGTCGCAGTCGATGTCGTCATAGGCCTCTTCGAGCACGGCGTAGTTGGCATTGATGTCGTTTTGGACACCGATGCGGTCGTTTTCGTTCTCAGTCGCGTCAATATCGCTGTCGACCCCCTCGACGTAGTCACCGACTTCATCGACGGCTTCCTGCTGGTCGTCGTCTAACTCGTCGGCGTCTTCGCTGACGGTCTCGTAAGCCGCTTCGAGGTCTTCAGCATGCTCTTCGAGTTCGTCTTCCGTGGGCACTTCGTCCCCGGCGGGAACGTTAACGGTAATCGACCGTTCAATGTCGCGGGGGTCCCCATCGACGTCAGTCAGGTCTTCTGATTCGCCGATGAGGGTAAAGTCGTAATTCGCACCGCGCATGTCGTGGGCCACCCAGACGTCGACGATACCCGTGATTCCCCCGGGCTCGTCGGCGAACCGGTTGAAGACGATACTATCGGCGAGTTCATTCTCTACGGCAGGGAGGTCGAAATTCGTTATCTCCACAGTTTCACCGACGTAGATTCCTTCGTCGAACCAATCGCGTTCCATCACCTCTTGGTCGCCGAACTTGAGGGTCGCGCCGCCGTCGAAGCTATGCTGGCTGACCCGGAGCGGGTCGGCGTGTTCGACATTGTCGATTCGAACTTCTTCTACTGTAACACTGATAGTGGAGTCGTAGACAACGGGAGCTTCGACGCGAGCACCATCACCGGAGAGGAGGCCGCTGGTCTCCGTGTCGGAGATACCGTCGAATCCAACATAGAGGTTCTCAACGTGGATTTCCGTGCTGTCTTCGCCGCCACGTTCAAGTTCGGCGTCAACCGGCACGTCACGGACCTCCTCTTTGCCGGGGATGTGTTCTTCGCTTACTGTCGTCTCCCCGCCGGCATCAACCTCAACCGTTCCGCTCCAGACCTCGGCGGGGTCGTTTTCTTCGTCGTCGTCACCGAGCCACAGTGTCAGTTCCTCTGACTGTGCAGCGTGTTCGTTCGGGTTTGTTACGGTCGCTGTGATGGTCGCTTCCTCTTCGGCGAAGACCGGAGCGGGCTCTTCGAGCTCGACCTCCATCGGCTCGTAGACGGTGACGCTACGTGCCTGCTCGCTGCTGTCTTCGCTTTGGACGGCGATGTCGACGGTGCCGACATCCTCGGAGGTGAATACGACATCGAGACTGACATCGGTCTCTTCGCCAGCGGCAAGCTCTATCGTTTCCTCCTCGGCGGTTTCGGGGTCTGCGTCAGGGACATCGAGTGAAACTGTCTGCTCGCCGGGGTTGTCGCCGATGTTTTCGATGGTGGCATTCATCGTCGCCACCTCATCGACTTCGATAGCTTCGGGGGCGTCATTGAGGTCGACAGTGAAGCTCGGCGGAGCGTTGACATCGATTGTCTCCGTTTCGTAGCCGTCTTCCACCTCGGCGTTGTGTGTCGTGACGTTGACCTGGAGGCGCGTGTCGTGGCCGTATTCAGGGATTTCGAGGCCATCATCGTTTTCGAAGTCGGCTGTATCGTGCTCTTCAGGGTCCAACGAGAGGGTCTTTTCATTGAGCACACTGTCGACCACCGTTTGGTTGTCGAGGTCGTACAGCGTTGCGTTAATCGTCTGGGTGTCGGGCAGGTCGCCGTCGTTCGTGACGTTTGCCTCGAATTCGAACGTCTCAGTGGCGTTTATCGTCTCGGTGGTATTCTGGATTTCTGGGTCGAAGTGGGGGCCACCGTAGACGGTGATTTCGGCGTCGTCAGAGACGCCGTTGGCGAACAATGCGACGTTTGTCTCGTCGGTGTTGGCAACCCCTTGCTGCTGTGCGCCGGTGAGGTCCCAATCGTCTATGATGTCAGATTCGACGTGTGCGTCGCCGGATTCAGTGTAGCCTTCGAGCGTGGTGGGGTCGTTGATGTTGGTGTATGCCTCGTAGCCACCGGTGCCGACTTCCAGCCGGAGGTCCTCACTTTCTATGGTCACCGGCTGCCCGCCCTCGTTTTTCACCGTGTATTCAAGCTCTGCTTCGTCTCCGATGTGGTCAATACCGACCAGTTCGTTGTCGTCTTCGACCGCGTCTTCATCAATGTAGACCTCTTCGGAGACGGAGTCGATGCTCACGCTGAGTGCCGACGGCTCCGCTTCCGGAACCAGCTCCTCTGTATCCAACAGCACTGTATTCGTCACCTCATCGATGACCATCACTTCAACCGTGTCGCCTTCATCAACGAAGTGCGTTCTAAACACGGAATCGCCTTGGTCAAAGCTATCAGTGTCGTCGTAGCGTTCGCTGTCGGACACATACGACGACCCACTATCTACTCTAACCTCGACCTCATCGGCGTTCAGCGAATCACCCTGGGTGTGTGCGATTTCGACCTCATTTGCGGTGACATCGGCCACTTCGATATCAACGTTCGGGTCGCTGTTGTCTGTCGCGTAGTTCGGAAACGTCGCCGCGCCGAAGCCGACCACGACCACCAGTACAATCGCGACCAGTAGTATCGACCCGACGACGTTCGACTGTCCACGGATATCTGCCAACGCTTTGCGTATAGCCCCCACCATTGCGAATCGGTCTCTATCGTGGATTGTCTTTCATAGTAAATAAATCTGTGGTAGATATAGTCGAAAATAGGGCAACGTTTGCAAATCAGAAAGTCGACGTAGAGAGCCGCTACAGCCAATAAAACAAAAGAAAACTAAACAACAGTTTCCACTTGTCTCCCGGTTTTAATATCGGCGCGCCCGTGGCCCCTGCCATGGCCATTGCCCCTGCGCTCCGTGCCGTCATCGCGGTGTTTCGCGGCCGAGCAAGCGACCTCCTCCCGGCGTTCTTTTTGACCCCAGCTATCTCCGCTGTCGTACAGGTCGTCGGGCTCGGCGGCTTCGCGCTGTCCTATCTGTACTTGGCGACAACGGGGCGGCTCGAACGGTTCCAGTCAGCGCTCGCAGACCGCGAACTCGACCCACCATCGCCGGAGGACCCGGCGTTTGAAGCGTGGCTCGAAGAGCTGGTCCCGGTCTTCGAGGTGCTCTTGCCCCCTGCAGTAGTCGGGCTGCTGGCAGTGACAGCGCTTGTCGCCGTCGTGTTGTTCGTCGCGCTGTACGGTGTCGCACTCGCGGCACAGCTTTCGGCGTCCGTGGCGACGCTTCGTGACCGACGGGGAACGACGGCCGCGCTCGCGGGCGCACGCAGGCACACGGGAGCGATGGTCGTGCTCGTCGTCTTCGAGGTCTTCCTGTGGGTGCTCGCGACGGCCGTCGCGGGCGTGGCCGGCGCGATGGCGGCGCTGCTGCTCCCAGGCATTCTCTTTGTCGCCGTTGCGTTGGTGGTCACGCTCGCGTGGCTCGCCGCCGTCGTCTGCATCCGGGCGCTTTTCGCCTTCGCTCCGGTGGCCGTCGTCGAAGACGGCGTCGGTGCCGGGGATGGGCTCCGGCGCGCTGGTGGCTACATCCGGCGCAACGCTGGTGACGCCGTCGGCTACTATCTGCTGGCTCTCGGCCTACTCGGCGTCGTCGGCGTGTTGAGCGGCGGTGGCGAGGCCGGTGCCCGGGCTGCCGCTGTCGCGGGCTTTGTGGTCGTCTCGCCCGCGCTGGCTGTGCTGAAGACGGCGCTGTATGCGGGGACGGTCGATGCCATCGCGCCGCCGGCCGTACCCGAGCGGTCGGCGGCGGCACAGCTCAGTTCCGGGCTCCGGCGCGGCCTTGCCGAGCTCGGGGCGTTCGTTCGGGCAACGCCGGGGACCCACGCCGTTGCGACGGGGCTCATCCTCGGCGGGTTTGGACTCGGGTGGATGCTCGCGGCCCCCTATGAGGGCCTCGTAACAGCCTCTATCGAGGCGCGGCTGGAGGACCACTTCGCGCCGACGGCGGCGGTCTTTTTCGCTGCCAACAACTGGACCGTCGCGGTGGGGACGGCCCTTTCGGGGCTTACACTGGCGGTGCCCGCAGCGGCGTCGCTGGTGTTTAACGGCGTCGTCTTCGGCGTGTACGGCCGGCTTGAGGCCGACCCCGAAGCGCTCGCTGCGTTTGTCGCTCCACACGGTGTCCTTGAGATTCCGGCCATCATCGCGGCGGGCGCGGCTGGGCTGTGGCTCGGCGTCGCCGGCTGGCGGCGGCTCCGTGGACGGTGTTCGGATGCCGAACTGGCCGACCGCATCGAGAGAAGCTTCTGGGTGCTTGTCGGTATCGGCGTCGTACTGGCTGTAGCCGGCTTCATTGAGGGCTTTATCAGCCCGAGCGTCGCCGGGCTCGTGTGACTACAGCGTCGTCTCTTCGCCGTCCGTCCGGGAGACGTTGACATCGCCGGTCGCGGCGTCGACTTTGACCGTCCGGCCGCAGTCGCCGCCGACCTCCTCGCCGACCAACTCGATGCCGCGGTCGGAGAGCTCTTCGCGTGCGACCTCGATGTTGCGGTCGCCAATCGAGTCGCCGTCGTCGGAACCGAAATCGACAACGGCTGCACCGCCGGCTATCTTTGCCCGCAGCGACGCCTTCGATGCACCGTGCTCAAGCAGCGCATCAACGACGACATCGATGCCGGAGTCGACAAATCGTTCCGGCGGCCGGTCGTCGTTGCCGTCCCGCCGTGGCAACATCGGATGGACGAGCGCGCTGACGCCGGCCTCCGGGTCGTAGATGGCGAGGCCGAGACACGACCCGAGGCCGCTTGTCGAGATAGTGCCCGCTTCCGCGACCGCGTAGTCGGCTATCGAGACTTTGATTCGTTCGCTTGTGTCGGATTCGGCCGGAAGTGCAGCCACCGGTCAGAACACCTCGTCAGGTTCGACCTCGGTTTCGTCGGCCCGCTCAACGAGTAAGTCGTCAAGCACATCGGTCAACTCTGCCTCATCAGGAAGGGCGAACATCTCACACCGGAAGACACCGTCGCCGTCGGTGTTGATGACCGAATCGAGCATGAAAGCGTGCTCTTGGGTGCGGGCCATGCGTCCGACGATGGGACTCATTATCGACGACCCCATGTCGGCGACAAACGTCGGCGGCGAGTGGTCGATGGACGTCTGTAGAACGTTTGCCCACCCGTCGATAAAGCCGCTCGTCATGATATTGCCGAGTTCCTTCATCGCGCTTTGTTCCATCTCACCCCAATCGCCGTCGGTTTCAACCGGCACGAGCGCGTCAACGACCGAAGACGCCGATGACTGGTCGAAGAGGATGACGAGGTAGCCACTCGGCGTGCCCTCGTACTCCATGACCGTTCCGACGTAGCGCCTGTCGCCGACCTCGGCCGGCACGTCGTCGATGGGGACGAACGTCATTCGGTTTACTTCGACATCCGTCGTGAGGCCGGTCATCGTGGTGATGTTCTCGGCAGCCTTTTCGGCGCCGTGCATCGTCATCTCGTTGAACACTTCGAACTTCTCGAAGGGGATGCTATCGTCCTCGTCGGGGTCGAGCGCGTCAACGAGCGTGTCCCGCTCGGGAACCAGCAAGATATGGAAATCGACGGCCTCGGAGACGGCTTCGACACGGCTTCGGAAGACGAACACCTGCTCGTCGCTGTCGGCGGCCGACGCGGGCAGTACGTCGGAGCCAGTCCCTTCCAGATACGTCGGCGTCGAAATGTCTATCTGTGCGTCGAGGTGGTCAGCCCAGCCGTCGATGAAGCCGCTTGTCATGATGTTGCCGACTTCTTTTATCGAACTGCGGCGCATCGCCTCGTCGGCACCGGGCGCGAGAACGTTCGTAATGGTCTCCTGTGCGGCCTCGTCGAAGGTTAGTACCGTCTCACCGGAGAGTGCACCTTCGAGTCCAATTTCGACACCGGAGAACTCACCGCCGATGTACTCGTATTCGAGGTCCGACGGGTCCATCAACGAGACGTTTGTCACCTCGACGTGGGTGTCGATGCCGGTCAACTGCGACAGCGATTGGGCGGCCGACTGTGCACCGTCGCGGGCGAGCGTGTTGTACGTCTCCAGCGAGTCGATGTCGATCTGCATGTCAGCCGCCCACGACGTTCTCGATTTCGTCAAGCACGCTCGGTTTCTGGAACGGTTTGGTGATATATCCTTCCGCGCCGGCCTGAATCGCGCTTTTCATCTTCTGTTCCTGCCCGACGCTGGTACACATGATGACCTTCGCCGAGGGGTCGCTGTCGGTGATCTCGTCTGTCGCCTCGATACCATCACGAATCGGCATGACGATGTCCATCATCACGAGGTCGGGGCTATGCTCCTGGTAGAGCTCGATGGCCTCGACGCCGTTTTCGGCCTCGCCGACGATGTTGTACTCCTCTTCGAGAATCTCACGGAGGAGGCTGCGCATAAACTCGGAGTCGTCTGCGATCAAGACGTCCATCTCTAGGCACCTCTACTAGGACCAACTATGTGAAACTACCTTCATCCTCATCGCTCGAAACGACGGGAGCCGAAGCAGTGGCGTGACATGGACGTCACTGCTGGGCTTCGTCCCGGATGGCGTCGACAAGCTCCGCAATCGAATCGGACGTATCGAGGTCGTGCTTCCGGAGCAGCTTCGCCAGGTTGGGCGTCTCCGTCGAGGCCAGCGCCGATTCCCGAAGCAGAATGTCGATGACCTCGTCGGCGGGCGTGTCATCGGTAACGTGCTGGGCGTACCACTGGACGAGGTTTTCGAACGTCGCGATAACGTCGTCTGAGGCCGTCCGGTGTCGGACAGTCGTACCGTCAAAGCGGGCGACGATATCCAGCCCGTACCGGGAGTCGGTGCGCTCCAACTCGTCGGCCAAGAGCGACCGCGCGGCCTCGGGGCTAACTGGTGTGCTGTTGGGGGCTGGCTCCCGTTGCCGGCCGCCGCGGTCCTGTTGGGGCCGCTCCTCGCGGTGCTGGGGGCCGCCGCGGTCCCGCCGCTCGCGCCGTCCCTGGCGGTCGTCTTCGGAGCCGCGGTCGGGAACGTTCGGCGGTCCGCTGCCCGGCGAGACGACGTACCGACCCTGGTCGTCGAGTTCCTCGACGTACTCGCTGTCCGAGAGGTCGAGCTCGTCCGGCGACAACACCTTCCCGCCATCACCGCCGCCCTTCTCGTTTGGTACGTCCGGGTCGACGTAGTCGTCGTCACTGTCGTCGCCGTCATCGTCGGGGAACTCCGGTGGGATGTCGTCAGGCATCGTTCTGGGTTAGGCTCTGAACTGGATGGTGGCCTCGTTTTCGTTGACGCTGACCGAGACCCGCGTTTCGCCGTCGATGTCGACATCGTCCGTGTCGGCCTCGATGCGAACCACAGCCCCCGGTGTCCATACCTCGTCGTCACCGACTACCTCCGCTTCTACGGCATCCGGGTTGATAAATTGTCCCTCGATCAGCAGGTCGATACGCTCCGGTTCGGCCGGTAACTCCACTGCGCCGACGTTCTTGACCAATAGCGTGACCTCGTCGCTGCCATCGTCGTAGATTCCGTCTGCGCCGGTGTCGCTGATAATCTGGATATCCGTCTCGATGCTCTCGCTCATCCCGTCGCTTTGTTCGGTTATCGACTGGCTCACCCGGTCGACCTCGGTAACGAGCGTACCGGCGACACCAGCGGCGACGACGAGACTGGCGATGAAGATTATCAGGTGCGACGCCGAGACACTACCCATCGCTTCTCACCCCCGCCACGGCCCCGGCAGCACTGCGACCGCCACAGCGGCAACAGCACCGCATCGATTCGAGCGCCTGTGTTGGTTGTCGTATCATGGTATATTACGCCTCCGCGGGGAACTCGATGGCTCGCTCGGAGCCATCGACCGAGATCGACACTCGGTTGCCGCTGCCATCCAGCTCCTCATCGAGCGTTATCTCGAACTCGAGGACTTCGTCTTCGGCCCAGACCTCGTCGTCGCCGCCGTTGGGCGACTCCAGATTGAGATTCTCCGATGTGATGAGTTGCCCATTGACAAGGACGTTAATCCTATCCGGGTCCTGATGTAAGGAGGTCGAGCCGGCGTTTCTGGCATACAGCGTAATCAGTGCATCCACAGTCTCCCCGTCGTTGTTCTCGACATCCTCCTGATAAAAGCTGGACCCACGGCCGTCGTTGAGTATCTCTATATCGGTGTTTATTGACTCACTGATGGCATCACCCTGCGATTCGGCGGAGGTGGAGATGTCACCGACAGTCGTCACGAGCGTTCCGGCCACGCCCGCCGCCACGAGGATGCTGGCGATGAAAATAATCAGCGTCGAGGCGGAAATCCCACTCATGTCTCACCGTCGGTGATATCGTTGGTCGCTCGTTCGATACCGTTCTCCGTGACGACCTTCACTCGGTCGGGTTCCGTGGTCGCACCCACCGTCATCGTCAGCGTCTCCGCGGGCAGCCACAGTTCGGCGTCAGCGTCGCCTTCGACTGTCGTTGCTAGGTTATCGGCGTCGGTCTGCATCGCCCCGTCGACGAGCAGGTCGGTGTCGGCCACCGAAAGCGACGTCGTACCGGTGTTCTCAAGCTCGATGTCGAGTTCCTCAGCATCGTCGTCGTAGGTCGCCGCCGCGATTTCAACGTCGGTGTTGAGCCGCTCTGTCCCCTGGTCGATTTGGGTACCCTGTGCGCTGGCGAGGTTGCCAACACTCCCCATCAGCGGCGGGACGGCGATGCCAGCAGCGACAACCAGCCCGATGAAGACGATGACCGCCGAGCCGCTGACGCTAAAGCCCATCGACGCTCACCCCCGTCTTCGGGCCGGACCAACGGCTGCCCGCGTCGCTGGGCCCGCGGTGCCGCTGAATGCCGTTCGCAGTGTTCATAGTGGGGCTGCTCGGCGGCCGCGGAACCGATGCCCCATACCGCGGCCGCCGAGTCGGTGCTCGTCTACGGATACCCGCGTCTGACACTAAAGCCAGTCCTCCGTTTCACCGCCCGAAACAAGATGTGATTCGTGCGTGCGCGGCGGGCGGCTACTCGTCGTCGGTCGGTTCGTCGTCGCTATCGGCGTCTCCGTCGGCGTCGCCGCCGTCCGACCCGTCGTCGGCGTTCTCGCCGCCGTCGTCGCCCGCGTCGTCGTCTTCATCGGTGTCGGTTTCGCTTGCTCCGTCCTCGTCGATAACCATCGCCATCGTCTCGCTGATGCGCTGGCCGTACTCCTCGGGGCCGATTTCCTCGTCGGCGTACTCCTGTGCCCACTCCGTTTCGGCGTGCCACGACCAGTCGTTGCCCTCGTCGTGGAGGTGGCCTTCTAGCCGCTCGACATCCCACTCATCGATAATCCGCTCGACGAACGCCATCGCCACGTTGGCAATCGCGTCGTTGGGGTCCTCATCAAAGCCGTGCTCGACGCTCACGATACGGTCTTCGAGTTCGACCGAATCGACCTCGACGCCGCGGTCGGTAATCTCCGCCCGCAGCGCCTCGATGTGTCCCTCGTCAGTCGTCGGCGCATCGTCGTCGCCGCCGAGACAGCCAGCCAGCCCGGCGACCGCGCCGGCCGCGACCCCCGAAACGAACGTCCGTCGGTGCATATACACGAGCAAAGTGGATGTGGACGTATAAGGAGGGTCGGTGTTTCACGCGCCGAGTTCGGCGGTGAGTGCTGCGGCTGGTGGGTTGGGTAATAAAAGGAAGGAATTAGGTGGTATCCGCGTTAGCCGAGGCGGATTTCGTCGGCCTGGTCGGGGTCGGTGTTGCCATCAAGCTGTGGGTCGAGGGGGTCTTCGATGATGAAGCTGTTTTCTGCCTGTGTTCCCTCTGCCGTCGTAATCACAATATCAACCGTTGTCCCTTCGTCAAATTGGCCGTCTTCAGGGTCGATCCCGTCGCCATCAGTCAGGTCGAACACGATGGTCGCGGTTGCATCGTCATCACTGGAGGCGGTACTGAGAACTGCCTCGTCATCAGACCGGTCCTCAAGTTCGATTCCGTCTTCCGCAAGGCTGTCAAACTCCTCGGATTCACCGTCGTCAGTGAAGACCGAGATTGTCGTGTCGTTCAGGTCAATCGCACTCGAACCCGGACCCAACTGTACCGTCGTCTCAAACTGGTTAATTCCATCTTCACTATTGGAGACAGTGCCGGTGGTGCTGAGGTAGACGAGGTTGGTTGAGACCTGTTCTGTGCTTTCTTCTCCGGTTGCCTGTGCTTGCGTTTGGAGGAACCCGGCGGTGTTGATAAGCACCCCTGCCGCGATGGCCGCCACGAGGACCAGCGCGATGAACACAATCAGGGTACCAATACCAACCTGACCGCGCTCCTCACTCTCTGTGAATTGCTCAAACATTGTCTTATCTAATCAAGCCGGATTTCGTCGCCGCCCTCAAGCTGTGGGTCAAGCGGGTCTTCGATGATGAAGCTGTTTTCTGCCTGTGTGCCCTCCGACGTCGTAATCACAATATCAACCGTCGTCCCCTCTTCGAAAGGCTCACTCAGTTCATTAGCATCGCCTATATCGAACTCGATGGTTGCGGTTGCGTCGTCATCAGTGGAGTCCGTACTCAACACCGACGAATCACGGCTGTCATCTTCGAATTCGATTCCGCCGTCGTTGTTGTCAGTGTCTTCATCAACCCCACTGAACTCTTGCGATTGGCCATCGTCGGTGAACACCGAGATTGTCGTGTCGTTCAGGTCAATCGCACTCGAACCTGGACCCAACTGCACCGTCGTATTGAACGAGTCAATTCCATCTTCAGCGTCGGAGACAGTGCCGGTGGTGCTGAGGAAGACGAGGTTGGTTGAGACCTGTTCTGTGCTTTCTTCTCCGGTTGCCTGTGCTTGCGTTTGGAGGAACCCGGCGGTGTTGATAAGCACCCCTGCCGCGATGGCCGCCACGAGGACCAGCGCGATGAACACAATCAGGGTACCAATGCCAACCTGACCGCGCTCCTCACTCTCTGTGAATTGTTCAAACATTGTCTTATCTAATCAAGCCGGATCTCGTCCTCGTCATCAAGCTGCGGGTCAAGCGGATCTTCAATGATGAAGCTGTTTTCAGCCTGCGTCCCCTCAGCCGTCGTTATCACAATATCAACCGTCGTGCCTTCGTCAAACCGGTCGTCCTCAGGGTTGATTCCATCGCTTGCATCATCCAGGCCGAACACGATGGTCGCGGTTGCATCGTCATCAGTTGCGTCAGTGCTGAGTACCGATGAGTCACGGTCGGTGTCATCGAATTCAATTCCATCATCAGTGAGGGAGTCACCCTCATCAACCCCATCGAACTCCTCGGATTCACCGTCGTCAGTGAAGACCGAGATTGTCGTGTCGTTCAGGTCAATCGCACTCGAACCCGGACCCAACTGTACCGTCGTTTCGAACTGGTCGATTCCAACGAGGCTGCCAGTACCATCTTCCACAACTTCACCGGTGGTGCTGAGGTAGACGAGGTTGGTTGAGACCTGTTCTGTACTTTCTTCTCCGGTTGCCTGTGCTTGCGTTTGGAGGAACCCGGCGGTGTTGATAAGCACCCCTGCCGCGATGGCCGCCACAAGGACCAGCGCGATGAAAACGATCAGGGTACCGATTCCAACCTGACCGCGTTCCTTCGTTTCTGTTAGTGTTTCGAACATGCTTTGGTATGCACGCCCGCCGGGACCCCTGGGCCGTGCGGCCGCAGGGGTTCGCCTCGGACGTTACCCGGTGGTACTCCCTACATACTCCTAAAAGCGACACGCAATTTCGTGCTCGTATCCGCACTCGAATTGGGGAGTAATAGAGGGAAAAGCTATAAGACGGCAGACGCGCTTGGTAGACTGTCAATCTCGGACCGGCTCGGCGGCCAACAGGTCCTCGGCGGCCGGAAAGAGGACGTTGTTCTTCACAGCGAGCGCACACGTGCGTGTCCAGTATCGAGCGCCTCGACCCCGCGGAGCCCGGAGCAGTCGTTACGTGAACCCGCGCGCTGGTCGTACGATGTGGCAGCCGGACGTTCAGCAATAGAGTGACCGCCGGTGAAATCGCCAGTGGAAATATTAACGACGTGTGGGATGCACTCACAGTATATGGCGACAGCGGTGAAGATAGACGACGAGACAAAATCGAAGCTCGAAGAGCTGCAGGCTGATATCCGGCGTAAAACAGGGTCGAAGGTCACACAGCAAGCGATTCTCAGCAAGCTGGTCGGGTCGGCAATCGATTCCCGCTCGGAGGTCGTCGATTCGTTCCGAAAGACAGACCGGAGCCTGAGCGAGACGGCTATCCAGCAATTCAATACGGGCCAAATCGCCTCGGGCATCGAAACCGACGAAGAGAATATCGACGACGCTCTCTACTGGTAATTCTTTCTGTAGCCTGTCAGCCAACGTTATTACTGTGGGAGTGAGTACATCCACGCGTGATGCCCTCCATACCAGACCGAGCCGAATCGGGACTGTTTCGGCTGTGTGTGCTGCTCTCGACCGCTGGCCGCCGCGTTGTCGACGCCGCTCGCGCGTGGCTCTGTGGCCCATTCAAAACCGCCCTGTTCGGCCGTCGGCCGATGTCGCTTGTCGCGGTGCTTTCGGGCCTTCTTTTGGCCGTCGCCAGCGCCGCATTCATCCAGACGACGGTTGGGACCGCAGTACTAGCCGAGCGTGTCGTCGAAACGTGGACCGGCGAATCGCCGCATCCGCCGCTGTTTATCGCGGCCGGCGGCCTGCTGGCGGTGGGCGCCGTCGCCGCCGCGCTTGGTGCGGGCCTCCTGCCGACGCTGGCGCTTGTCGGTGGGCCGCTGTTCGGTGCCGGTGTGACCACCTACGGAACCCAGTATGCGGTGTTGGGACAGACACAGGTCGTCTCGTTGCCGCAGGCGGTTGGCGACGGCCTCGGCGTCGCTGTCTGGTTCGGCCTCCCGATAGCCGTCGCCGCCTTCGTTGTCGGGCGACTGCTTCGGCGGGTCGTCGATGCCCTGCTGGGCGGTGCCGGCGGTGCCGGCACAGCGGGACACGCACAGCGGGACTGACGGCGATGCCTGCTTACTCCGGTGGCTCGACCGGCGGCGGGCCGACGATTTCGATATCGTGTGCCGGTGCGAGCTCTGACACCCGTCCGATGGCGTCCTCGGACGGCGGCGTCGTCGGGACAGTCTCCGTCGCGGCCGGCTTGCCGACGGCCTCGATAAACTGCTCGAAGCCGGCCGGCGATGTCGAAGCGAGAATCGTCGCCTGTGTGACGGCGTGGAGGCTGTGTGGCTCGCCGTTGGGCAACACTGCTGACGCACCCGTATCGAGCGATGTGACCGAATCCGGCGTGTGAACGTCGATTTCGCCATCAAGGACGTGAATCGTCTCGGTGGCCTCCCGGTGGATGTGCATCGGCGGCGCATGGCCCTCGCGGAGCCGCATCTCGACGACGGCCCGCTGGCCGTCGGTCGCGTCGCCGTCGATGCGGACATACGAGAGCGTATCGAGGAACTCGAACGCCGCCGCTTCGGTCGCTTCGCCCGTCGTCGGTGTGTCAAATTCACCCATAGATAGAGCCGACGGCCGGGGACCAAATGGCTCTTTGGGACGGCTGGCTCAGACCCGCCGGGTGAGGTGGTCCCGGAGCGTCCGCTGGCAGTCTGCCAGCGTCGAATCGAGTTGAACGAGCGTCGAAAGCGCCGGATAGGTGGCCGGCTGTGACTGATAGAGATATCGGACAAGCGTCCGGTGGTTGATGCCGGCATCACCGCCGCGGCTGGTCGTACTCGCCAACAGTTCTTGGCGGCGCTCGAGCAGCCGCTCGCAGGTCTCGCGGTCTGCGGCCAGCGCCTCGTGGCGCTGTCGCAGTCCGGGAAAGCCGAACTCGAAAAGCGATGTCTCGTTGCGCTCCAGCAAACGGTCGGTGATGTCGTCGTAGGCCTCGACCGCAGTCTGGAGCGACTCGGCCTCCCGCGTCAGCGCCCGTTCCATTACCGCAAGCTCAGCGTGGCGGTCATCAACGGCGGCGAGAATCGCGGTCTTGAGCTGCGGCGTGAACTCGTGTGTCGTCTCCGGGGACAGCGCGGCGGCGATAGAGTCACCGAGTTCCGCACCGAGCGTCTCGATGACCGACTCCTCGCGGTCGATGTCGTCCGTGCTGTAGGGTCGAACCGTCTCGGCAAAGGCCGCTCTGATTTCGCTACAGCCGCGGTCCGGTCGGCTACGGCGTTGGAGACCGACGGCTGCGGCTCCAGCGCCGGTGGACGCCGCCGATGTCGTGGAGTGGGCGTCAGTCGCCGTCGTCTCGACAGTCGTTCGAAACCGCTCGTAGGCGCGCCGCTCGTCGGCAATCACGTCCTGCTCGTCGGCAACGCGGCCGGTGGCCCGGTCGAGGTGGTTTGTGAGTGCCATGTTAGGCCTTCGTCGTCACTGCAGGTCGGTCGGCATCGCTGTCGGTCGTCGCCAGCGGGCTGTCACCGGGGGACTGCCGCACGGTGAGGTCGTACCGTGGCAGCCGACGGTCGTACCGCCGCAGGCGAGTGCGATACTGTGCTGCGAGTCGGGCAGCCTCGCGGGCGGTCAGACAGTCCCGAAACCGGAGTCCATCGGCCGGAACCGGCCGCTCGCCCGTTCGCGAGCAAACAACGTAGGTCCCGTCGGGGTCGGCCAGTGATTCAATGTGCCGCCGGAGGGCGCGGAGCATTCGTTCGTTCATTTAGGTTGGCCTAAAGCGGCCGAGGGTAAATATTTTAGGTAAGCCTAAACCATGCGGATAGGAACACGCTATCTGTCACGTATCAACATTCTCGACGCCAGTACCAGCAAGCGGTAGCACCGCTGTTGTTCGGTGAAGCGTCGGTGAGAAGTTTGCGTGGGTGCTGTCTTCGAGCACCCGCACTGTGTGGGCGGCTGTGGGCCGCCAGCAGTGCGTGGGACCGGATTTGAACCGGCGGACCTCTACAGGACAGCGCCCTCAACGCTGCGCCGTTGGCCTAGCTTGGCTACCCACGCACGTCGTATCTGTCTGCACTCTCCTGTAGCAATGGGCACAATAAAAGGGCTTTCCTTTCGGCCCGGGCCGGCAACCCCTCGCACGGTTTCGACAGCGGGCGGGGCGACAGGCGGTCGCTGCCGGTCGCGCAACCGGAGAGCCGACAGAGCGCGAAGTTGAAGTGTGTTCCCGAAGACGTGGCTGGTATGGCGAAGTATTCGACCGGCGGCGTCGGCGGCGACGAAAGCGGTGCCTGCGAACTCTGTGGGGCCGAAGACCGGTCGCTTGAGACGGCGACCGTTGCCGGAGCCGAGCTCAACGTCTGCGACCAGTGCCTAAAGCACGGCGACGGCGACGCCGGCCAGACCGACACCGAGGACCGAACACAGGAACGCAAGCGCCGCAAGAAAGCGGCACAGAACGTCGCCCGGCTGGACGACGCCCGCAAGGTCGACACCGACTGGCAGGAAGACACCGAATACGAAGAAGACCCCCTGCCGTATCTCGTCAGCGACTACGGAACCTTGGTCGAGCAGGCCCGACAGGCCGAAGGGCTACAGATAGACGAACTCGCACGCGAGGTCGGCGCTGACGAGGACGATGTCGTCGCTGTCGAGCAGGGCCGGGCCGCCCGCGCCAACGTCGGCGGCTCGCTCATCAGCGCACTCGAAGAGCGGCTGGATATCGAACTCGCCGACACCTGAAATCCCGACCGACAGCCGGCGGCTGAGCCGCCGACCTGCTATTCAACGCGCTCGCTGCCGCCCGGCGGGCAAAACTCCTGTATTCGGTCAGCGCTGGCTATTTTTCGAACGAAGCTCGTGTCGTTGAATCGCTCCCGGAAGGTCCGGTAGAGCCGCTTTGCGATGTCGTTTTGGGCGAACTGGCCGGGCTGGAGCCGCACCGACGTTTCGGCGACGGGCTCGATGGCCGATGGCGGCCCACCGATGACGCGAGTGTCGGGCTCGCATTTGATGCCGACGGCGACGCCGACCTGCATGTCCCGGTAGTAGTTGCGGTCGCCACGAATCACGAAGCCGCCTTTCTCGATGTATTCGCCGCTTTCCGGCGTCTTCGAGACCTGGTCGGGGTCGACCTCGTAGACATCACCCTCGAACTTGCCGTCCTTCCAGACCGACGAATACGACACTGCGAACTGAGCGGCCTCCCGCTTGCTGGTGTCGGGGATATCGACCTCGCGTGCCGGCTCGTCGGGGGCGGTGGCCTTGAGAATGGTCACGGGACCGCCGTGGGCCTGCGCGTGGAAAAAGCGGTCCGAGGGGTCCATGTACTTCTTGACGAGCGCCTCGTTTTGGTCGGCGTCGCGGCCGCCGATAACGAGGAAGTCGTCGCTGGTCCGGAACCACCGGAACTGTTCGTACCACTTCTCGTCGTACCGGACCGGCACCGACGCCATCGAGAGGTAATCGCGGTCCGGCGACTCCTCGTCGGCATCATCGTCCTCGTCGTCGTCGGCCTCCCACTGTCTGCGGCGTTCTTTGACGTCTTCGAGGTCCTCGCGGGTGTCTTCGATGGCCGCCTGTGCGCCCTCCTTTTTGCCGCGGACGCGCTTTGCCTCCTGATAGAGCCGGTCGGCGTTCTTCTCGACGCCCATCGTGGGGTCGAGGTCGATTTCCTTGTCGTCGAGGTCGATGGTGACGGTCCCTTCGGCGGCATCGACGCCGACGACAGCCGCGGCGGCGTCGATGCCCCGCTCGGCACCCTCCTCGAAGGTCGTCTCGATTTCGTCCCACGGGACCCCCTCCTCGCGGGCTGACTGCACCGTCGAGCAGATTTCGTCGACGAGGTCGTAGTTGCCGTACAGCAGCTCTGCCTTCTGCTGTTCGACCTCGGCCTGTTTTTCGTACTCCTCGATGGCCCCCTGCTGTTGTTCGATAATGCGTTCGAACTTGGCGATTTCCGACTCGAAATCCGGCTTGTCGTCGCCGGTGTCAGTTTCCGTCTCGGCTTCGGCCTGGAGTCGGTGGAAGTAGGCGTCGATAGCGCCGTTGAAATGTTCGAAGGCGGTCGCATCGTAGCCCTCGGCCGTGTGCTCTTCGAGCGGCAGCGGCGTCGCATCGACGACCTGTCCGTCGTCCTCGTACAGCCGTGGGTCGGTCCGACCCTCGAGGATCGGCTCCCGAAGCCGTTCGAGCGCGCCGAACAGCGCCTCGTAGTCATCATCGGTCGCCTCGTCGATGTCGGTCGTCTTCTCGACGCCGGCGCGCCGACACAGCTCCTCGGCGTAAAGACCGCCGAAGTTGAGCTGGGTCGCAAGCGTCCGCACGAGGTCGCTGTCGGACTCGTCCATCTTCGCGGCGAAGGCCGCATACGAACAGTCCAGCGGGCTAAACCGCTCGTCAGGGTAGCCGTACTGTGCGCCGGGCGCAACCGTCCGAGCGCTCAGCCGCACCGTATCGAGACAATCGATGACCTCGTGGTCCTCGTTGAGAACGGCGATATTGCCGTCGCCGAACAGCTCGGCGACGATGAGTGTCGTTTGGTCTTCGCGTTCGAACCGGAAGGTGAGAATCCGGTCGAAGCCGTACTGTTCGACGCCCTCGAAGTTCGCGCCGGCGATGCGGTTCCGCAGCATCATCGCGAAGTTCGGCGGTCGCCCCGGCGCGTCGGGAACGTGTTCCGGCACCGCCACGTGGGCGCGCTTGGGGTCGCCGACCTCGATGAGCAGCTCAATGCGGCCGCGGTCGTAATCGCGCATCTTCAGCCGGACGAAGTCGTCGCCGTAGAGGTAGGCCTTGTCGACGACGGCACCCGTGTAATCGCGTAACTCGCCGACCAGCGCCGCCAAGTCGACGCTCGTCATCGCCCGCTTTCGGTCCATACACGTCCGTCGTCCGGGCCGGAGAAATGCCTGACGGGTCGCTCGCGCCGGGGCGTCGCCTGTGGTTCGGACGCGGATCGAACGGGAACTCCAGCAGTATCAGTCGCTTGCGGCTTCGATGGCGGCGGCAACGACATCGGAGCGGGTCTCATAGCCCGGCTGCTGGCGGAGCATATCGACCTGCAGCAGCGTCCCCTCCTCGAAGGCGACCTCGACGTCAACAGCCTCGTCTCGGGATGTCATCTCACCCCGACCCACAGCCACCATCGACAAAACGCTGTCGGCTATCTGGCTCGGCTACGGAAACGCAGAACGGCTCAGAAGGGGGCTTCGGCACCAGCGTCGTCAGTACCAGCGTCGTCGGCATCAACATCGTCAGCGTCGACGCCGAGTTCGTCGTGGAGTTCGCCGCGGTTGTCGAGTTCTTCGAGAATGTCGCTGCCGCCGATGAATTCGCCGTCGACGAACGTCTGCGGAATCGTCTCCCAGCCGCTGTGAGACTCCAGCGCAGCTCGGTACGCATCGAGCGCATCGAGAACGTCCTCGGTAACGACGTCGTCGCGATACTTCGTCAGCAGCTGGAGGGCCTTCTTCGAGTAGCCACACTGGGGCATCAGTTCGTTGCCCTTCATGAAGAGGACAACCTCGTTGTCCTCGATGAGCGTGTCGACACGTTCCTGTACGTTCTCGGGGTCTGCGGCGTCGGCGTTGGGGTCGAACGTCATGGGAACGTGTTCGGCATCGACGGGCAAAACAGTTGTGCAGACGGCAGCACCGCCGACGGAACGCCGAACGCTTTTAGGAGTGGCGGGCGGCAAATAACTCATGGCTGATACGAAGACTGCGGTACGCGATGCGGTTGTGGGGACAGCCCCGTTTCTCGCGATTACGGTCATCTGGTTGCTCGTCATGACGGTTCTGTACGCGCTGTTTCTCGTGACAAAGCCCGCCGACATCACCTACGACGCGTGGGTCCACGCGCTGGTTTTCGTGCCGCCGCTCGTCGGCTTCGCCGGCCACGCGCTCCGGCTGGCGCTGCGGCCGGGCGACGCCTGATTGCGGAGCGCAGACGCTGGGTTCCGGACCGGCGAATCGAGAACAGATATACGTGCCCGCCCAGTAGCACGGCGTATGACAGACGAACGCGCCGTCGAGGACGGCTGGTTCGCCGACGTCCCGCCGGGCGACGTCGAGGCGGCCGCGGCGGCGATACGCGATGGCTCCGCCGCCACCGTCGGCGAGTGGCCGTCGCTGGCCGTCGAGTCGGGCGTTGCTGCCGACGAGGACGACTACTACGAGCAGCTTCACGAGGCCGCCGTCGCGGCGACTCGGGCGGCCGTCCATGAGGCCGAGACGGCCGACGACCAGCAGCTCATCCATGCCGTTCGGGCGATGGACGACACCGAACGCGTCGCAAACGAGCTGGCCGAGCGGGTCACCGAGTGGGCCGGCGACCGGTATGACGCCGATGGAACCGGCGTCGAATACGCCGCCTCGTTGGCCGACGCCGACGACCTCGACGACCCACAGCTTCGCTCGCTCGCCGAGCGCATCCGCGACCTCGCGGCGGAAGCCGACGACCTCCGGAGCCACGTCGAGCGTGTCACCCCCGAAATCGCCCCGAACCTCGCGCGGCTGGCGGGACCGGTGCTTGCCGCCCGCCTCATCGCGCTCGCCGGCGGTCTGAAACAGCTCGCCCGCAAGCCGGCCGGAACGGTACAGGTACTCGGCGCCGAGGAGGCGCTCTTTGCCCACCTCCGCGGCCGTGCCCCGTCGCCGAAACACGGCGTCATCTACACCCACGAAGCCATTCAGGGAACCGCACCCGCCCACCGCGGGTCGGCCGCACGGGCGCTGGCGGGGAAGCTCACCATCGCAGCGCGCATCGACCACTACTCCGGGGAGCGAAACCCCGAGTTGGAGGCCGACCTCCGGGACCGTATCGAGCGCATTCAGGCGCGTGATGCCGAATGAGCCTGCCCAAGGGCGTCCAGCGGCGTGACTTCGGTGACGGCGAGCGGCTGGCGACCGAGGGACCACCGGTCTACGGCGAGCCGACGGCCGACGGCTGGCGACAGTGGGACCCGCGGCGCTCGAAGCTCGGCGCAATGCTCGAAACCGACATCGACACCGGGCTCGTGGGCGGCGAAACCGTCCTATATCTCGGCGCTGCTGCAGGGACGACCGTCAGCCACGTCGCCGACTTCGCGGGGCCGACCTACGCCGTCGAGTTCGCGGCGCGGCCGGCCCGGGACCTGCTGACGGCGGCCGAGCCACGGCCCAACCTCATCCCGCTGCTGAAAGACGCCCGCAAGCCCGATACCTACACCCACGTCGTCGAGCCGGTCGACGTGCTGATACAGGATGTCGCCACCCGCGGCCAGGCGAAGGTCGCCCTCGCGAACCGGCGGTTCCTTCGCGACGACGGCCGCCTCCTGCTGGCTATCAAAGCCCGAAGCGAGGACGTGACCGCCGACCCGGACGCGGTGTTCGACGACGTGCTCGAGGAACTCACAACGGGATACGACATCGTCGAGACGCGGTCGCTCGAACGGTTCCACGAAGACCACCTCGCGGTCGTCGCCGAACCAAGC
This sequence comes from Natronomonas pharaonis DSM 2160, assembly GCF_000026045.1. Lineage (NCBI taxonomy): Archaea > Methanobacteriati > Methanobacteriota > Halobacteria > Halobacteriales > Natronomonadaceae > Natronomonas > Natronomonas pharaonis. The sequence goes on along the minus strand of NC_007426.1, from coordinate 1,003,738 downwards.
GGCGACTGAGCCAACACTGGCTGGCTATCGGCTTCAAGAGCGTCGTAGGTTCCGTTTGGAGATAGCGGCTAGGCCTCGCTGCGGCATGTCGCAAGCAGGACTCGCCCTCCAAGTGCCACAGCAAGCGCCAGTAGTGCTGCGAGAACACCGAGTCCCGGCTGGTCGTCGGGAACGTCTTCAGGGACGTCATCGTCCGTCTCCGTCGGCGTATCGGGCGTATCTGGTTCGTCAGCTTCATCAGGAGTGTCTTCCTCGACAGCCGGCGGCTCGTCATCAACGAGCGCATCGGTTCCGTCGTTCGACACGACAAACACCGAAAAGCCCGGCGTCTCGGCTTCAATGGTCACATCGGCGTTCGTAGACCCGACGACCTCTGTGTCAAGCTGCTGGTAGCCGCCCGGGACCGCCCGGAGTACTCGAAGCTCCTCCGGCTCGGTGTCTGCGTGCAGCAGTTGTCGGTTATGGATGGTAAACCGGAGCGAGCCGGGGGAGTCGGCGTACGCATCCGGCACAATGACTTCGACGGCGGAAATGACCGGCTGTGTCCCCATCGACGGCGAACGGGGTGGCAGACGGTCACCGTAGCCGTTGACGCGGACGCTCCCCGTGGCAGTCTCATCGAACAGCGTTATCGAATCGAGGTCGTCGATGCGGCCAGTCTGGATGGTAATCCCCGGCTGCCCGGGCGCGCTGTCTTCGATAGCCGTGGACATGCTCGTTGACGGGCCGCCACCGCCGCCACCACCGCCGCCAACTGCGCCGCCACCACCGCCACCACCGCCACCACCGCCGCCGTTACCGGTCGTTGCCGCTTCGACTTCGAAAGTCCGGGTTTCGGTTTCGTCGCCGACCGACAGCGTCGCGTCGTAGTCGCCGGTGTCGGCATCCGAGGGTATCGACACCGACAGGGAGCGGTCGGTGCTCTCGCCGGCACCGAGGTCAACGTCACCCTCGTTGCTGAGGTTGAGCGCATCGATATCGAGCGATATGGTTGCCGTACCGGCAGCCAGTCCCTCGTTTTCGACGGTTACGTCGGCTGAGAGCGTCCCGCCCTGTTCAACCGACTCGGGGACGGTAACTGTCTCGAAAGTAAGCACCGGTATCCGGTCGAGCCGGAAGTCGACGCCGGAGACGTCTTCGCCGGGACCGACGGACACAGTCTCCGTAGCATCCGCGTAGCCGGCCGCGCTCGCTGTGATATCGTGGTCGCCGCGGGGGACGGTGAGTTCGTAGTCGCCAGCCTCGTCGGTCGCTGTCGATTCGCCGTCAGCAGTCACCGTCGCGTTCTCGATTGGGTCGTCAGTTTCGTCGTCAAGGACGGTTCCGCTGACAGTTCCGGGGTCGGCATCGAGAGCGACATCGAGCGTTGTCTCCTCGTTCGGCTCGATTTCAATCGACGCGCCGTCGACCGTGTCGATGGCCCGCTCTTCGAATCCATCGGCGTCGACAGTCACCGTGTACGCCCCTTCGTAGTCGCTGGGCGGCAGCGACAGCTCGTACGCCCCGTTGGCGTCGGTCTCTGTCTCCCGGTCCTCGCCGTCGGCGGTCGTGGCGACGGTCGCGCCCTCAAGCGCGTCGCCGGTGCCCGCGTCGGTGACCGTTCCGACGAGGGTGCCGTCACGTAGCCGGAGGTCGAAGTCGACATCCGCGACGTCTCCGTCGGAGGCGTCGACATTGTCCTCGGTTTCAGCGCCGTAGCGCTCGCTGGCGTCGGCAGCGGTCACGTCGTACGTATCGGCCGGGACGGCGAGTTCATACTCGCCGTCCTCGCCGGTCGCCGTTTCGAAGTCATCGCCGTCAGAAACGGCCGCTATGTCGATGTCTTCGAGCGTCTCGCCAAGTTGACTGTCCTCTACAGTCCCGGAAATCGTGTGGACTGTTTCGGCAATGCGCGTCGTCGTTCTGTCGTCATCGTTATCGGAGAACACCCCAACCTTGGCATCGTCGCCAACGCTGAGGTCAAGGTCGCTGAGACCGTTTCCGTTATCATCGGGGACGGTACCGGTGAGTTCAACCCGAGAGTCGTCGTCGGGGTCGAGCGAGACCTTACTCTCTGTTTCCAGTGTTTCGTAATCGTCGCTGTCTTCGAGGTCGCTCCCGAAGCGCAGTTCGATGTCTTGGTCCCCTTCCGTTTCGCCGTGGTTCGTCACCAGCGCCGAGACGGTCATTTGGCTGTCGGGCTCGACGCTTGCCGGCGCATCGATGTCAGTCACCTCGAAGAAGGCCTCGTCGGTGACGGTGATATCGCCACGCTGGGTGTCGTCGTCTTCGGTGACGATGCCGTGGGACGTGTCGCCGGCATCGACATCGTCGGGGACAGTGTAGGCGAAGGCGACGGCAGTAGACGCCTCGCTGTCGAGCGACACCGTGGTATTGTCGACACCATCGCCGTCGAACTGATACTCGACCGTTCCGGTCCGCTCGGAATCACCCTGGTTTTTGATTGTCGCCTCAACGTTCACCGTCGCCCCGGTCGCAGTCCGGTCCGGAAGCGTCGCGTCCTCGACGATTACCCCACCTTCGCCGTAGACCTCGAACGTCGAGAAGTCGGTGACGGTCGCCTCGACGACGCGCTCGTCCGTGTCGACAGTCGAGTCACCGACGTCTGTCCAGTCACCGTTGCCGTCGTCGTGTCGGTAGAGCGCCAGCGTCTCGTCGACGATGCCGGCGGCGTGGCCGTCGTAACTGATTGTGAGGTCGAGTTCCGAGTCCTCACCGTCGCTTTCGAGGCTGAGGTCGGCACCGATGCCGAACAGGTCTTCGGGGTCGTTCGGGGCGTCGTCGTCGCGTTCAAGTGTCGCCTCCCGGCCGCCGACCGTAACGGGTGGGCCGTCATCGTGGCTGATTTCGATGCTGTTTGCCGCCGGGGCGACATCGCCGAACTCAACGGTCGCTGTAGGGTTTGCATCGACACCCGTGAGCGCGACGTCTGCCGTACCGTCGTCGACGACGAACGCAGTATCGAGGTTCTCGAAGGTCACGCCGTGGCCGTCGATGCCGTCGCTTCCGTGGAGTTCGATACCTGTTCCACCGGTCCCGCTGTCCCGTTTGACCGAGAACTCGTCAAGGGTCGCTATCCCGCCGCCGTCCTGCACCACGAGACCGACAGCGTCGTCGTCCGTGAGGCCGATGCTGGTGGCTTCGATAGTGTCAGCGGAGCCGGTCACCACGACACCGCGGTCGGCGTTTTCGACGGTTGCCCCCTCGATTCGGCTGTCGCTGCCATCTAGCGCGATGTCACCCTCGACGCTGATGCCGTCGGCGGCGTTTGTGATAGTCACATCCTCGACGACAGTGTCGGGCGCGGTCGTCTTGATGCCGGTGTCGATGTCACCGTTGCCGCCGCTGCCGTCGAGTTCGATATCTCGGATGGTCACATCATCGCCGGGAACCGAAATGCCGACCGCATCTGTTTCATCAGTACCGTCCTCAATTTCGATGGTGGGCGTTCCGTCAACTGCCGCAACCTTGACCTCCTCCCACCCGTGAACGGGGTGGGATTCCCACGGCACCGCACCGCTTGGTTGGGAGTTTCAGGTTTGCAGTCTCGTCGGCATGACCAGACTGCCGGCGGGGCCAAACCGCCGTTACTCCTATCCCGGCATGGGATTCAGAGTTACCGTGTGTCGGAATCCACAACCAGCGGTCCGAAGGGGATTCCTTCAGACGTGGTGTGGCCCGAATCCCGATATTATCCGTTTAACAGGGCGGTGAACCCGCCTCGGCGTGGTCATGCTTACGTTCCGATTGAATAAAAACTCTGGGATGGCTCAATCCCGTGGAGAGATTCTCAGTTGTCGGCTTCATCCACACCCCTGAAAGGGGTGGGCTTTCGCCTCGCTACCGCTGTAACGTTCGACCAGCCGAACGACCAACTCGCGGTCGAAGGTCGATTCCGGGACCGACTGGAGCCATGCCGCCTCGTCGACAGCCTCGGCGGCCGCCGTCGGCTCTGGTTCCGGCGGTCGTGGCTCGGCGACGAACGTGGCGAAATAGAACTGGTAGGAATCGTCCCGCTCCGGATGCCGGAAGGTCTGTTCTGCGACCGCCCCGAGCGTCGATAGTTCGATGTCGATGCCCGTCTCCTCGCGAACTTCGCGCCGAGCGCCGGCCTCTACAGACTCGTCGGCGTGGAGCTTACCGCCCGGCAGAAGCCACGTCTCGCCTTCCCGGACAAAGAGCACTCGGCCGGCCGAGACGACCAGCGCACCGACGCCCCACGCGCCGTCGTCACCGCGCTCGATACCGGCTTCGTAGCGGTCTGCCGACAGCTCGATGGTGTCCCGCTTGTGAATCGGGCTCTCGTAGCGGTCCAGTAGCGCGGACGGCGACGGCATTGACTCAGGGGAGCGCGACGTCGATGTCTTCCTGCAGGCTCGCGGCCTTGACCGTGTTGTACAGTAGCATCGCCCGGGTCATCGGGCCGACGCCGCCGGGAACCGGGGTAATTGCACTGGCGTTTTGCGTTGCGCTCTCGTATTCGACATCGCCGACGAGTTCATAGCCCTTCTCGTTGTCCGCGTCGACGCGGTTGACACCAACGTCGATGACGACTGACCCTTCCCCAATCATCGAGCCGTCGACGAGTTCCGGCGCACCCGCAGCGGCAACGACGATGTCGGCACGTCGGGTCTTTGCAGCGAGATTCTCGGTGCGGGAGTGACAGACCGTCACCGTCGCGTTCCCGTCGTCGGCCTTCTGTATCAGGAGGTTCGCCAGCGGCTTGCCGACGATATCCGAACGGCCGACGATGGTCACGTCCTTGCCCTCGGTGTCAATGTCGGCGGCTTCAAGCAGCTTCTGGACGCCGTGGGGTGTACAGGGACGGAACCGGGCGTCACCGGCGACCAGCCGCCCGACGTTTTCCGGGTGGAAGCCGTCGACATCCTTCTGTGGGTCGACACGGCGGATGACCTCGCGGTAGTCGACGTGGTCCGGGACCGGGGCTTGGACGATGTAGCCGTGGACATCGTCGTTTTGGTTCAGCGCGGCTATCTCGTCGTACAGCGTCTCCGGCGGCGCGTCGCCATCGACATCGACGTGGTAGCTCTCGATGCCGACCTCCTCGCAGTCCCGCTGTTTCATGTTCACGTAGGTTTCGCTGGCGGGGTCGTCGCCCATCAGCACCGTCGCCAGCCCCGGCCGTGCGCCGGCGTCGGCGAGTGTTGCTATCGCGTCGGTCAGGTCGTCGCGAATGTCGCTCGCGACGGCGTTGCCGTCGATGACCTCTGTCATTACCCGAGTCGGGGCGCGCCGGACGTATCAATGCCCCGGAAGCCGCCAGCACGGCCGAACGCGGCGTGTTCGTCCGCTACAGCGTGCCGTCGAGGACCTTCGCGGCGGTGAGTATCGGGTCCCACGTCGTGTTGAACGGCGGCGCGTAAGCGAAATCGTAGTTCGAAAGCTCAGACAGCGTGACGCCCTCGGTGACAGCCCCAACGAGCCCGTGGCTTCGGTGGACCGCCCCTTCACCGTACTCGCTGTGGAGCGTGCCGCCGAGGAGACGGCCGGTCTCGCTGTCGGCGGTCAGCGTCACGGTCACCGTCCCGCCCCCCGGGTAGTAGCCGGCGCGGGATTTGGCCTCGATGGTTTCGGTGACCGGCTCGAACCCGGCCGCAGCGGCGTCGTCGTGGCTGAGGCCGGTTCGGGCAGCCTCCATCTCGAAGGCCTTGACCGCTGCCGTCCCGGCGACGCCGCCACCCTTCGTCGGCGTTCCCGCGACGGTCTGGCCGATAGCCCGGCCGTGGCGGTTCGCAGTCAGCGCCAGCGGGACGTAGGTCGGCTCGCCGGTGACGACGTGTTCGGCCTCGGCGCAGTCGCCGGCGGCGTAGACGTCGTCGATGTTCGTTTCGCGGTAGGCGTCGGTCGCGATTGCGCCCGTTGGCCCCAGTTCGATACCCGCCGCCGCTGCGAGGTCGGTCCGCGGACGGACGCCGGCGCCGAGCAGCGCCATCTCGACAGGAACCCGCTCGCCGTCACCGGTGACGATGGCCTCGACACCGTCGTCGCCGTCGAGTGCCTGCACCTCCGAGCCGAGATACAGCGAGACGGACTGGGATTCGAGGTGGTCGGCGACGGCGGCGCTCGTCTCCGGGGCGAAGGCCTTCAGAACCCGGTCGCTCCGCTGGAAGAGATGGACCTCGAAGTCGTTGGCGGCCAGCGCCTCGGCCATCTCGATACCGATATACCCACCGCCGACGACGCCGACAGGGCCATTACAGTTTTCAAGCTGCTGACAGGCTGGGCCGCTATCGGGCTGTTCAGCCGGCCCCTCCTCGCGAGCCCGGGCGACGAACTCCCGAAGTTCCTTGCCGTCGGTCATCGACCCGAGGGTGTAGGCCCCCTCGCGGTCGACGCCCTCGATGTCGGGGACGACTGCCGCAGCGCCGGTCGCAATCAGCAGCGAATCGTACGGCTGGACGAGTTCCTCGCCGTCGCCGCGGGCTGTGACCGTCCGGTCGTCGGGGTCGATATCGACGACCTCGTGGCCGGTTCGCAGGTCGATGTCCCGCTCCTCGCGGAACTGCTCGGGGGTCACAGAGACGAGGTCCTCAAGCGTCTGTATCTCGCCTTTGATATAATAGGGGAGCCCGCAGGCTCCGTACGAGACCCACGCACCCTTCTCGAAGACGACGACATCGAGGTCCGGGGTGTCGCGCTTTGCCTTGCTCGCGGCCGACATCCCGGCGGCGTCGCCGCCGATGACGACAAACGTACTCATATATCGGGCGATTCGGACGCCGGCTATAAAAGCGACGGGCGGCGTGGCGACGGCGACGCCCATACGGGAGCGACCGGCAGGCTGGCCGGGTCGCTACTCGAAGTCGGTGATGCCGCTTTCGCCCTGGTAGAGCGGGTACTCCTCACAGAGGGCGTCGACCTCCGCGGCGGCTTCGTCGATGGTCCCCTCGTCGTCAGGGTTGTCGATGACGTTGGCGATGATGTCGGCGACGCGCTCGCAGGCCTGTTCGTCGAAGCCGCGGGTCGTCAGCGCCGGCGTGCCGGCGCGGATGCCCGAGGGGTTGAACGCCGACCGGGTCTCGCCGGGCACGGTGTTTTTGTTGAGAACGATGCCGGCCGCTTCGAGGGCCTCCTCGGCGACGGTGCCGCTCGTGTCGGGATGGGACTCCCGAAGGTCGACCAACACGAGGTGGTTGTCGGTGCCGCCGGAGACAAGGGAGAAGCCGTGTTCCTGCAGCCGCTCGCCGAGCGCCTCGGCGTTGTCGATAACCTGCTGGGCGTACTGCTCGAATTCGGGCTGGAGCGCCTCCTTGAAGCCGACGGCCTTGCCGGCGACGTTGTGCATCAGCGGACCGCCCTGTGCGCCGGGGAAGACGGCAGCGTCGATATCGTCGGCGTACTCCTCGTCACACATCACGATACCGCCGCGGCCGGCGCGGATGGTCTTGTGCGTCGAGCCGGTGACGAAGTCGGCGACGCCGACCGGCGACTGATGGACGCCGGCGGCGACGAGTCCGGTGATGTGGGCGATGTCGGCAAGATGGTAGGCGTCGACAGCATCGGCGGCCTCCTGAATCCGCTCGAATTCGACCTCGCGGGGGTAGGCGGAGTAGCCGGAAACGATGATGTCCGGCTCGAACGCCTCGGCCTGCTCGTGGAGTTCGTCGTAGTCGATGTAGCCCGTCTCGGGGTCGACCTCGTACTGTTCGACTTCGTAGGTCTGGCCGGTGAAGTTGGCCGGGTGGCCGTGGCTGAGGTGGCCACCGTGTTCCAGTTCTAGGGAGAGAATCCGGTCGCCGGGCTCCAGCATGGCGAGATAGACAGCCATGTTCGCCTGCGTTCCGGAGTGGGGCTGTACGTTGATGTGTTCGGCACCCCACAGCTCCTCGGCGCGCTCGATGGCGAGTTCTTCGACGTCGTCTGCGGGACCGCAGCCGGCGTAATACCGCTCGCCGGGGTAGCCCTCGGCGTACTTGTTTGTCAGTTCCGAACTCTGGGCCTGCAGGACGGCCTCCGAGACGTGGTTCTCGGAGGCAATCATCGCCAGCGTGTCTTCCTGGCGGTCGCGCTCGTCGGCAAGCGCAGCAGCGATTGCAGGGTCGGCCTCGCGGACCTGCTCGTAGTTCATAGTTCAAATACTACATCGGCGCGACAAGAAGCTACCCGTTTGCGGCAACGGCTTGGAGCCCCCTCAGCGATGGCGCGCTGGGTTTCACGGGTGCGCCGCCGTATCATCCGAGGCGATGGGAGGTTGCGCACCATTTTTGTCTGCGGCTGCGAACGCCGATGTATGGACACCGACCGGCGGCTCTCAGTTCGCGTTCTCAGGCGGCTGTTCCACAGCGCCGTACCGGGCTATCTGGCGCTGGGGTTCGGGCTGGCCTCGCTCGTGTTGGTCTTTGGCTTTGCCTCCGCATCGATGTACGGCGTCGACCACGGCATCAACCTCATCGCTTACTGGCACGTGCCGCTGGCAATCGTCGGCGGCCTCGCACTGACAGTCACGTTCGTCGGCTGTGTGCTCTATCTCGTCACGTCGACGCGGTTCTGGGAGCAGCTTGCCCACGCCTCCGGCGAACTCGGATTCATCTTCGCGACGCTGACGCTTGTGACCGGCAGCGCTTGGGGCCGCATCATCTGGAACACGTGGTGGGACTGGTCCGACATCCGGCTTGTCACCTTCCTGTTCGTGTGGTTCATCTACGCCGGCTATCTGATAATCTACTCCGGGGCCGGCGACGGCGGCCGCGTCTCGCGGCTGGCGTCGGTCTACGGCGTCGTCGGGTTCATCACCGTCCCGATATCGTACGCTTCGACCCGGCTGTGGACGGCACAGCTTCACGCTCCCTCTATCGGCAATCCCGACGCGGAGGCCAACATCACCGCCTCGGTACTGTTTGTTTCGCTCCTTGCTATCTTCTTCCTCTATGTGTACCTGCTCGGCAACCGGGTCCGGCTCCACGAACTGACGAGCCGCCTTGATGAGATGAAAGACCGAACGCGGACGAAAACGCACAAACCGACGGGTGGTGACTAACAACTATGGAGTACCTACTCGGAGCGTCCTACGGGGCCATCTTCGCGGCACTCGTAGTGTACGTGCTGTACCTGCGGAGCCGGCTCAACCGCCTCGAATCCCGACTCGAAGACCTCTCGGCAGAACGGGGAGAGTAGCTACCCACGCCGGATGGTTCGGTTGACCCATCCGGTCGCCCCGTCGGGGAACGGGTCCGTCCTGACCTCTGTCTGGATGGTGTCCGTGCCGTCGATAGTCCGTGCGTAGACCTCGTATTCGTCCTGCTGTGGGTCGTCGATTTCATAGACCCACTGTCGTATCGTATCCGGATTGTCTAGCTGGCCGCTGAGCGCCGCTGCGGTCCACGTCTCGCCGCCGTCTATCGATACTTCGACTCTGTCGACGCCGCGAGCGCCGGCGTACGCATGGCCGCATATCTGGATGCGACCTTCCGGGCGGTTGATGCGGTCGATTTTCGTCACGGCGTTTACCGCGCCCATCCCGTGCCAGCCCTGTTCTTCCCAGTAGCCCCCCGAGTAATCGTCGATAACCTCGATTTCGGTGAGCCATTTGACGTGGAGCTTCCCCCATCGGTCGGGAACCAGCAGCCGGACCGGATAGCCGTGGGCCTGCGGGAGTTCGAGACCGTTCATGCCGTAGGCGAGCAGACACGACCGGAAGTCCTCGACCGACATGGAGTAGAAGTAGTCGTCAGCACCGTACAGCATGACGTGTGACCCCTGCAGGTCGACCGCATCGAGCACCGCATCCATCGAGCAGCCAGTCCAAACGGCGGTATCGAGCTTGTCGTCCTCGATGTCGTCGCTGAGACACCGAATCGCCTTGTACTGGTGTTCGACGGGGAAACGCTGTATCTCCGCGTAGTCGAGGTCGACCGGCTCTTCGACGGCGCCGGTAATCGAAAGCGCCCACGAGTCGGGGTCGACAGCGGGCGGGCTCGGGTTGATATCGACTTTGTAGAAGTCCTCGATATCGGTGACAAGCGGCTGAACCCCCTCGACGTCGAGTTCCTTTTGCCGTGCGTCCGAAATCATGTGCTCGGCTTCGAGCCGCAGGGCCCGCTCCTGAAGCTCCTGTTCCGCCCGCTGGGTCTGGCTCCGCCGCACCAGTCCGATGCCGTGGGCGACGACGTTGAAGGCCGCAACCGCCGAAACGGCCCGCAGCACCGAGCGGCGCTCGCTGTCGGTCGCTATCTCAGTCGGCGAGCGGGTCTCGAAGTACGTCACGACGACGCCGCCAACGAGAGCCGGAACGACAACCGCCATTGCCGAGCCGACGACGGAGTAGGAAACGACGAAGACGAGCGCTGTCGCGACGACAAAGCCCGCTACCGGCGGCAGGGTCGGCGAGAGCCGGTCGCCGAGCCGGTAGCCGCCGACAGCGACGATACCGAAGACGACGGCGAGGAGAGCGCCGGAAAACACCATACTCAGTTCGAGCGCGAGGTTGCCGAACCGCTGGATGACGCCGGAGACGAACCAGCCAGGAAGATACTCGAGGAGGTGCCGGTTCAGCGACGACACCAGAAATTCGCGCCCGGTCGCATAGACGGCAAACGAGGTCGCAACCGTCGAGACACCCGCCGCGACGACCGCAATCGCGGCCATCCCGTATCGGCCGATGGCCGACCCGTTGTCGGAACGGGCGCTGTCTGAATCGGACATACCGGTAGTAGCGCAGCGAGACAATTAAACGCCGGCTTCAGTCCACGAAAACGGGACCGGCTGGAGAGAACACGCCGGGGCAACGGCTCCGGGGTCAGTAGTCGTCTTTGTCGTAGTCGCCGTTGTCGTAGTCGCTGTCGCCCTCGAAGTGACTCTCGTCGTGGGCATCAGCGTCGACACCGCCGGGGTGGTCGTCAGGGTGTTCGCCCTCGTGGGCACGAACGGTGAGGTCGTCGGCGACGAGTGTCTCACCGTCGAAATGTCCCTCCGCAACGACGATGCGGCCTTCGGACATCGTTTCGGGCATCTCGCCGTCGTAGGTGACTGCCTTCGTGTAGTTACCGTCGTCGACAGCGAAAGCAATGGGCGGGCCTTCCTCAAGGTCGGTGACCTGCCCTTCGAGCTTGACGAGTTCGTTCTGATAGTCGTCGTCTTCTTCGAGGTCGGTCGGCGTGACGAACTCCGCCGCGGCCCCCATCGTCGTCGTCGCCAGTATCGCCAGCAAAACGGCAATGCCGACGCCGCCGACGACGGCTTTTGTCCTCCGGTCCATTGCCAGAACGTTCGGCTGGATTCTACATCAACTCTTTGCTCGATACCACGACACGAACACGGCGACGGTCACAGCGCCGACAACAGCACGCGGTCGAAGTCGAAGAGCAGGGCAACGCCGGTCACCAGCAGAATGCCCCCGGCTATCCGTCTGAGCGTCTCCGTGCCGCCGACAGCCCCAAGGCGGGAAACGACGGAGCGCCCCGCGATTTTGCCACCGTAGGCGACGCCCAAAAGCGGCACCGCAAAGCCCGTCCCGTAGACGAAGAGCAGCAGGCCGCTTTCGGCTGCCGCGCCGGTCGTTGCCGCATAGGCAAGCACCGCCCCGAGTACCGGCCCGACACAGGGCAGCCAAATAACGCCAAGTAGCGTCCCCAGCGAAAACGCCGATGCGAGCGGCCGTCGGTCCGCATCGAGCGTCGAGAAACTGCCCGTCAGCCATCCGGAGAGTCGGGAGGCATACGTCGAGTAGATTCGGTTGAGGTCGTCATCAACCATCACCGCGCCGAACGCGACGATAGCCAGAAAGGCCGGCGTGCGAAGTGAATCAGGTGAGAACGACCCGAGCGTTCCGACGACGACGCCAAGGGCCGTAAAGGACACCAGACTTCCGGCAACGATGGCTATTGGCCGCAGCCGGTGGCCGACGCTGCCGGACAACAGCGGCGGCAACAGCGGCAGACAACACGGCGTCAGTATCGTCGCCACGCCGGCTATGAAGACGACCGAGAGCGTCGGGACCTCCATCAATCGGCCGTAGGGAAGTACAATGCTTAACTTGTGGGTCTGAGAACCGTCAGTATGTCGTTCGTCTCGGTCGCCGGCCTCTCGAAGCGATTCGGGAGCCACCTCGCCGTCGACGACGTCTCTTTCGAACTCACTGCCGGTGAGACAGCGGTGCTTTTCGGTCCGAACGGGGCCGGCAAGACAACACTCATCAGAATGCTTGCCTCGCTCGCCCGGCCGAGCGACGGGACCATCCGAATCGATGGGCAGCCCCTCGTCGGCGACGATGCGGCTCGCGGCGATATCGGCGTGTTAACCCACGAGACACTCCTGTACGAAGAGCTCACTGCGCGGGAAAACCTCCGGTTGCACGCCCGGCTCCACGGCGTTGACGAGGCGATTTGTGAGGAGCTGCTCGAAACCGTCGGCCTCGCCGCCCGCGGCAGCGAGCGGGTGTCGGGGTTTTCACACGGGATGGCAAAGCGGGTCTCGCTGGCGCGCGCGCTCGTTCACGACCCCGCGTTGCTCCTGCTCGACGAGCCGTACACCGGCCTCGACCAGACATCGCTCAAGCGGATGACGACCGTCCTCTCGGAGTTGGCCGACCGGACCGTGCTGGCGTCGACCCACGACCTCGAACGCGGCGTCGAACTCGCAGACCGGATTCTCTTCATGCGCGAAGGGCGGCTGGTCGGCGACGCCGCTGCCGACGAATTCGAGACCGTCGAGGGAGCGGTCGACCGATATGAAACGCTCTGTGGCGGCGAACCGGCTGTCGGCGGGGCGTTACGATGACCGGCCGGTATCTCCGGACCGTCTATGAGGTCGCTCGGAAGGACCTGTTGGTCGAAACCCGGAGCAAGCAGACGGTCAACTCGGCGTTCGTCTTCTCGTTGCTCGTCATCGTCGTCTTCTCGTTTGTCTTCGGCGAGGACGTCGGCAGCCGGGAGGCGCTGGCCCGCGGGGCGCTGTGGATAGCCGTCGTCTTCGGCGGCGTCGTTGGAATGAGTCATGCGGTCGCACTCGAAGGCCAAAACGACGCCATCGACGGCCTCTTGCTCGCGCCGGTCGACCGCTCGGCGGTCTATCTCGGAAAAGTGCTCAGCACGACGGTGTTTGTCACCGGTATCGGCCTGCTGAGTCTCGTCTTCGTCGTCGTCTTCTTGGAGTACTCCTTCGAGCCGGCGGCGCTTTCGACGCTGCTTTCGGTCGTGCCGCTGGCGGCGCTCGGTCTCAGCGCGGTCGGCGTGCTCTTGTCGGTGTTGATGCTCCACTCGCAGTTGCAGGAGTCGCTGCTCCCGGTGTTGCTGATTCCGCTCGTCGTGCCCGTACTGCTTGCCGGGACCGCACTGACACAGCCGGACCTCTCGGATGGCATGACGACCGCGTGGTTCCGGGTGCTGCTGGCCTACGACGGGTTGATGCTGCTTGCCGGCTGGATGACCTTCGAGTACGTCGTCGAGGAGTAGACAACAATCACTCCAGTACGCCGGAGACAGCCGGGTCGACCGTCACCGGCGACACCTCTTCGAGAGAGGTCTTGTCGTTGTCCGCACTGTCGTCGACGTGGACGGTCAACACCGGCTGCGACGACAGCCGAACGACCCGCTCGGCGACGCTGCCAAGCAGCAGCCGGCCGAGTCCGCCACGGCCATGCGTCCCCATCACGATGAGGTCACAGCCCGTCCGGTCGGCGTACTCGACGATGCGGTCGGCCGGCTGCCCCTCCAGCAGGGCGGTCTCTGTCGGCACATCGACCCGAGCGTCGGCGTCCGCGAGCGCCTCCTCGCCCTGCGAGCGGAGCAGTTCGTGGGCTTCACCGCCGACGGCCGCCGCCGAGACCGCTGCCGAATCGGTGTTAAGCACGTAGAGAAACTGAAGTGCCGCCCCGTGTGCCGCCGCTATCTCGGCGGCGTGGTCGATTACCCGTCCGATTCCTCCGCCCCCGTCGGTCGGCACGAGAATCGTATCGTACATTGTTCCCTAGTACCACAATTATTAATAGTTACATATACGAGTTTCGACCGTTCAGCGGCTCAACTGCTCCGACTGTGGGAGCTACTGCAGCACGACGTTTTTCACATCGTTGACGCCGGCCCGACGGACGACGGCTCGAACAGGGTCCCGAACGCCCGCGAGGTTGTCGCTGTCGCCGTCGAGAACGAGCAGCCGCGCTCGCCGGCCAGGCTCGATGACACCGCAGTTCAGCCCGGCTATCTCCGCGCCCGCGGCCGTCGCCATCCGGAGAACCTCCGGTGCGGTGACATCACAGAGCTTCGCGGTAACCGCCATCTCGCGGAACATCGAGGGGCTGTTGAGCAACACGTTGTCGGTCCCGAGAGCGACGGTGGTCCGTTCTAGAAGGTCGGCCACCGGCGGTACGCCGACATCGGTGACGAGGTTCGAGCGAGGACAGACGACGACCGGCGTGCCGCGGTCCGCAACCCGTTCGAGGTGGAGCGGTTCGGCATGGACCATATGAACCAAAAAGTCCGGTTCCAAGTCGAGTGCAGGGTTGATGTCGTGGGCGTCCCGCTCGCCGGCGTGGATACCGAAGAGCAGTCCCGCCCTGCCGGTGGCGGTCCGTTCCGCCGAGAAATCGCCATCGCGGGCACCGCTGGCTCCGTATCCGTCGGCGATGTCGAGCACGTCGGTCGTGTCACGGCCAAGGGCGACCGACTCGATATCGAGCCCCGCCGTGGCCGCCTGGAGCGCTTCGATGCCTTCGACGCCGCCCTCGCGGAACTCGATGCATGCGCCGGTTCCGGCCGCCTGCATGAACTGGAGCGAGCGAGCCATCGCCGCCACCAGCTCCTCCCGCGAGGCATCGTCAAGGAGCCGGTGTTTCAGCCCGTCCGGCGGCGCGACCAGTTCGTCAAGCGAGAGCCCACGCCCCGCCTCTTTGGCTATCGAATCGCCAATGTGGGTGTGGGCGTTGACGAACGCAGGACAGATAATGTCCGAGGAGGCGGTCTCGACCTCCTCGATGGCCGTTATCTCGCCGTCCTCGACGACGACACGGCCTTCTATCGGCTCGTAGTCGGGGCCGGCGAGTATCGTTCCGGAAAGCTCCATACGGGCCGAACGGGGCGGGGGGTTAAATCGGTTGTAGCCGGCGTGGGTCTCAGCGGCTACTCCTGAAATTCGTCGAGGCGAGTGTTGACGCCCTGTCGAACGTCGACGACGAGCGCATCGAGGTCGAGTCCGAGAATGTCCTCCGCGGCGCTGCCGACGGCGTCGGTCTCTGCTTCCGGTGCGTAAACGCCGAGCCGCCACTGTTCGCGCTGGGTGCGGCGCAGCGCCGCCACAAGCGTCGACTGTGAACCGAGGGTTCTGACCTCACCGCCGACGACGACCCGACTCGTCGACTCACGCATCGACGGCCGCGACGGAACGTCGATGATGACAGCCGCCGGGTCGACGCCGGCCCGCTCGGCGATAGCGCGTTCGTGTTCCCGGCAGGTCTCGTGGTCGGCGTCGACGATATCGTCGGGCACGTCGCGGAGTTCGGCCCAGACAGCCCGCTTGTAGAGGGTCCGGCGGTCCAGTCGAGTGGCAAGCGGTGCGGTCGCCGCACAGTCCCGCAACGCCGACCGCAACGCCGCGTCGTCCATCCGGCGAAGCGTCTCGGCGTCGGTCACACCGGCGGTCAGAAGCTGCTCGGTCGCTCGCCGCAGCATTGCCTTCGAGATACGGGCGACGTGGTGGTTGTAGACGACCGGGTTCATCAGGGCACGGGCAACAAGCAGCGACTCGGCCGTCTGGACGTTCCCCTCGGCGAGGACGAGTTCGCCGTCGACAAACCGGAGTTCGCGAATCAGCCGGCCGGCGTCGATGGTCCCGTACGGAACGCCGGTGTGGTGGGCGTCGCGGACGAGATAATCCATCCGGTCGACATCGAGTTCGCCCGAAACCAGCGGGCCGAACTCCCCGTCGCCGGCAATGAGGTCGGCGACGGCGCTGGGGTCGATGTCGTGGAGCGCGAGCGTGCGGGCGACATCGCCCGTTTCGAGCAGGTCCTCGACCTCGTCGTGGAGCTTGCCGGTCCGGCGAGCGACGAGGGCCTCGATGTTGTGACTGTAGGGCGTGTGACCGATGTCGTGGAGGATGGCGGCCGCCCGGAGCCGCTCGGCCTGCGTGCCCTCGATGCCGAGATGGTCGAGCGCACGCGTCGCGAGGTGGTACACCCCCAGCGAGTGCTCAAATCGGGTGTGGTTGGCGCTCGGATAGACGTACTCGACAGTGCCGAGCTGTGTAATCCGCCGGAGCCGCTGGACCGCCGGCGTATCCAGCAGGTCCGCCGCGACGCCCTCGACGGTGATGTGGTCGTGGACGCTGTCCTTGATGGTGACCATCCGGCCGGGTCTTCGGCGTCGTCGTATAAAAACCGTCGCGGGGCGGCCAGCCCACTGCGGCAACAATCAGATACAAACCCGTTGGCTCGAAACCGGGGGTATGGTGACGTTTCTCGCCGGCGGGACGGGGACCCCGAAGCTCCGATACGGAGCCGAAACGGTCTTCGACACCGCCGACACGCCCGTCGTCTGCAACACTGGCGACGACGTCGAACTGGGCGGGTTGGTCGTCTGCCCCGACGTAGACACGGTGCTTTTTGCCGCCGCCGACCGCCTCGACCGCGAGACGTGGTGGGGCATCGACGGCGACACGACCGAAACCCACGAGGAACTGCGGGCGCTCGCCGACGCCGCCGACCTCGACACCGGGCCGCGGTACCTCCCGGACAAAAAGCAGACGGCCGGCCGGGATATCGCCCGGTGGCGGCGTTTCTCGGGGGTCGCGGAGTTCATGGAAATCGGCGACACCGACCGAGCCGTCCACATTACCCGGACGAGCCTGCTCGATGAGGGCAAGCGGCTGACCGAGGCAACCGCGACGCTTGCCGACGCGCTCGGCGTCGACCATCCCGTGTTGCCGATGAGCGACGACCCCGTGGCGACGCTCATCGACACCGACGAGGGACTGGTCCACTTTCAGGAGTTTTGGGTCCATCGACGGGCCGAGCCGACAATCAACGGCGTCGAATTCCGCGGTGCCGACGCGGCCGAGCCGACGCCGGAGGTCCGCGAGGCGCTTGCCGACCCAGTCGTCATCGGACCGTCGAATCCGATTACCAGCATCGGCCCGATGGTGGCTCTCGATGGCATCCGCAAAGCCCTCGCCGAAACACCCGTTGTCGCCGTCTCGCCGTTCGTCGAGGACCGGGTTTTCTCCGGGCCGGCCGACGACCTGATGGCCGCGGACGGGTATGCGCCGTCGACGGCCGGCGTCGCGGAGGCCTACCCCTTTGCCGACGCCTTCGTGGTCGACGAGGCCGACGAAACGCCGCTGGAGCGGCCGACAGTCCGCACCGATACCGAACTCGGCAGCCCGGCCGACGGCGAGCGCGTCTGCCGGGCCGTCCGCGAGGCCTTCGACCGCCTCGGCGTGGAGGTGGCCTGAATGTTTGCGCCACGGCTCGCCGTCGCATCGCTGTCGGGCGAGTCGGATGCCGACTGGGCGGCCGCGGCCGCCCCGCACGTCGGCTGTGCGTTTCTCGGTGGGCTGGCTATCGACGCCGAGACGCGCCGCGCCGCGGCGGCGCTCGCTGAACGCGACCGAACGGAGTTCCTGCCCGACGACCCCATCGCCTTCATCGACAAACAGCTCGCGGCGCTTGCCGGAACTCCCGTCCGGCCGGCGTTCAACGTCCGGAGTGCGACCGTCGACCCCATCGTCGAAGCCGCGGCAGTCTGTGCCGACCGGGACGCGATAGTCGAACTCAACGCCCACTGCCGGCAGTCCGAGATGTGCGCCGCCGGGGCCGGCGAGTCGCTGCTCAAAGACGACGACCGGCTCTGCGAGCAGGTCCGGGCGGCCGCCGACACCGGCGCGACGGTGAGCGTCAAGGTCAGAACAGAGGTCGACGGGGTCGACCTGCCGGCGCTTGCAGCGGCGCTTTCGGCCGCCGGCGCGTCCGTCCTCCACGTCGATGCGATGGACAGCGAACACGTCGTCGGCGCGGTTACCGAAGCCGCCCCCAACGCCTTCGTCGTTGCCAACAACGGCGTTCGGGACCGGAAAACGACACGGGAGTATCTCGACTACGGCGCTGACGCGGTGTCGGTTGGCCGCCCGTCCGATGACCCGGCGCTGCTGGCTCGGGTTCGGCGGGCCGTCGACGAGTGGTTCGACAGCCAGCGACAGACGGAGGTGTCGGCCGATGGCTGAGGAATCGACCGACAGCCGGCCGGCCGCCCCGCGGCGCGGCCCGGCACAGAACGCACAACTCGCACTGTTGCTTGAGGTGGCCGGCACGCCGAAGCCGGGCAACGTCGACCGCCGCCGCGACTACGACGACCTCCGGCTCGAACACTTCATGGCGGGCGCGGTCGGGGCGATGGGCGGCCTCGCGGCGGCCGCCGACACCACTCCCGGCGTCGGCGAGTGCTTCGAGCGAGCGGTCGCCGGCATGGCCGAACAGTCCGCCGGCAACACGCAGTTCGGAGCGCTGCTGTTGTTGGTGCCGCTTGTCCGTGCTGCCGCAACCAGCCGGCTCACGCCGGCGGGGACGAGGACCGTCGTCGAATCGACGACCGTCGAGGACGCCTGCGGGTTCTATCGCGCCTTCGAGCACGTCGACGTTGCCGTCGACGACCCGCCGGCGGACGCGGACGCGCTCGATGTCCGCCGCGGCGGCGATGCGGCCCCGGAGCTCAGAGAGCGGGCGCTGACGCTCGCGGATGTGATGGCGTTGTCGGCCGACCGCGACGGCGTCGCCGCCGAGTTGACCGGCGGTTTCGAGCGCAGTTTCACGGCCGCCTCGTGGCTCAGCGACGACGACGGGCCGATATATCAGCGCGCCTCACGGACGTTCCTGCGGCTGCTGGCCGACGAGCCGGATACCTTCGTCGTCACGCGCAACGGGCGGGCGGCAGCCGAGGAAGCAACAGCGCGAGCACAGGCGGTATTGGAGGGCCGTGAGGACGCCGACGACCTCGCTGCCGAGTTCGTCGACCGCGATATCAACCCGGGGACGACAGCCGACATCACCGCTGCGGCGCTGTTCATCGCTTTGCAGCGGGGACTGGAGGTCTGAGCGTGCCGGCAGACTGGCCCGTCGACCTCTCCGGGGTCACAGAATCGGTCGTGACGACAAGGGGGCCCAACGGCCGCTGGAACGTCGCGGCACTGGGGCTTTTTGCCGGCGAGCCGGTGACCGCCCGGACGTGGGGTCGAACCCGAACATGGCGGAATTTCAGCGAGCGGGGCGGTGGCTACGTTCAGTTCACTCACGACCCGGTGGACTTCGTTGACGCCGCTTGCTCGGTACGGGAGGAAGCAGACCCGGTGCTCGACAGCGCCGACGCGTGGGCCACTGTTGACGTCGAACGGCTCGACGACGGCGAGGAGGGCGACACCCAGTGGGTCGAGTGGGCGCTCACGCCGGTCGAGGCCCGCGTCGAACGGGAGGTCGTTCCGACGACGAACCGCGGCTACTACGCCGTCATCGAGGCGACCGTCGCGGCCTCGCGGCTCGATGTCCCGGGCTACGACACGGAGACGCTCCGCTCGCGCATCGACTACTTCGAATCGGTGGTCGACCGCTGCGGCGGCGACCGAGAAGCTGCGGCCTTCGAGCGGCTCACAGAGTACGCCGATATCGACTGAGCTAGCTCATAAAGAGCCGCCGGTCGGCCCGCTCGTGGGCCATGCCCATCGTCTCTGCGAGCGGCGCAAAGGACGAAAGCGACGAGAGCTCGGCGTCGACGTACTCGTCGCAGACCTCCTCGATAACCGGCAGCAGCTCGGCGAGCTGCGATTGAATGTCGGTATGTCCGAACCGGCCGAGCCGCTGGGCCGCCCCAAGCAGCTCTGTCACCACCGAGTAGGCACCGACCAGACAGGCCTCCCGGCGGCCGAGCCCGGCCCGCTGGGTAACGACGCCGAGTACGACGGGATACTGTCCCGGGGTTTCGTCGGCTGCAACGGCGGCAGCGTATGCGGCGACAGCACCGTCCAGCGTCGTCTCGGCGAACAGGCCCTCGTCGGTCGATGCCAGTAGCTCAAGCAGCTTCGTCCCGGCCTTCGTCGCGCTGTCGCGAAACTCCGCCGGCAGCGTGGCGGCATGCAGCCGTTCGTCGGCCGCTCGGATGCCGGCTTCGTCGTCCGCCGCAGCCGCCCGATGTGCGGCGGCAAGCGCGACCGTCTCGGCGGGGCCGACGATACGCCGCAGATACGCCTCAACGAGGTCGCCGAGTTCCGCCGCCGTCTCGATATCGCCTTCGTTGACGTACTGCTCGATGCCGTAGGAGGCGGTGTACGTCCCGACCGGCAGGAACGAATCGGCCAGCCGCAGCGCCGTCAGAAACGACGTTTCACTCATGGCTGTCGTGGCTGTGGCTGTGGTCGTGGTCGTGGTTGTGGTCGTGGTCGTGGTTGTGGTCGTGGCTGTGGTCGTGGTCGTGGTCTTCCCCATAACCGTGTCCGCTGTCGGTTGCTTCGTGGCTGTGGTCGACGCCGCTGGGTTCGGCATTCTCGCCGATGAACAGGCTCGCATCGACCGACGCATAGCGTGTTGTCCCGCTGTCCGGGATGTGCTCGCCGAGGACGTCTTCGATGATACGGCGGTCGGCCTCGACGGGCACGTAGACCGTCCCGCCCTCGATGGCGATATCCCAGTGCTGGTTGCCGACGCGGTGGCCGAGTTCGACCGCCGCGGCAACCGTCTCCGGCCCCGGCGACGGGAGGTCGACGACGAAAGCGGTTCTGGACTCGAACTCGACGACAGCGGCCGCATCGTCGTCGAGAAAGAGGACATCACCGGCCCGTAGCTCCGGCTGGTCGACGACGATACCGAGGTCAGTTCCGGCGTCGGTCTCGACACGAAGCCGGGAGCGCTTCCGCTGGCCGGCTTCGAGAACGACCCGTTCGAGTCGCCCGGCGTCCTCGTGGGCGTGGAGCTGCTCGTCGAGGTCGGGGTCGTCATAGCGGTTGCCGACGACCCCATCAACGTGCCGCATCAGTACCTCCTGTCGGCGGGGATGCCGACGCCGAGCAATTCCTGTCGCGATGCGTCCCATGCGTCCCGCACCGCGTCAGTCACGTCTGCGCTCCGGGTGCCGAGGACTCGGACCGAGACCCCCGACTCGTACGGGAGCGCCGAGACGCCGGCCGTGACCGCGTCGTGGGCGTCGAACCGGGCGTGGATGGCCTCCGCGAGCACCTCCGTGTCGGCCTCGGGAGCCAGCACGTACAGCGTCCCGACGACATCGTAGTCGGCGACGGTCGCCGGGTCGCGGGGGTCGCCGTCCGCCGGGTGCAAATCGACCGCGTCGGCACAGACGAGCCGCTCTTCACAACGGGCTTCGAGCCGGCTGTGATAGTGGTCGAAATCGAACGGCTCGTGGGCCGAGAGTCCACCGGGAACGAACACGTCGGCGACGACGACGGTAGCCGACGGCGCGAGGTCGACAGCGACCGTTTGTAAACAGCGGGCGTCCTCGTTGACGATGGTCGGCCCCGGGACGTACTCAAGATGGGCGTCGGGGCCGGCCTCAAGCGTCGCATCGAGGTGGGCGTAGTTGGCCTGCATGCTGTGGACCTTCGTGGCGCTCTGTGTCGTCACGCGTGCACGTGCACCCTCGCGGGCAGTGACGGTAATACTGTGGCGGTCACCCTGTGCGACGCCGCCGGTCGGCTCCTGCAGACAGAGCGTCGTCAGCCCCGGCGCGGGGTCGGTATCGAGCGTTCCCGTCAGGTGATATGGAACCTTCGTATAATCGCGGAGGAGACGGGTGTCGCGGTCGCCCGTGCGAGCGAGCGTTGCCTCGAAGACGCCGTCTTTCCCGGGACCGAAAGCCGGCGCTTGCGCCAGCGATTCCGCACCGTATCGCTGGAAGGCATCGGGAACGGCGCTCACGCGAAGAGAACCCCCTCCTCGATGTGGTCGACGACGCCGTCAATTCCCTCCTCGGCCTTGCAGTCGGTAAAGCAGGTCGGCGCGTCGCCGCGAACCGTCTCGGCGTCCCGGCGCATTACCTCAAGGTCGGCGTCGACGTGGGGTGCGAGGTCCGTCTTGTTGACGACCAGCAAATCGGCCTGCGTGACGCCGGGGCCGCGCTTGCGCGGGATGTCGTCGCCCTCGGCGACGCTGATGACGAAGATGAAGTAGTCGGCCAGCTCCGGGTTGAACGTCGCCGCGAGGTTGTCGCCGCCGCTTTCGAGCAACACCACATCGAGGTCCGGATACGACTCGGTGAACTCGTCGATAGCCGCGATATTCATCGAGGGGTCCTCGCGGATGCCAGTGTGCGGACAGGCACCGGTCTCGACGCCCTCGACGAGGTCCGGCGGGAGAATCCCCTCGAAGGACTCCCTGAGCCGGTCGGCGTCCTCCTGTGTCATAATGTCGTTGGCAATGACGCCGACGTTGTAGCCGGCCGCATCGAGCCGCGGGACGAGCCGTTTGACCATCGCGGTCTTGCCGGAGCCGACCGGTCCGCCGAGGCCGACGGTTGCGACATCTCTGTGCCCCATTATTCCTCCAGTTGCTCCCGGGTGTCAGCCCGAATCGGGTCGTGAATCGTCACGAGCTTCGTTCCGTCGGGGAACATCGGTTCGACCTGTACCATATCGACAAGTTCCGGAACGCCGTCCATCACGTCCTCACGGGTCAAAAGCGCTGTCGCCTCCTGGCGGATTTCGGCGACTGACATCCCCTCTCGGGCGCGCTCGCAGGCCCAATCGGAGATGTAGGCGACCGTCTCCGGGTGGTTGAGCTTCACGCCGCGTTCCTTCCGGCGGCGGGCCAACTCCGCCGCCATGAATATCGTCAGCCGCTCCCGTTCTTTGGGTGTGAGATTCATAGGTGGTACCGCTGTGCGAGGGGGAGTTCGTCTGCCGGCTCACACGTCACGTGCTCGCCGTCTATCGATACCTCGAACGTCTGTGCGTCGATGTCGATGTCGTCGGGACAGTAGTCGTTGTACAGCATGTCGGCCTTCCGAACCGAGCGGGTCCCGTCGACGGGTCTGACCGGCGTATCGAGGCCGTAGGCGTCGCCGACGCCCGCCTCGTGGGCTGTGCCGCTGACGAACGTCACCGAGAGCCCGTGCTTTGCGTTCCCCATTGCGCCGGCTCGCGGGCGCATCTCGACGGGTTCACACGTCATCAACGAGCCGTTGGCCTCGCCCATCTGGCTGTAAACCGGGAAGCCGCCCTTGATGACGGTTTTCGGCTTGATGCCGAAGAAGGCCGGTTCCCAGAGGACGATATCAGCCAGTTTCCCCGGCTCTATGGAGCCGACGTAGTCGTCGATGCCCGCGACGATAGCGGGGTTGATGGTGTACTTGGCGACGTAGCGCTTGATGCGGTGGTTGTCAGCGTCGGTGCCGTCGTCTTCGGGCAGCGGCCCACGTTGCTGTTTCATCTTATCCGCGGTCTGCCATGTCCGGGAAATGACCTCCGCCATCCGGCCCATCGCCTGCGAATCGGAGGTCATCATGCTGATAGCGCCCGTATCGTGCAGGACGTCCTCCGCAGCGATGGTCTCGGCGCGGATGCGGGATTCGGCAAAGGCGACATCCTCGGGAACGTCCGGGTTGAGATGGTGACAGACCATCACCATATCCAGATGTTCGTCGAAGGTGTTCTCGGTGTAGGGCATCGAGGGGTTCGTCGACGACGGCAGCATATGCTCGTGGCCGACCAGTTCAAGCACGTCCGGGGCGTGGCCGCCGCCGGCTCCCTCAATGTGGAAGGTGTGGATGGCCCGGCCGTCGATGGCGTCGAACGTCTCCTCGACGAAGCCGGACTCGTTGAGCGTGTCCGTGTGGATGCAGACCTGAATGTCGGCCGACTCGGCGTATTCGAGGCAGGTGTCGATAGCCGCCGGCGTCGACCCCCAGTCCTCGTGGAGTTTCATTCCACAAGCGCCGGCTTCGACCTGTTCTGCCAGGCCCTCCGGCTGGCTGCTGTTGCCCTTGCCGTAGAAACCGACGTTAACCGGCCACTCGTCGGCTGCCTGCAGGAACCGCTTGACGTTGTTCGGGCCGGGTGTACAGGTCGTTGCGCCGCCGCCGTAGCCGCCGCCGAACATCGTCGTAATGCCGCTGGCGAGGGCGTGGTCGACGAGCTGTGGGCTGTTGAAGTGGACGTGAATGTCGAGGCCGCCGGGCGTGGCGATGAGACCGTCCGCGGGGACAGTATCAGTGCTCGGGCCGACGACCAGTTCGTCGTCGACCCCGTCCATAGTGTCCGGGTTGCCGGCCTTGCCGACGCCGACGATGCGGCCGTTTCGGACGCCGATGTCGCCTTTCCGGATGCCGAGAACCGGGTCAACGACGACGACGTTGCTGAACACCCAGTCGAGAGCGCCGTCGGCCTGTGTCGTCCCCGACTGCATGCCCATTCCGTCCCGCATCGTTTTGCCGCCGCCGAAAACCGCCTCATCGCCGTAGGTGGCGTGGTCGTGTTCGATTTCGGCCAGCAGCGAGGTGTCGCCGAGCCGAATCCGGTCGCCGACTGTCGCGCCGAAGAGGTCGGTGTACTCCTCGCGGGGCAGCGTTTTCGTCATCGCTCGACCCCCCGGTAGCCGGCCGCGGCGGCTCGGTCCATCGCTCGCTCGCGGGTTGCTTCGTCATCGAGGTCACCGTTCACCAGTCCATCCATGCCATGGACGATGCGGTCGCCGCCGATAGCGACCAGTTCGACATCCCGTTCAGCGCCCGGCTCAAACCTGACGGCGGTGCCAGCGGGGATGTTCAGCCGCATGCCGTAGGCCGTCTCGCGGTCGAACGCAAGCGCCGGGTTCGTCTCGAAGAAATGATAGTGGGAGCCGACCTGTACCGGCCGGTCGCCGGTGTTTTCGACGGTGACCGTCGCCGTTTCACGGCCGGCATTGAGTTCGACGGGCGCATCGTCGACGAGCAGTTCGCCGGGCGTCAGCGAGCCCTCCGAGGGGTCGCTCACGGACGGTCACCTCCGGTAGCGGCCGGCCGAGGAGTGGCCGGTCGGTCGATACCCGTCATCGGTCTCACTCGGTCGGCTCCGAGTCGGTGGATGTGAACAATCCGGCGAGCTGTTCGGAGTAGGTGCCGATGCCAAGCCCCGCGAGGAACGAAAGAAGGCTCGCAACGACGATGAACGAGAGATTGGGATGCTCTGTTCCTGCGTGCAACAGTATATCGAACATACTACCGGGTGAGAGTGGAAGCGTACATAAGGTAACCAATCGGGCGATATTTTCGAACGTATGCTTCCATTCTGCCACCTACCGATAACGTCCGGCTAGAGGGTAACGAAATCAGGAAGAATATTTTTGTTCGACCCCGTTATATGGAAAACGTACGATTAGCCGGGGGGTGCGGAGCGACAGGCAGCGCGGACAGCCAGCGGTGGAGCTGTTTTGAACTCAAACGGTGTTCACAGATGTAGCACACACGGGATATTAGACCCTTCTCAGAACCACATTCATCCAGAATATAAGGACACCAACACAGTCAATAGAGTATCCAGCCCCTCTCCTCTGTGGGTATTTCTATTGAAGTGTTTCCCGAAAACGCTTATATAACTCCTCTAACTCCGGATGAGACGTGAAAATGTCTGAATATACAGACAGTATTCGGCGCAAAAGCGAAACAATCACGAACGTTTCCGAACGTGCAGTTTACACCACAGGTGATGCCAATGCGTAACCCGACCGTCAGCCGTCGGAAACTGCTCGCATCGGGAGCAGCCGCAGCCGGCATCGGCCTTGCGGGCTGTATGGGCGGCAACGGTGGCAGCGACGGACCAACCGTCGGTATCCTTGAGGACCGCTCCGGAAACTTCCAGCTCAACGGCACCTCGAAGTGGCAGGCGACGCGGCTGGCAATCGAGGAGATAAACGAAGACGGCGGGATTCTCGGCGAGGAAGTCGAAATCGTCGACCCCGACCCCCAATCCGACAACGAGCGCTACCAGGAACTGACTGAACGGCTCATCCTACAGGACCAAGTCGACGCCCTCTGGGCCGGGTACTCCAGCGCGACTCGGGAGGCGATTCGGCCAATAATCAACGACGAAGACCAGCTATACTTTTATACGACCCAATACGAGGGCGGTGTCTGTGACGATACCATCTTCGCCGTCGGCTCGACGGCTCGCCAGCAGCTCGGGGCCGTGACGCCGTACCTCGCCGACCAGTACGGCGAGGACATCTACATCATTGCCGCCGACTACAACTTCGGACAGTTGTCCGGCGACTGGGTCAACGTCATCGCCGAGGAGAACGGCTACAACATCGTCGGCGAGGAGTACATCCCGCTCGACGAAAGCGACTTCTCGTCGGTCATCAACCGGATTCAGGCCGAGGACCCCGACTTCATCATGTCGATGCTCGTCGGTGCCAACCACGAGAACTTCTACGACCAGCGGGACTCCAACGACCTGATGATTCCCATCGGGACATCGACGACGATGGCCCAGGGCCACGAGCACATCCGCTACGAGCCAAACGCCGTGACCGATGTCTACGCGGGCGTCAGCTATATGGAGGAACTCGGCGACCTCCGGGAGGGCGAGAACTTCGTCGAGGATTTCTACGACCGCTGGCCCGACGCGAACTACCTCAACCAGGAAGCACAGAACAACTACTTCTCGGTCTACATGTGGAAAGAGGCCGTCGAGGAGGCCGGCACCTTCGACCAGGACGCCGTCATCGATGTCCTCGAGGAAGGCGTGGAGATGAACGCCCCCTCGGGCCGAATCGAGCTCGACGGTGCGACCCACCACATCACCCACCAGATGCGCGTCGCCCACGCCGACGAGAACCACGACATCAGCTTCGACGCCGAACAGGAAATCGGCCCCTCGTTCCTCCGCGAAGAAGTCGAGGGCGGCGACGGCTGTGACCTCCGTGCGGAGTCGAAGACCACGCAGTACGAGCCCGCCGACGTTTACGGTGATATCCTCGAATGACGCGACGGCTACGACACACCGGCGGGGGTGAGACGCCGTGAGCCAGCCGCTCGTGCCCCTATCGCCGCTGTACGACGGGGCCGCGCTGCTGTTTCAGTTCCTCGATAGCTTCGCCTTCCTCGTGTTGGCGACGGTCGGGCTGGCGGTAATCTTCGGGATGATGGGCGTCATCAACCTCGCCCACGGGGAGTTCATCCTCGTCGGCATCTACGGGACGGCGCTCACCTACCACGCCGGGCTCCCGCTGCCGGTCGCGATGGTGTCCGGTGTCGTCATGACAGTCATCTTCGGCATCATCGTCGAGCGGCTGGTCGTCCAACACCTCTATGACCGTCTGCTTGACTCGATGGTCGCGACGTGGGGCCTCGCGCTCGTGGTCGCACAGCTGCTGTTGATTACCTTCGGGTCCAGCCTCGACAGCATCTCAACGCCGATGGGCAACGTCGCCTACGGGCCATACACCTCCGGGACCTACCGGAGCGTCTTCCTGCCGCTGGTAGCGCTTGCGGTCCTGGTCGGCCTGTACGTGCTGTTTACCCGCACCGAGTTCGGGGTCAAGGCCAGAGCAACCATCGAAGACCCCGAAACCGCCCGTGCGATGGGCATCGACACCGACCGGATGTACGTCACGACGTTCGCGCTTGGCTCCGGGCTGGCCGGACTCACCGGGGCGCTGTACGCGCCCGCTATCGGCGCTATCACGCCCGACAGAGGCAGCATCTTCCTCGTCGAGGCGTTCGTCGCCGTGGTCGTCGGCGGGCCGTCGGTCGTCATCGGGACGCTCTCGGCGTCGGGGCTGCTCGGCTTCGTCAACGCGGTCTTCAGCTTCCAGCTTGGGACCTTCGTCGGGCTAATGGCGATGCTCATCGTCGCCATCATCGCCCTTCGGGTACTGCCTGACGGCATCTCCGGCTACATCGAACAGTGGCGGCAGCGACGGAGGGCAGACCAATGAGTGCCGACATCGGGTCGCCTGACGGACCGGCCGCCCGCATCCGTGGGCTCCTCGAAGGGCCGAACACCTACGGGAACTCGCCCCTGTTTTGGGGGTTCTTCGTCGTCGTGGTGGCTGGTCTCGCGGTCTACCCCATGACGACGGACCCGTTCAGCATTCAGACGACGACACAGTACTTCGCGCTGGCCTTCCTGGCGCTGAGTCTCAGCGTCGTCTGGGGCTACTGCGGCATCCTCAGCTTCGGACAAGTCGCCTTCTTCGGCGTCGCCGCATACACCTTCGGCGTCATCGGCATCAACTTCGGTACGGCCGGTGGCATCACCGCAGCGCTTTTGGGGGCCATCGTCGTCGGCGCGCTGTTTGCGGCCGCGCTGGGCTATTTCATGTTCTACGGCGGCGTCAGAGACGTCTACGTCACCATCATTACGCTCGTCGTCGCGCTCGTACTGAACACCTTTGCGGCCCAGACGGCCGGCAGCGAGTGGGCCATCGGCGAAGCGCGTCTCGGCGGTTTCAACGGGATGCCCGACATCCCCGACCTCGTGTTGGGCGTTGGCGGCGCGAGCGTCGCCTTCGACAGGGTCGCCTTCTACTACCTGCTTTTGGCCGCGCTCGTGGTCACCTACCTCGGGCTGCGGGCCTTCGTCAACAGCGGCTTCGGGATGACGATGGTTGCCGTCCGCGAAGACGAGGCGCGAACGGAGACGTTCGGCTACAACGTTCCGTTCATCAAGCTCGTCGTGTTCACCATCGGCGGCGCGTTGGCGGCTGCCGGCGGCGTCTTCTACGCCGTCTGGGGGAACTTCATCGACCCCTCAGTGTTCGGCATTCTGTTTGCCGCGCTGCCCGTCGTGTGGGTCAGCGTCGGCGGCCGTGAGTCGCTCATCGGCGCCATCGGCGCGACGTTTGCCATCGAGTGGATGCGGACCGGCCTCACCGACGGTGTCGGTCCGCTGGGCCCCGAGTGGGCGTTTGTCATCATCGGCGGGCTGTTGATGGTCGTCATCCTCGTCATGCCGGCCGGGATTGTTCCGTACCTCGACCGAGGCCTAAAGCAGCTACTGGAGCGCATCAACGACCGGTCGACGACCGAGCCAACGGAGGGAGCAACAGAATGATTCGACAGCAGACGACGACAACGGAGGGAGTGCTGTGAGCACGCCGGACGACCCCGCAACGCGGCTTCAGCCGGCCGTCAAGGCGACCGGCCTCGACCGCGATGCGATTCTCGCGACCGAACGGCTCACGAAGAACTTCGGCGGCCTCACCGCCGTCGATGAGGTCGACTTCACCGTCGACGAAGGTGAGCTCCGGTGTCTCATCGGTCCCAACGGAGCGGGCAAGAGTACGCTCCTAGAGCTGATTACCGGACAGCTCACGCCGACAGAGGGACGCATCTACTTCGACGGCATGGACCTCACGCAGCTGCCGCCCCACGAACGCATCGACGCCGGCCTCAGCGTGAAGTTCCAGTCGCCACACGTCTATGAGGACCTCACTGTCGCTCAGAACCTGCAGGTGCCGCTCCAGCGCGTCGACAGCGGGGACCTCGAAGCAACGACCTACGAAACGCTCGACGAAATCGGACTGGCCGACCGCGCCGAGACGCCAGCCGGCGACCTCTCGCACGGCCAACAGCAGCGGCTCGAAATCGGCATGGCGACGACGCTGGAGCCGAAGCTCATGCTGCTGGATGAGCCGGTCGCAGGGATGTCGGTCGAAGAGACCGCAAGCGTCGCCGACCTCATCCGCTCGCTCAACGACGAGGGGATGGCCTTCGTCGTCATCGAACACGATATGGAGTTTGTCAGAGAGATTTCCGACCAAGTGACCGTACTGAACCAGGGGTCCATATTCCGGCAGGGGCCGATAGACGACATCGAGTCCGACCCCGAAGTGAAGCGCATCTACCTGGGGGAAGACGCATGAGCCTCACCGTCACCGGACTCACCGCTGGCTACGACGGGACCCCCATCCTGCGGGACGTCGACTGTCGCGTCGACGGCGGCGAAGTCGTCGGCATCGTCGGCAAGAACGGCGTCGGCAAGACGACGCTGCTGAAGACGATTATGGGGCTTCTCGACCCCGACTCCGGCACCGTCGAATACCGCGGCGAGACAATCGATGCGCTGTCGGCTGACGAGCGGGCGGGACTCGGCATCGGCTACGTACCGCAGGGCCGGGACGTCTTCCCCGGGTTGTCGGTTCGTGAGAACCTGCTCATCGGCGAGAACATCGGCAACGAAACCGAGGCGCTGTACGACCGCGTCTACGAGTACTTCCCGATTCTCGAAGAGCGGGCGAGTCAAGACGCCGCAACGATGAGCGGCGGCCAACAGCAGATGCTCGCCATCGGCAGAGCGCTCGTCGGCAACCCCGACCTGCTCTTGGTCGATGAGCCATCCGAGGGTGTCCAGCCGTCTATCGTCCAGTCGATAACCGAAGACCTCGCACGCATCAACGAGGAGTTCGGCACGACCATCCTGTTTGTCGAACAGAACCTCTCGGTGATTCAGGGCCTCGCCGACCGCTGCTATGCGATGGACAAGGGCCGCCTCGTCGACGAACTCGACGCGGAGGCGATTCAGGACCGCGGCCGCCTGGAATCGCATCTGGTCGTGTAAACGGCGACCGCCAACGCGTTTCTGACGGGTGGGCGGAACGTAGCTCCATGCTCC